>CALVGJ010000001.1 GCA_944327045.1 uncultured Desulfovibrio sp.
CCTCGCTCTGCTGTCGATGTCCGTAAGGCTCCTTTGTCGCCTAACGGACACGGCCCTGCGGGCCGCCCGTCGGGTCGCGCCTCGCGCGAGAGGGGGTTCCCCTCCCCCCAGCCCCCCCACCCTTCCCCCAGCGCGCTTTTACAACGTGTTGTCTTTGAAAAAAGGCGACACGCAAGGCGGCAACAAACGCCGCCCGGCTCACGTGAGGGGAAAAAACAGTTCTTTCGCAAAGCGACAAGCCGTGTGGTGCGAAACGTGAAGCGTTTCAAGCGGAAAAGGCACTATCGGAAAGATGTCCCGGAGAGGGGCCACGCCTTCCTGCGACGGCAGTCCCCGTCTTCCCCCTTTCCGCAGGATGCCTTTTCAAAACGGCGGTTCGCGCCGTCCACGACCCCGGGGAAGAAAAAAGGCCCTTCCCCTTTGCCGAAGCGTGCCTATCTTTGAAGCGCCAGGGAACGCCCTGCCCACTGCGGGACGCATCTTCCCCGCGCTGAACTTCAACCCCGTTGATCGCCATGTCACGTCCCGACCTCAGCACCTCCCCCCGCGCCATCTGGCGGCTGGCCTGGCCGCAGATGCTCATGATGTATCTGGTGTTCATCATGGGCCTCATCACGGTCTGGGTCGCCGGACAAATCAGCGCCGACGTGCAGGCGGCCCTGGGCATGGTGACGCAATGTACCCTCCTGCTCATGGTCATCGTCATGGCCATGAGCAGCGGCGCGCTGGCCGCCGTCAGCCAGTCGCTGGGTGCGCAGCGGCTGGACAGGGCGCAGCGCTACGTCAGCATCACCGTGCTGGGCAGCTTCGGCCTCGGCTTCGTCATGGCCGCGGCGGGCTGGCTGCTGGCCGACCCCATCCTGTTCCTGCTGCGGGTGCCGGAGCGCATCCTGCCGCTGGCCCGGGACTTCTGGGATGTGGTCATGCTCACCCTGCCCGCCCAGTACGTCTACGCGGCCACAGGCGTCATGTTTCGCGCCACGCGGCAGGTCATCCCGCCCCTTCAGGTAGCGGCCCTGCTCTGTGCGCTGACGCTGGCGGGCAGCCTTGGCTTCGGTCTGGGCTGGTTCGGTCTGCCCGCATACGGGGCACACGGCATCCTCTGGACGAACTTCGCCGCCCAGCTTGCGGGCGCGTTCTGCAATTGCCTGCTGTTGCGCCGTTCCAAATATCTGCACCGTCATGCCGTGCCGGATCGCCGCTGGCTGCGGGTGGGCCTGCCCTACCTGCTGCGGGTGGCCCTGCCCGCCGGGGCAGCACAAATCGTCTGGCAGTCCGGCTACCTCATGCTTTTCGTACTGGTGGCCTCGGTGCCTGTGGAGAGCATCGCCGCCCTGGCCGGGCTCACGGCCGGGCTGCGGGTGGAGGCCATCCTCTTCATGCCGGGCATGGCCTTCAACATGACCGCCGGGGTGCTCGTGGGCAATTGCCTCGGCGCGGGCGATCAGCAGCGGGCCAGACGCATCGCCTGCAACCTCACGGCCATCGCGGCCGTGGCCATGAGCCTTGTGGCCCTCTGCCTCTGGCCCTTCCGACAGGACATCGCAGCCCTCATGACGCAGGATGCGGCCACACAGGCCCAGATTGTCTCATATCTGGAGTTCAACCTGCTTTCCACGCCCTTTTCCATCGCCAGCACGGTCATGGGCGGCGTCATGAACGGCGCCGGAGCCACCCGATACAACCTCATGATTTTCGGCGGCGGCCTCTGGATCGTCCGCCTGCCGCTGGGCTGGCTGCTGGGACATCAGCTCTGGGGCACGGCTTCCGGCATCTTTGCCGCCATGCTGGTCTCACAGATCGTACAGGCCGTCTGTATGCTCCATGTGGTCCTGCATCGCAACTGGACCCGCTTTGCCATGCACGCGCACAAATTTCATGCGGGGGAGAACCGCCCCGCCGCTTCCGCTGAAACAAAAGGATGATCTTCATGAAGGATGCAGCCTATCACCCCATACGCCTCGACCTGCGGGCGGACTATGCCGCCCTGTGGCGTCTGACGCCCTGTCGTTCTCTGGACTACAGCCTTGCCAACCTCTGGGGCTGGCAGGAACACTACGGGCTTGAATGGTGTTTTGCCCATGATCTGTGCTGGATCCGCCAGACGCGCCCCGCCCTGCAGTACTGGGCGCCCGTGGGCGACTGGGCCGCGGCGGACTGGGCCGCCCTGCTGCCCGGTCTGACGGACGCCCCCATCATCCGCGTGCCGGACATGCTGGCCGCCCGCTGGAAGGAATGCCTGCCCGAACAGCTGGACGTCATCGAGGATCGCGGCCAGTGGGAATATCTCTATGACCGCGACGCGCTGGCGACCCTGCCCGGCAACCGCTACCACAAGAAAAAGAATCACGTGAACAGCTTCATCAAGGCCTACGGCGAACCGGACTACCGGCCGCTGAACGACGAAATGGTGGAGGATGTGCTCGGCCTGCAGGACGACTGGTGCCAGTGGCACGAATGTGAAAGCTCCCCCTCCCTGCGCGCCGAGAACGAAGCCATCAACCGGGTGCTCTCTCACTGGGACAACTTTGACGGCCTGCAGGGGGGATCGCTCTATGTGGACGGCCGCATGGTAGCCTTCAGCGTGGGAGAAAAACTGGACGACACGACCCTCGGCGTCCACTTTGAAAAGGGCCTCAACGGCTACCGCGGCGTTTACCAGACCATCAACTGCCTCTTTTCACGCCATGCGGGCGAGGGCTTCCGCTACCTCAACCGGGCGCAGGACCTCGACGAGGAAGGTCTGCGGCAGGCCAAGATGACCTATCTTCCGGCGGATTTCGTCCGCAAGAGCCGTATCCGCATCCGTTAGGGCTGGTAACACTCTTCGCTGCCTGTTGGGGGGAAGGGAACCCCCTCGCTCTAAGGTGAAACTCCAGACGGCAGCGTAGCGCCGTCCGGCCCGAAGTGAACGGAAAACCGCGTTTTTTTGCGAAACGACAGGGCGCATGATTTGGAACGCTTCGCGTTTCAAACGGAAAATGCCCTATGTCCAAGGAGACACCATGAAGACCCTCCCCCCCTGCTTTCGATCCGGCGCGCGCTGCTGTCTTACGCTCGCCCTGCTGCTCATCCTGGCCCAGCTTGCGGCCTGCGCGGCCAAGCCCGTCCCCACGCGCGAAGGCGAAAGCCCGCAATGGATGGGCACCATCCGCGATCTGCGCGCCATCCCGCAGGACCTGATGCCTTTCGCCCGTCAGGCGGGCGGCAGCACGCCCCTGCTCTCCGCCGCGGAGCAGGCTGAACAGGACGCCCGTTTCAACCGCATCTTCTTCGGCCCCTGGCAGATGAAAAAAGCCACGGTCAAACGCCGCAGCGCCTCAGCCATCTTCCGCAAGGCCCGCGGCTACAAGCATGACGATGTCCGCTGGACGCAGGCCGAATGGGACGGCATCGCCCGCAATGCCCGCATGGGCACCTATCCCAATACCAAGGCGAAGGCCATCACCATCCGCAATACCGACCTGCGCGAGATGCCCACCCATGCGCCACGCTTCAGCGAACCCACACCGGATCAGCGCGCCAATCCCTTTGACTATTTCCAGTATTCCCTGCTGCCCGTGGGCACGCCGCTCTTCATCACCCACACGAGCCGCGACGGTCAGTGGTATTTCATCGAGTGCCCCGTGGCCGCCGGCTGGGTGGACGCCTCGGATGTGGCGCTGGTGGACGACGACTTTATCCGCCGCTATCAGACCGGCAGCTATGCCGCCATTGTGCGGGACAAGGTCATGCTGCCCGGCAGCCAGTGCGGACAGGTCAACATCGGCACCGTCCTGCCGCTGGCCGATACGCCGACAGGACAGCCGGGCATGATCAACCTGCTCGTGCCGATCAAAAAAGGCCGCTACGCCGCCACCGTCACCGCCACCGTGCCCATTGCCGACGCTGTGCGCAAACCTCTGCCCCTTACCCCCGACGCCGTGGCCCAGATCGGCAACGTCATGATGGGCCAGCGCTATGGCTGGGGCGGCATGTTCGGCGACCGGGACTGCTCGGCCCTTACCCGCGAGCTCTTCACCCCCTTCGGCATCTGGCTGGGCCGCAACTCCACCGGGCAGGGCCGCTCCGGCCTCGTCCAGCCGCTGGAAGGTCTCAGCACGGCGGAAAAGGAAAAAGTCATCCTGCAGCAGGGCGTGCCCTTCCTGAGTCTGCTCTGGATGCGCGGCCATATCATGCTCTATGTGGGCGAATGGAAAGGACGCCCCGCCATCTTCCATAACGTCTGGGGCGTGCGCGTCGTCAACGGCGATGACGACAACGACCGCTTTGTCATCGGCCGCGCCGTGGTGACCTCCATCACCCCCGGCGCCGAACTGCGCAATCTCTACCGCAAAACCACCTTCGCTGATCGCCTGCGCAGCCTGACCACTCTCCCCCCCGGCAAACGGTAGGCGGCTGGCAGCTGGAGGCTGATGGTGAGGTTTTCCTTACGGGGGGCGGGGCCCACCCTCGCCTCGCGCGGGAGGGGGGCCCCGTCCCCCCACCCCTCCCCCAGCGCGCTTTATCAGGGAAATACTGCGAAGGCATGACCCGCAAGTTTCCCTCTGATGCAGGCAAGATGACATGGCCGTTTCGCCATGCCGCCGGGGGACTTCCAGTCGAAGGGACAGCCGGGGCGGTCACGCTGTCCCTGCATCCTCCCCGGGAGAATTTTTTGAAG
>CALVGJ010000002.1 GCA_944327045.1 uncultured Desulfovibrio sp.
AAAAGAACAGCCTGCTTGTCGAAATGGACGCATCATTACAATTTCGTGCGCCCCCATTCGGCTCTTGGCAGAAAACCTCCAGCTTCATGTCTGAGCAGAGGGTGAACAACGTGTTGACACTCTACATCTAGTGCGGTGGTAACCTTCTGATATTATAGTAAAAAAACAGGAGGAAAAGATGGGCTTTATTGATTCATATAGGCGATCTGTTGCTCAAAAGCAAAAAGAAATTGCCGACTTATCTCACGTCAAGGCCAGAGAGCAAACTAAGCTCGCCGATCTGAACAAACGCATTGCTTCAGCTTCAGAGGCGGCACGTCGTGCTACCAGTGCGAGTACTCTCAAAAGTAAAATGAATGACATCGAACGATACCAAAAAGAAGTGGCGAATGGGGTCAAAAGAGTAGCTGACATTGAGGAAAAAATTGCCCGGAAGTACAAGGAGCTCCATTCAGAGCAAGAAAAACTCACTCGTGAGGAGCAGCGTGAGTTTGATAAGCAGCAAAAGGCTCACGCTCAAGCAATGCGCACTATCTCTACCGGTATGGACACACTTGCACGGGAACAGGTGCGTACGCGATATGAAATCGAAAGACTTAAGGCGCTGCCACGCCAGATTACTGTTTTATTTCTTGCGGCTAACCCTTTAACACAGGTACAACTTCGTCTTGATGAAGAAGCAAGGGCGATACGAGAACAATTGCGGCTGTCAGATTTTCGCGACTCCATTAAATTTGAAAGTCGGTGGGCTGTTCGGCCTTCAGATATTCTTTTGGCAATCAACGAATGTACACCGACAATAATTCATTTTAGTGGACACGGTGCACCCTCTGGTGAACTTGTCCTACAAGATGTCAATGGTCGAGAAAAGCTCGTTAGTATAGCTGCTATTGCGCAAACCCTAAAAACTGCATCAGAGGATATACGATTTTTATTTGTAAATTCTTGTTTTTCATGCCCTCAAGCGAAATCCGCTGTCAGCTTCATAGAAGGTGCTATTGGTATGAAAGACTCTGTTGGGGACGAAGCCGCGCGTGTATTTGCCACACAATTTTACTCTGCCATTGGTTTTGGTAAGTCCGTGGCTGTTGCCTTTGAACAAGCAAAAGCAGCTCTTTTACTTGAAGATATTAGAGAAGAAGAAATTCCAGAGTTATTTCTACAAGATGGCGTTGAGGCGGAAAATTTTATTCTTGTTGAACCCAGATAATTGTTAGGAAATGGTTAGGAATGGGGTAAGACGCGCCCTCAAGTGAGCTACTGTCTCAGTGAGAAGAGCATAGCCCAGAATACCCCTCCGGTATGCTCCCATTGGTCGCACCGCAAGCGTCATCACCTCCCGTCAGCTCTTATCTTCCCCTTCTGGTTAGGAATAGGTTAGGAAATGAGAAAAGCCCTTATGGCTAGAATTCCATAAGGGCTTGATTTTCTTGGTTGCGGGGGCAGGATTTGAACCTACGACCTTCGGGTTATGAGCCCGACGAGCTACCGAGCTGCTCCACCCCGCGACATTGAGGAAACGTCTTCACCGTTTCGCTTCACAAGTGGTACGATAAGCTTCAGAGTTTGTCAAGAAAAAATGATAAAAAGATTTTCGTGCCGCAACGGCATACCCCTTCCGCGCACATCGGGCGGCCTGCCCGCGAAGGCGCAAGGAAGAGATCGTGCGCTTTTGCGGAGCTGCGTTCCGCGCAACCGGGCCTATCCCCGTTCCGTCCCCCCGTCCCGGCCCCAGTAGAACAGCAAGAGGAGAAGCAACGCGGCTGCCGTCACATAGGCCGCATCCATGCCCAACCAGTCCTGCAAGGCATAGGCAAGCACCGGCCCGACGGCTGAACCGCAATCCGCAATGAAGGTATACGAGGAAAGGGTCAGCGTGGGGTGTCCGTGCTGCACGGCCGTATCCGAGGCCGCGGCGTCCGCCAGCGTGGAAAGACCGGTGGCGCAGGCCTGTGAAAGCAGCAGCAGCGCCAGCCAGAAGGGAACGGGCAGCGGCAGGGCCACAAGCCCCAGCGCCGATGCCGCCAGCATCAGGCAGACGCGCAGCACCGGCGCACGCCCGCGCGGCCCGTCCGAAAGGCGACCGAACCACGGCGCGAGCCAGGGCTCCCAGCCCCAGCGCAGGGCCTGCAACAGTCCCGCCAGCGTGGCGCAGCCCATGACAAGAGTTCCGGACAGGGACAGGTCCCCCACATGCAGGGCAACCATGCGGCTCAGGCTGGCGGCATAAATGCCCTGAAAGACCAGCGTCACCAGAAAGCCCGTGGCAAAGATGCGCCGCATGGCGGGCAGTCGCAGATGGCGACGCACCAGCAGGGTTCCGGCCTCACGCCCCTGCGCGGCCGTGGGACGTCCCTCAGGCGGCAGGCAGAACAGGCCAGGCAAAAGCCCCAGCAGCGTCAGCAGGCCGAACAGCAGGGCCACGAAGGAAAAACCGAACAGATCCGCCAGCAGGCCGCCGCCCAGCATGCCCGCCAGACTGCCCAGCCGGACAAGGCCGTTATAACTGCCCATGAGATAGCCGCGGTTTTCCTTGCTCGACGCCTCGGCCAGCGCAAAGAGCGCCCCCAGCCGCAACAGCGTCCAGGCCAGCCCCCAGAGACAGCGCAACAGCAGCCAGACGGCGAAGGATTGCGCCACCCCGTACAGCAGGGTGGTTCCCGCAGCCAGCAGAACGGCGAGCAGCATGCCCGTCCGGCGGCTGATGCGGGCGTACAGCCGCCGCACCAGCGGATTGACCGGCAGACGGACCAGACGGTTGACCGCCAGCAGCACCCCCACCTGCCAGAGCGCATCCAGCCCGCACTCCTGCCAGCACAGCGGCAGGGCAATATACAGCATGGTGTCCCCGATGAGACAGAAGGCCGTGATGGCCGCCATGATGCGCGCAAGGCGCAGGGCCTGCGGCGGGCAGCTTGCCGCCGGAGAAGACGCGGGCGAACGAAACGACATGGCGCGGAACAGCCTGTCTAGCCGTCGCGCCGGGCCAGCGAGGCCAGCGCCAGCCGGGCCAGCAGCTCGACGCCGCGCGGCAGGACGCTCTCGTCAAAGGTGAAACGCGGCGTATGATGTCCCGACGGCCTGTCCGCGCCGAGCTGAAGGTACACGGCCTGCCCGCCGTCTTCCTCCACCTTGTTCATGAACCAGCAGCAGTCTTCCGAAGCCCTGAATTCCGCCTGCGGCACAATCTGCGTAAAGCCTCCCATTTCCTCCGCCACGCGCCCCACAAGGGCCGTCAGTTCGGGATGGGAGGATGCGCCGGGGCAATAGCTCTGGCAGAGCAGACGCGCGGTACAGCCGTGCATGCGTGCCGCCCCCTGCACCATGCGGCGCACCTCCGCCATCATGAAACCGTTGATGTCGCTGTTTTCCCCCCGTGTTTCCCCCCGGAACCAGGCATGGGCGGGTATGGCGTTGGGAGCTTCGCCGCCGTGCATTTCCCCCACGTTGATGCGGGAGGCTCCCTCCCCGTGACGGGCTATGCCCAGCAGGGCCGTGCAGGCTGTGCAGGCGGCAAGCAGGGCATTGCGGCCCTCCTGCGGCGCAAGTCCGGCGTGCGCGGCGCGTCCGTCAAAGAACACCTCAAAGTTGGTGGTGGCCAGAAAATGCGTGGTGCCGCAAACCAGCGTTCCGCTGTCCCCGGCCTGCATGCTCAGATGGATGCCGAACAGACGGGAGACGCCGTCCACCGCCCCGGCGGCCACCATGCCGGGTGCGCCTTCGCCCTCCTCTTCGGCAGGCTGGAAAACAAGACGAATCCGCCCCCGAAACCGCGCTTCCAGTTCGGGCCGCAGGGCCGCCAGCAGGCGCGCGAGCCCCAGACCGATGGCCACATGTCCGTCATGCCCGCAGGCGTGCATGGCGTCATCCCGGCAGGAGACAAAGCCCTCCGCCGCCGGCGCATGATCCGCCTCCCGGCATTCACGGATACCGGCATTGGCGTCCATGTCGAAACGAAAGGCAATGAGCGGGCCGGATTCACCTTCTTCCGCCATGTCGTCGGGAGCACCCGACAGATGCAAATCCCCCCAGAGGCCGGTCAGCCCGTCGGGCATGCGCTCCAGCCAGTGCGCCGCCGTCCCCTGCGCCGCCGCCCGGGCCTGTTCGTCGCGTACCATGTCAGGGGAGAGACGCCGCGGCCGGGCCTGCGGCAGCAGGGCCTCCGCGCCCATCCGCACGGCAAAGCCGCATTCCTCCAGCGTCTGCGCCGCCAGCGCCGCTGTCCGGTACTCCGCCCAGGCAGGTTCGGGATGACGGTGCAGGTCGCGGCGCATACGTACAAGCCATGCTTCTTCCTTCTGCGCCAGTTCATGCAGGCGTTGTTTCAGATCGTCCATGTGTCCCCCCTGATGCCCGGCATTTGCCAAGTCGGCTCGCGCAGGGTACTATTGAAGCGCCGTCCGGCGCAAGCCGCCCGGACAGCCCGTGCGCGGCCCGGCTGCCGTCGTCCAGCTGCCCGCACGGCCGGAACGTCCGGCCCGCCCGCGAAAAGAATCCGGCGCGTGCCCATCAACCGACAGGGATACCTCATGGTCACCTTCATTGCTTCCGTGGTCTTTGCCGTACTTGTGTCCTTTCTCTGCTCGCTGACCGAGGCGGCACTCTATGCCGTGCCCTGGTCGGCCATCGAAAAAGCCCGCCGCGCGGGCCGTCCGGTGGGCGAACTGCTGTTTGCCATGCGCAGCGAGGTGGACAAACCCATCGCCGTCATCCTGACCTGCAACACCATCGCCAATACCGCCGGGGCGGCCGTGGCGGGTTCGGCCTTTACCGCCGTATTCGGCGACACCTGGCTGGCGCTTTTTGCCGCCCTCTTCACGGTGCTTATCCTTGCCTTCGGCGAAATCGTCCCCAAGACGCTGGGCGTGGCCTACGCCTCACCCATCATGGAAGTGCTGGCCCGCCCGCTGGCTCTGGCCATCAAGCTGCTGACCCCGCTGCTCTGGCTGACCACACTGCTGACCCGGCTGCTGACGCCCGCGGCCAAGGGGCCCGATATTTCCGAGGACGATATCCGCGCCGTAACCAGCCTCTCGCGGGAAGCGGGACAAATCCAGCCCTATGAGGAAAAATTCATCCGCAATGTGCTGGCGCTGGATCAGAAGCGTGTCCATGAAATCATGACGCCGCGCACGGTGGTCTTTTCCCTGCCGGATGACTGCACCGTGGAAGAGGCCTACAACAATCCCCAGACCTGGCACACCAGCCGTATCCCCGTCTGGGGCGAGCACAATGAGGACCTGGTCGGTCTGGTGGAACGCCGTCTGCTGGGGCTGGCCATGCGCAACGGCAAGGGCGCGCAGCCTCTTTCCTCCATCATGCAGCCCCTGCACTTCATTCTGGAAAATCAGACGCTGGATGTGCTGTTGCGGGAGCTGCTTGCCGCCCATGTCCATCTCTTTGCCGTGCTGGACGAATACGGCGGCCTCGCCGGGGTCGTGACGCTGGAAGACGTGATGGAGGAAATTCTCGGCAGCGAAATCATTGACGAAAGCGACAGCGTGGACAATCTGCGCGAAATGGCCCGCAAGCGACGCGCCAGTCTGGCGGGCCATGCGGCGGAAACGGAAGCCGCCTCCGCCGCGGCGGCGGACGCCGCGCACACCCAGACGGAAGAGACGGACGTCTGTGCGCCCAATCACAAGGATTCATAAGGATTGCCGGTTCTAACGAGAGTAATTCCTACTTGCCAAATGGGCAGCGGCATGCTATGTAATGCACGCTTTTTCCTTTTCCTGTGAGGTATACATGGCCCGCAAGAATTCCACTGCTACTTATGCTCTGGCCGGACTCCTCTTTCTGGGCGGTCTCGGCTGGCTTCTGTATTCGGGTTTTTCCGAAAACAGCATCTACTTCCTCAATGTTTCCGAGGCCAAGGCCGCCACGGCGGAAAATCTGCACGCGGCGCGACTGTTCGGCACGGTCGCCCCGGAGGGCATCCGTTCGCCGCAGGACGGGCCGGGCGTCTCCTTCCTTCTGCAGGACAAGGACGATCCCCGGCAGACCATGCCCGTAAGCTTCCGGGGCATTGTGCCCGACAATTTCAAGGCCGGGGCCGAGGTCATCGTGGAAGGCCGGATGAATCCCGACAAGAGTTTTTCGGCCAAAATCCTCATGACCCAGTGTCCTTCCAAGTATCAGAAGGAAAATCGCAAGACCTAGGCGGCTGTCGAGCCTTTCAGGCGGGCAACCTTCCGCCGTCCTGCCCGGCAAGCGGCGGCGCGGATGCGAGGGAGGCCCTTTCCGATTTCCTGTCGCCCCGCGTCCCTGCCGTCGTCCGGCATGTACGGACGAGGCATGACGGTTCGCGCCTGCCGGGCCGCAGCCGGGCCTGACGCGGCACGACGGCTGCCTGTTTCACCGCTTTCAAAGGATTCACATGTACTTTTTCGCCTTCGCCTTTCTGCTCCTGAGCCTGCTGCTGGCTGTCGGCGGCGGGATTCTTGCCCTGCTTCAGCTCTGGCGGCCACGGAGTGCCTCCTCCCTGCCGCTGGTGGAAAAAATCCACTGGGGCGTAAGCCTCTGTCTGCTCGTGGCCTCGGCCTTTCTGCTGCACGGGCTCTACTGGCAGGACTATTCCCTGAAGTATGTGGCCGATTACACGGACAAAGTGCTTCCCCTCTTCTACCGTTTGACGGCCTTCTGGGCCGGGCAGGCCGGTTCCATGCTCTTCTGGGCCCTGTCGGTAGGGATCATGGGCACGATTTTCGCCTGTACCAGCGGCTATCGCCGACTGAAGGAAACGACCCGCCTCTGGTTCTGGGTGTTCTTTCTGGTCATCATGGCCTTTTTCGGCCTGCTGCTCTGCGTCTGGAACAATCCCTTCATCATGCTGAATCCCGCCCCGGCGGACGGCAACGGACTGAATCCCCTGCTGCAGAATCCGGGCATGATCTTCCACCCGCCGCTGCTCTTCCTGGGATACGGCGGCTTTGCCATCCCCACCTGTCTGGCGCTGGCGCAGGCCCTTTCCCGCCAGCCCGATGAAACGCGCTGGTTCGACCTTGCCCGCCCCATCACCCTGCTGGCCTGGGCCTTCCTGACGGCGGGCATTGTGCTGGGCATGTGGTGGGCCTACATGGAACTGGGCTGGGGCGGCTACTGGGCCTGGGACCCTGTGGAAAACGCCTCGCTCATCCCCTGGCTGGTGGGCACGGCCGCCCTGCACACGGCCATCATCGAAAAGCGCCGGGGCCGTCTGACCCGCTTCAATGTGCTGCTCATGGGCCTGACCACGCTGACGACCTTTTTTGCCACGTTCCTTGTGCGCAGCGGCGTCATTGAATCCGTCCATGCCTTCGGCAGCGGCAGCGTCGGTTTTCCGCTGGGCATTTTTGTGACGGTGGGTCTCGTGTTGAGCATCGCCATAAGCCTGCTCTCCCCGGCGGGACGCAGCGTCGATGCCGCTTCCGGTGATGACGCGCACGCCTCCCGTTCGACGAGCCTGATTTCCGCCGAGGATACGCTGCTGGCCGTGGCCGTGCTGCTGCTGGCCATGGCGGTCATCATCCTCAATGCGACCATGTGGCCGGTGACGAGCGCCCTGTTCACCTCCTCCAGCATGGGGCTTGAGGCCTCTTTCTACAACCGCGTGATCCTGCCGCTCTGCGCCGTCATGCTGCTCCTGCTGGCCTACTGCCCCTGGCTGACCCCGAGCGGTCGCCGCGCCCGCAGCATTGCCCTGCTCGGCGCGGCGGGCTGTGCCGCTGTCCTCTGGCTGGTGGGGTATCAGAATGTGGTTGCCCTGCTGACCACGGCGGGCGCTGCGGGCTTTTTGCTGGCCCTGCTGCTGCGCGTGGCCTCCACTCCCGTGAGCCAGCTTTCCCGGCGGGCGGGTGCGCTGGGCCTTCACCTCGGCCTGGCCCTCATGGCGCTGGGCATCGCCTTTTCCGGGCCCTACAAGCAGGAGACGGATCATGCCTTTGCGCCCGGCGACAGCGTGAAGCTGGGCAATGTGACCGTCACCCTCAAGAATCTTTTTGAAGGGACGCAGCCCGGTTATCATTTTCTGGAAGCCCAGCTTGAAGTGCGCCGCGCGGATACGGTGATCGGCGAACTGATGCCCCAGCGGCGCATTTACGACAAGTTCGGCAGCATGCAGTTTACGGAAGTGGACGTCATCCCCGGACTGGGCAATGAAGTCTACGCCTCGCTGCTGGGACTGGATCAGGATGGCCGGGCCTACGTCAAGATCAGTCTGGAACCGCTGGTCAACTGGATTTGGATCGGCGGGACGCTGCTCTGTCTCTTCCCGCTGCTCATGCTGCGCCGCGCCCCCGCGTCGCGCCGTCAGAACGACGGCACGGACGCTGAGGGCAAGGCCCGCGGCAGAGACTGAGGCAGGCCGCACGACAGGCTACGGTCATGCTGCATCTGGAGCATCTTGCCAAGTTCTACGGGGACAGGCTTGTCCTGCGGGATGTGAATGCCTCCTTTGCCGCCGGCAGCGTCAGTCTGCTGGCCGGCAACAACGGCGCGGGCAAGAGCACCCTGCTCCGCATCGTGGCCGGGCTGGCCCGGCCCACCTCCGGGACGGTACGCTTCACGGAACCGACGCCCGTTACCGCCTATCTGGGGCATGCCACCTTCCTGTATCCCGGACTGAGCGCGCTGGAAAACCTCTCCTTCTGGAACGGCGTGCACGGGCTGCAAACATCCCGTCAGGAACTGCTTGCGCTGCTGGAGCACGTCGGGCTGGCTGCCCATGCGCACGAGCGGGCCGGGATATTCTCGCGCGGCATGGCCCAGCGTCTGAATCTGGCGCGGGTACTCATGCTGCGGGCGGACCTGCTGCTGCTGGACGAGCCCGGCACCGGCCTGGATGCCGCCTCGCTGGCCCTGCTGCGGCGGGAAATAGGGAACGCACGCCAGCGGGGCGCGGCCGTCATCATCGTGAGCCATGACCTGCAAGGAGACGCGCCGCTGGCCGACCGCATCCTGCGCCTGCACAAGGGACGTCTTGCCGAAGAGGACGCAGGCCCGGCCGCCTGCGCCGCCCCGACGGAGGCCGCATGCTGACGCTGGCGCTGCGCGTGATGCGCAAGGACCTTCTGCTGACCCTCGGACGAGGCAGCGGTCTGGTGCAGGGCCTGTTGCTGGGCCTGCTGCTGCTCTTTGTCTTCAGCCTTTCGCAGGGCGTGGGCGAGCGCATGAGCCCGCAGGGAGCGGCGGCGGTCTTCTGGCTGAGCGCGCTCTTCTGTCAGGTGCTCATCTTCAACGGACTCTACGCACTGGAAGAGGTCAATGCCGCCCGGCTCGGACTGCTGCTCAGTCCCGCGCCCGCGCAAGGCGTCTGGCTGGGCAAGGGGCTTGCCGGACTGCTGCTGCTTCTGCTGGCGCAGGCCATCTTCCTTCCCGCCGCCGTGGTGTTTCTGGGTCAGGAGCTGGGCGGCCCCCTGCTGTCGGGCCTGCTGGCCCTGCTGCTGGTGGACGTGGGCATCTGCGCGCTGGGCTCCCTGCTGGGCGCGCTGGCTCAGGGAGGCGGCTCGCGGGAGTCCCTGCTGAGCATCCTTCTCTTTCCGCTGCTTATTCCGCTGCTGCTGGCGGGCATCCGGGTGGGGGCGCTCTGCTTCGGGCTGGAAAGCCCGGACGGGCCGACCGCCTGGCTGCAACTGGCGGCGGCCTTTGACGCCGTTTTTCTGGCCGCGGGGCTGCTGCTCTTCGGCTTCATGTACGCAGGAGACGAATAATGAACGCATCCCGCGCCCCGTTTTCCGCCCTGCCGCAGGGGCTGGCCCTGATCGGCGCGCTGGCCTTTGCCGCCTGTCAGGGGCTTATCTATCTTTATGCGCCGGTGGAGGCCCAGCTGGGCCTCATGCAGAAAGTCTTTTACGTCCATCTGCCGCTGGCCTGGTGGGCGCTGATCAGCTTTTTCGTCGTCTTTCTGGCCTCGGTGGCGGTTCTGCTGCGCGCCAGCGACGCGGCTGACCGCCTGTGCCGGGCCGCCGCCGAGGTCGGCGTGCTGCTGACCACGCTCACGCTGGCCACAGGCATGATCTGGGCGCGCCGCTCGTGGGGCGTCTGGTGGACCTGGGACCCGCGGCTGACCACGGCCCTCATCATGTGGTTCGTCTATGTGGGCTATCTGCTGCTGCGCGGGCTGGACCTGCCGCCGCGCCGCAAAAGCGTCATCTGTGCCGTCGTCGGCATCGTGGCCTTTCTGGACGTGCCGCTGGTCTTCCTGTCCGCACGGCTCTGGCGTTCCATTCATCCCGCGGTCTTTGCCGCCAAGGGCGGCGGCATGGAACCGGAAATGAAGCTGACGGCCATTGCCTGCGTGGTCAGCTTCGCCCTTTTCTGGGCCGGACTCGTCTGGCTGCGCAAGCGGCAACTGGACATGGAGACGCGCGTCCGGGCTCTGCTGCTGGCGCGGCATGCCGCGGAAGAGGACGAGGCATAAACCGGCAGGCTCGCTCCCTGCCGCCTTTCCCGAACACGCATAACATGCGGGAACTTTCCCGCCGGAGTAGTACATGGATCATAGTTACTGGCTGTTGGCGGCCAATGCCGCCGTGTGGTGCGGCCTCGGAGCCTACCTCCTTTTCCTCGGTCAACGGCAGCGCGGTCTTGCTGCCCGCCTTGCCCAACTGGAGAGCCTGCGCCATGAAGATTGACAAAACCGACAGCCTGCACGATCCGGCCAGGCTGAACAAGGACGGCCGGGACCTCGGCGGCACGGGGCCTGAAGCTTCCGCCTCCCTGCCGCAGCGTCTGATCATCCTGACTCTGCTGGCCGGACTGCTGGTCATGCTGGGAACCGTCGTCTGGCAGCGCATCCACGAACCGGCGCTGGTGCAGCAGGTGGCCCATGTTTCGGCGCAGCATACGGAAGAGGAAATGTCCGCCGTGGGGCGGCTGATGGAGCAGGTCTCCCAGAACCCCACCGACATGGACGCCTTGCTGGCCCTCATCAATGCGCTGGTCAAGATGGAGAACTGGGACGCCGCCGAAAACTTCGCCCACCGTGCCATCGATCTGGACAAAAAGGACCCGCGTCCCCTGCACCTGCTGGGCGTCATCCAGCACAATACCGGTCGTCACGCCGATGCCGCCCGGACGCTGGAAGGCGTCATCGCGCTGCGGGACGACCCCTCGGTGCGCTACAGCCTCGGCGTGCTTTACATTTATTATCTCAATGACAAGGAGCGCGGGCTTGCCCAGTTGCGGGCCGGTCTCAGCCTCCCCGACATCAGCGACAGCCTGAAAAAACATATTCAGGCCGAGCTGGACAAGGGCGAGCAGGCCTCGCCCGCCGGAGACGCGACGAGCGGACAGTAAGCTCGCCCCAGCCATACCTGACGCCACGGCGGTCATGCGCTCTCCGAGGGGAAGCATGACCGCCGCGCTTTTTCCAGAGCATTTTCCGTTTGAAACGCCTGGCGTTTCACGGCATACGGCTTGGCGTTTCGCAGAACAAACTCGGTATTGCCGCTCACTTTGGGCCGGGCGGCGCTGTGCCGTCGCCTCGCATCTTGCCTTTTGCAAAGGCCAGAGTAATTCCACATTGAAAATGTGGATTGCTCTGGTAGTCGCGAGAGCGACTACCTGCAACCGAACACACGGGAAAACCACGCTTTTTCCGTGGTGTGAGGGCAGCGTCAGCAGGGAAATTGGACACAATTTCCATGCGAATCCGCTCTAAATGCTCCCGGACGCTGCGGCGTCTCGCAGCGACGCTGCTACGCCGCAAAAAAATCTTTTCCACAATACTTGACGACGGGGTAAGGAGGATTATTTCTTTTTCAACAAGTTTTCCACAGGAGGTCAACATATGAATCTCGTTCGTTTCCAGCCCCGTCAGGGATATAATAGCCCCGCCCGTGAAGATGCCGGCCATCCGTATCAGCCGCTGAGCCGCCTGCACAACGATATCGATCGCCTCTTCCAGGGCTTTTTCGGAGATTTTCCCACGCCCTTCGGCGGACTGCGGGACATGTTCAGCACCATGCCGGATTTTCTGCCCAGCCTTGATCTGAAGAGCGATCCCGCCGCCTACACCCTGAGCCTTGAGCTGCCCGGCGTTGCCCCGGAAGAGGTGAAGGTGGAGCTCAACAACGGCATGCTCAGCATCTCCGGTGAAAAGAAGCGCGAAGAAAACGGCAAGGATGCCAGCCAGCATGTGCAGGAACGCTGCTATGGTTCCTTCAGTCGCAGCATGAGCCTGCCGGATGATGCGGATATGGATCACATCAGCGCCACCCACAAGGACGGCGTGCTGACCATCCGCATTCCCCGCAAGACGCCGGAAAAACCGCAAAGCCGTGCCATCACGGTAAACCGCGGCTAGCGTTACCCTCTTTCTCCTGAACAGACGCAAGGGCGGACAGGGA
>CALVGJ010000003.1 GCA_944327045.1 uncultured Desulfovibrio sp.
TGGACGGCCTGCCGGTTGACGCGCGGCAGCGCGCCGGGCATGCCGGCGCAGACTTCGCAGACGTTACTGTTGGACGGCTGCCCGAAGGTGGTGGGGCAGGAACAGAACAGCTTGGACCTGGTGGCAAGCTGCACATGCACTTCAAGACCGATGACGGCTTCATAAGCTGGCATAGGGACTGTACTCCATAAAATGCGGCCGTTGTCGGCCGCGCGTTTAGGCATGTTGCCGTGAAAGCTGCGGGGAACAAGGCAGTTTCCCCTTGAAAAAAGCGCGCTGGGGAAGGGATAGGGGGCTTGGGGGGAAGGGAAACCCCTCCGCTGGCGCGGGAGGGGTTCCCCTTCCCCCCAAAAAATCCGCTGATGCCCTACGCCTCATGCCGCCGTGGGCTCAGAGCGGCGTCGAAATATTTGCCGACCCCGTATTCGCCGCGCCTCATGAACATGCGCGCTTCAGGGCCGATGATCTGCATCTCCCGGTTCTCGGCCTGCATTTCCAGGGCGATGCGCATCTCCTTGGTGCAGCCCGTGGAATAGGTGGCATCCTTGCCCGTCCAGGCGGCGGGCATCTTGCGGCCCAGCAGGGCAAAGCTCTCCTCGATGTCCTCCACCGTCTGGAAGCGCCAGATGTCGATGCAGCCGCTGCGCTGCACGCGCTCCCACATGTACATGAGATCATCCCCGTCCATGCCGTCCACAAAGTGCTCGGCCGGATTGATGATGAAGGTGTTGTCCATCTGGCGGCGCAATTTGTCAACAAAGGCCCGCGCCAGCTCCACGGCCGTGCGCGTCTGCCCCGGAATGCTGCCGATGATGCAGCTGTAGAACATGACGTTGCGTCCGGCCCGGCGAGCGGCGCGCATTTGGTTGATGATGCTCTCGGCCTGTGCGGCGATGTCCTGCTCGTTGAACTTGTGCGCCTGCGGGCTGTGCGGTCGGAAGGCGCTCCGCCTGCCCTGCCCGTCCTGCCAGAAACAGAGGATGTCCCGCGTGAACTGGTGGCTCGTGCCCAGCAGGATGTCCGCCGAAGCGCGGCCCTTGGCCAGAATGAGATCCGCCTCTTTCCAGGCGCGGGAAAAGGTGACGGAAACCCGGTAGAGGTTGAGGGCCTCGCTGGTGCCGTCATGAATGACGGCGAGCCTGTGCGCGCGCAGATGGCGCAGCAGAGCGTTCTTGCCCGCCCGCTCGTCATGCAGGATGCCCTCCCGTGAGACAAGTTCCCGCAGGCCGGGGTCCTCCTCCAGATCGTCCAGCACGGGAGCCATGCCGTAGCAGGAGGACTTGACGGCATAGACGACGCGCATCCCCAGTTCCGTACAGAGGCGGGCAAGGGAGAGATCAAGGGCCGTGCCGCCCTCCTCGTCACACAGGAAAAGGACAGTGCCGCGCTTGCGGGCAGTTTGGAGCAGGATACGGCAGGCGGTTTCCATTTCCTGATCCGCTTGCGCAAAAAGCTGATGGAAGCGCTCCGGCGGACTGCCTTCCGTCAGATCCGCCGCATCACCGGACAGGGCCAGCACCAGACGCCGTGCCAGCGCATGCCGGGAAAGGCGCTCGCTCTCGACCCGCAGACTGTGCCCGGCCGTCCTGGAAAAATCGGGAGGCAGGGCATCCAGCGCCTCCTGCAGGGCATCCAGTTGCAGCAGGTCGTACTGGCGCTGATGGGCCGCCTGGCGGCGGGCCTTCCACGGATCGCCCCACGGGTCGTCGAGGGTCAGCACCTGCGCTGCCATACGCTTGGCGAGACGGGTGGGCAAAAGGGTTCCCGGGGCGGTACCCTGCCGGTAGCGCAGGCGGCAGAATTGCAGCAGCAGACGCCGCTTGTGCGTTGACGGTATCTGGCGCACAAGTTGTTTCGTCTCTTCCCAGATGGCCTGATACTGCCGCCGCAGCGCCGTTTTGTCGCGGCTCTGGAGCTGGCGGAACACCTCGTCCGAGCAGGGAAGGTATACCTGCCCTTCCTCAAGGCAGACCATGAAGGAAAGCTGTTCGGGCCCGGCAATGATGTGCGGGTTCAGGGGATAGGCGATGTTGTTGTCCACCATGACGCCGTAAATCCAGGCATCAAGGGCGGCATCGTGCCCGAGACGGATATCCGCAGCCCGTTGGAGGAAGCAGCGTCGCATGGCATTTCCTAAAGGTTGCGTCCGCCGGTGGCGAAATTGGTCACAAAGCCCCGAGTGCGCAGGCGCTCGAAAAAGGGGACCTCCGCTCCCGCAAAAAAGACGGCATCATCCTTGCCGGTGACTTCCACCGTATCGCCGGTACAGAGCACGATGCCCTCCTGTCCGTCGATGGTCAGGTAGCTTTCCGTGCTGCCCGGCAGGACATCCAGCGAAAAGAGCGCCTTTCCCGGAAAGATCATGGGCGGAATGGTGTTGAGGAAGGGACAGATAGGCGTGAAGACGATGGATTTCAGCGAGGGATAGAGCAGCGGCCCCCCTGCGGAAACGCTGTAGCCGGAACTGCCGATGGCCGTAGAAAGAATAAGACCGTCACTGCGCAGATCGCACATGTGTTCGTCATCCACATAGATGCCTAGACTGACCAGCCGGGACATGGAGGAGCGCCCCAGCACCACATCGTTGACGGCATGACCGCGCGCGGCCTCCCGCCCGTCCCGTATGAGCCGCCAGGCAAGCGCCGAAGCCGGGCGAAGGGGGATTTCTCCGGCCAGACAGGCGGCGAGGCAGGGTTCCCACTGGTCGGGCTGCACTTCCGCCAGAAAACCGACCCGCCCGAAATTGATGCCGAGCAGCGGCACCCTGCTGCCCACCATGCGGCGCGCCACGCCGAGCATGGTGCCGTCCCCGCCGAGGACGACCACAAGGGCGAGTTCCGGGTCCGCATAGGCCGGAGAGCCGATGCCGGCCCGGCATTCGCTGACGCGGCAGTTTCGCTGCCGCAGCCATTGCGCAATGTCTGCGGCAAGGGAGGCGGCTTCGTCGCTGTTGGCCTTGACCACAAGAAGAATGTGCTTGCTGGCGCTTTCGTGCATTGGCGCATCTTATGTCAAGCCCGGCATGACTGCAAGTCCGGCCCGCGTTTTTTCGCGACTTGTCAGACTGCGGGCTTTGCCGTACAAGACGGACATGATTTCCTTGCATGCCGCGCAGCACACCGCGACGCCCCTTGAGCTCATGGAATGCCATCTCGAGGAGGGCGCACGGCTGCGCTGTCATTTTTTTCGGGAAGCCGCTCCCCTTTTGTGTCAGGCGGCCCATAGCATGGCCATAGGTCTTGCCGCGGGCGGCAAGCTGCTGCTGTGCGGCAGTGGCGGCGGTTTTCTTATTGCCCGGCAGATGCTTGCCCTCCTGACGGGGCGCTTTCAGTTGAACCGTCCCGCCCTGCCTGCCGTTGTCCTTCTGCCGGAGGACAGCGCCCTGCCGGTAGATGGGCAGGACGTCCTGATCCGGCAGATCGAAGCACTGGGAGCGGCAGGGGATGTACTAGTCATCTTTTCCCCCTCCGAGCCCTGCCCGGCTCTTCTTGCGGCGGCCGAGGCGGCACGACGTCGGGAAATGTATGTCGCGGCGCTTTCCGGAGATCAGGACGGCAATCTCGGCGCGCACAGTGACATCCTGCTGCGCGTGCAGCATGCCCGGCTGCCGCTGGTGCAGGAAATCCACATGGCTGCCGGGCATCTTGTCTGTCGGCTCATTGACTACTACCTGTTTGAAAATCCGGCGGCCCTGCAACCGGCGGCCGCCACAGCATGAGGTCCGTATGCCCATTTACGAATATGCCTGCGACAAATGCGGCAAGGAATTTGAAGAACTGGTTTTTGATGACAGCACCCCGCCCTGCCCCCACTGCGGCTCCAGCCAGACGCACAAGCTCATGTCCTGCTGCTGCTGCGTGCACGGAGCCGGTCAGGGAGGCGGCGAGTCCTGCGCTTCTTCCGGCGGCGGAGGCGGCTGCGCCGGATGTTCCGGCGGCAACTGCGCAAGCTGCGGACATTAGGAGGGGCGCATGGCTGTACTGACCATTGCGACCCGCGGCAGCCGCCTGGCCCTCTGGCAGGCTGAACACATCAAAAATCGCCTGCTGGCTCTTGTGCCGGAGGCGCGGATCGAGCTTGCCGTCATCAAGACCCGCGGCGACATCATTCTGGATGTGCCGTTGGCGCAGGTGGGGGGCAAGGGGCTTTTTGTCAAGGAAATCGAGGAGGCCCTGCTGGACGGTCGCGCGACGCTGGCTGTGCACAGCATCAAGGACGTGCCCATGCAGCTCCCCGACGGACTGACGCTGGGTTGCGTGCCCGAGCGGGAAGTCTGCACGGACTGCCTTCTGTCGTTTCGTTACGGGGGGCTGGACGATCTGCCGCACGGTGCCTGCGTGGGTACGAGCAGCCTGCGCCGCCAGGCCCAGCTGCTGGGCCTGCGTCCCGATCTGAAGATCGTCTCCCTGAGAGGCAATGTGGATACCCGACTGAAAAAGTTGGAAAACGGCGATTATGACGCCATTGTGCTGGCGTCTGCCGGCATACGGCGTCTGGAGCTCGCGACGCCCTACATGCAGCCGCTGCCTCCGGATCGCTTCGTGCCGGCGGTGGGCCAGGGCGCGCTGGGCATCGAGTGCCGTGCCGACGATACGGCCACGCTGGACTTGCTGGCCCGTCTTGAACATAGGCCCACCCGTATCTGCGTGGAGGCCGAGCGCGGCTTCCTCGCCGGGCTGGACGGCGGCTGTCAGGTGCCCATCGGCGCGCATGCCGAAATGACGGACGATACCCACTTTACCCTGGAAGGACTTGTGGGCGAGGTGGACGGCAGCCGCATCCTTCGCACCCGGCGCGACGGCCATGCCGAAAATGCCCGGCAGACCGGGCTTGATCTGGCGAACAGCCTGCTGGATCAGGGAGCCCGTGAGATTCTTGAACGACTTTACTGCAACAGGTAGACGCCATGCCGCCCGTATTGCCCCTGCCCGCTTCCCGTCTGCATGCCATCATGGACCCCGCCCGCATTCCGTGGGAGGACAGCAGCTGCATTCCTCGTCCGCGTAACGGTGCGGGAAGCCGCAATGCCTTTCAGCCCAGATTTTTGCAGGCGATGGATTTGGCGCTGGCCATCCAGACGCCCGGTTACAACATCTATGTATCGGGTGAAAGCAATCTGGGGCGTACCTATACCCTGCTTGCCTATCTTGAGCCGCAGGCCCGCAAGGCTCCCCTGCCGCCCGATCTCGTTTACGTCAACAACTTTGCCGATCCGGACAGCCCTGTCCTGCTTTCCCTGCCTGCCGGGCAGGGACGCAAGCTCAAGGAGAGTCTGTCCGCTGCCGTGGAGGCTATCAGCCGCGAGCTGCCGCGGCGCTTTGAAGGCAATACCTTCATGCGGCAGCGCGCCAAGCTCATGGACAAGTTCCAGCAGGCGCGCAACAATCTGCTCAGCAAGATGAACAGCGTGGCGGCGCATAAGGGCTTCAATCTGGACATGGACGAGGGCGGCAGCCTGACGCTCTATCCCCTGCTCAAGGGCAAGCGTCTCAGCGACGAGGAGTACGAGAGCCTGGACAATGCGGTGCGCACCAAGCTCAAGCGGCGTGGGGAAACGCTGGTGCAGACCATGGCCGGTTTCATGCGGGAGTTGAGCAAGGCCGAGGAATCCTTCCATGACGACGAGCGCGACCTTGAGCGCAAGGTCATGGAGCAGGTGCTCGATGCCGAGCTGGCCCCGGTGTGCCGCCGCCTGCTCAAGGCCTGTGCCTGCGAGGGCCTGGAAAGCTACTTCACGGCCCTGCGTGAGGACATGCTCAAGAATACGGACCTCTTCCTGCCGCGCGAAGCTCCGGCGGGCGCGCCGGGCAGCGGCGATGCGCCGCATCCGCCGCAGAACCTGCCGCCCGATCCCGGCCTGTACCGTTACGGGGTCAATCTCTTTGTGGATAACGGGGACGGCAGCGGCGCGCCCATCGTGGTGGACGATCATCCGACCTCGGTCAATCTGCTGGGCTGCATCGAGCGTGAGTCCGAAATGGGCGCGCTGGTGACGGACTTCACCCTCATCAAGGCCGGCAGCCTGCACAAAGCCAACGGCGGTTTCCTTGTGCTCCGCATCGAGGATGTCCTCCAGCATCCGGGCGCGTGGGAGGGGCTCATGCGCGCTCTGCGGTCCAGTCAGGCCCGCATCGAGGACGGGGGCGACATGCCGGATACGGCCATCCGTACCAAGGGCATCACTCCCCAGCCGCTGCCGCTCCAGCTCAAGGTGGTGCTCATCGGTGATGAGGGGCTGTACGAGACCCTGCTGGACAACGACGAGCGTTTTGCCAAGCTTTTCCGTATCAAGGCGCAGATGTCCGACATCATGGAACGCTCGGCGGCGGGAATCCGCTTTTATCTTTCCACCATAGCCCGTATCGTCGAGGAAGCCGGTCTGCCGCCCTTTGACCGCAGTGCGCTGGCCTGGCTGGTGGACCTGGGGTCGCATCTCTGCGAGGATCAGCGCAGGCTTTCGCTCAAGTTCCCGCTTTTGCGCGAGCAGATGATCGAGGCCGCCGCCCTTGCCCGCATGGAAGGCAAGGACAAGGTGAGCGGGGAAATCCTTGAGCGTGCCTATGCCGCGCGTACCTACCGGGCCAATCTGGTGGAAGATATCTTCATGGAGGAATACGACCGCGAGATGATCAAGGTCTGCACCTCCGGTTCGGCCATCGGACAGGTCAACGGGCTTTCGGTCACCCTGCACGGCGACTTTGAGTTCGGCCTGCCGCACCGCATTTCCTGCACGGTGGGCGTGGGGCATGAAGGCATCATCGACCTCGAACGCGAAGCCGAGCTGGGCGGCCCCATCCATACCAAGGCCATGATGATTCTTAAAAGCTTCCTGACGGATATGTTTGCCCGCAAGAAGCCGCTGGTGCTTTCCGGCTCACTCTATTTCGAGCAGAGCTATGCGGGCATTGAGGGCGATTCGGCCTCCGGCGCGGAACTCATCGCCCTGCTGTCCGCGCTGGCCGATGTGCCTGTGCGGCTGGACCTGGCCATGACCGGCGCGGTGAACCATTCCGGTCAGATTCTTGCCGTGGGTGGCGTGACGCGCAAGATCGAGGGATTCTATAAGGTCTGCGCGCGGCACGGACTCACGGGCACGCAAGGGGTTATCATCCCGCAGGACAATGTGGATCACCTCATGCTGTCGCCCGAAGTGCTGGAGGCCGTCGAAAACGATCGCTTTGCCATCTATCCCGTGCGGCGTATCGACGAAGCGCTGACCCTGCTGACCGGTATGCCCTGTGGTCGCCGACGCAAGAATGCGACCTTCACCCCGGGAAGCCTGTACGCTCTGGTGGACAATCGACTGGAACAACTGGGCGACTACGCACAGAACGCCTTCCGCCGCAGCCGGAAAAACAACTGATGACCGGAGCGCAACGCCGTATCAGGCTTGACTTCATGACATTGATTGCGTAAACAGTCAGGTCGGAGACATTCCCCCCTCAACCTCAACAGGTACAGTCCCGACAATGGCGAGCAAAAACAAGAAAGAAGCCTTGCTTCAGGCAGCCAAGGAACTTTTTGGCGAGTGCGGTTATGTGGAGACAACTTTCAAGAAAATCTCCGACCGCGCCGGAGTAGCCCTTGGCTTGTTGACGCACCATTACGGCAACAAGGAAAAGCTTTTTCTCGCTTCCGGCCTTGACGTGCTGGAAAATTTTCTGGGCGTGCTGCGCGAGTCCAGCATGGAGGCGCACAACGGTTTTGAGGCCGTCATGTGCTTCTGCAAGGCCTATCTCGACTTTTCGGTGGACAAGAACTCCAACTGGCTGGTGCTGGTGCGATGTTCGCCGTACAGCGATATGAAGACCAAGACGGATCGCGATCTCATGGATTCCATGTTTTCACAGGTGCATTCCGAGCTGGAAGGGCTCATTGCCCGCGGTATCTCCGACGGCAGTATCGCCCGGGTGGAGCCCAAGGGGACAGCCCAAGTCATCATTTCGCTCATGGTGGGCGCCAACCGAACGCGGGTACTCACCCCCTACGCCCAGCCCGATCTGTACGAGCAGGTGCTGGCCTTTGTTGCCAGAGCCGTAAAAGCCTGATACGTCAAAAAAACGCCGACTTCGGTCGGCGTTTTTTTGTTCCCGCCCCTGACGCGACGTTCTGCTTCGGCACGCCGCGTCACTTCGTACGCAGAGGTTACCATGAATGCCGAATCCCTTTCTTTCTTCGCTGTGTTTCAGCAGGCTGATGCCGCCGTGCAACTGGCCGTAGCTTCCCTGCTCTTCTCCCTGCTCTTCTCCCTCTGGGGGCTGCTGCGCCTGAAGTTGCGCAAAGGGAAGGGATGCTGATGCAAACGCTGCTTAATGTCCTGATCTGGGTCGGCTACATCGCTCTGTTCGTCTACCTTGCCCGCAAGGGGGAGGGGCACGATGCCATGCACACCGGCAAGATAAATTTTGCCGTGCAGGCTCTGGCCTATGTGGCGACGTACATTTCAGCCGTGGCGCTGGTCGGCTTCGGGGGGCTTTCCTATGCTTACGGCCTCCAGATGCTGCTGGTGGCCGCCGGTAACGTCTGGCTCGGCACATGGATCGTCTACCGCTTTCTGGCCTGGCCCACGCGCCTTTGTCAGCGCAATCTCAATGCTCGCACACCATCGCAGTTGCTGGCTCGCGGACACCGCTCACCGGCGCTGGGGAAGTTCCTCGCACTGCTCTTTGCCGTCTTTCTGGGCGTCTACGCTTCGGCGGTCATCAAGGGGGCGGCTCTGCTGCTGGCCCAGATATTGCCGCTGCCGGTCTGGCTGCTCATCTGGCTCGTGGCCTTGCTGGTCGCCTTTGCGGTCTATGTAGGAGGGCTGCGCGGCGTCCTGTACACCGAGGCCATGCAGGGGTTCATCATGCTTGTGGGCATCTGCATGCTGGTCATGGCGGTTTTCAAACAAGTCGGGGGGCCGGTGGCCGGCATGGCCGCCCTGCGGCAGCTCCCACCGACTGCGCTGGCCAATGAGGGCTTTCTCGCGCTTTCCGCCGGTCAGCAGGGCTGGTTCATCATTTCTCTGGTCATCGTCACCTCCATTGCCGTCTGGGCCCAGCCGCAGATGATCCAGCGCCATTTTGCCCTCACCTCTGCCCGGCAGGTGGACAGCATCACCCCGCTGGCCATGCTGGTGCTCACCGTGCTCGTGGGCGGAGCGTATTTTGTGGCCGCTCTGGCGCGCCTCATCCTGCCGGAAAGCGTGCCGCCGGATGACGTCATGCCGCTGCTCGTCCGGCAGCTCCTGCCGGAGGTCGGCCTCCAGATCTTCGTGCTCGCTATCGCGTCGGCCTCCCTTTCCACGGCAACGGCCATCTATCACATCGCCGTGTCCGCCATTGCCGAAGACCTGCCGGGGCGCAAGGCCTCGCGTCCGGCCTGGCTGGCGGGCATCATTTTCTGCGTGCTGCTCAGCGGCGGCTGCGCCCAGATCAAGGGGCAGCTCATCGCCCTGCTCTGCACGACCAGCTGGAGCATCGTTGGCGCGACCGTGCTGGTGGCCTACGTGGCGCTGGTGCGCTTCGGCAAGCGCAGCAGCCTGGCCGCCTGGCTGAGCTGCGCCTGCGGCTTCACGGCCTGTCTGGCCTGGTATCTGCTCAGCCACGAGGGCTTTTCCGCCTTTGTCTACTCTCTGGCCACGCCGGAGGCTACGGTCAGTGCCGTAACGCCAGTCCTTACCGTGCTGCTGGGCGAAAGCGCCGCCCGCATCCCGCCCTTTTTCGTGGGCTTCGGCTGCTCGCTGGCGGGCTGGTTTGCGGGCTGGGCCTGCGACGCTACCGGCCGAAAGCACTCCAATTTTTGGCCAACACCCCAAATTTAATGGATTTTTAGGAAGATAAAATTTTTTGATTTTTTTATTGACAGAACCAGGGTTTATGCGTAATTTCTCTTTCTGTCGAGCGTCCCCATCGTCTAGCCGGCCTAGGACAACGGCCTTTCACGCCGTCGACAGGGGTTCAAATCCCCTTGGGGACGCCAAATTTGAGTACAATAAAGAACGCCAAGATGCATAACATCTTGGCGTTCTTTATTTTTTCTTTCCAGTACGGTTTCCCGAAGTCCAACTTCGTCCGCTTGCATCCAAATATTTTATG
>CALVGJ010000004.1 GCA_944327045.1 uncultured Desulfovibrio sp.
GACCTCTGGGCGTAAGTTTGGCATTCTTATGGCTGTTCACCCTTTCCCTCGCTCGCTTGTTGGTTTGTCTGGTAACTTCCAACTTACCGAATGAGGAAAGGGTGAACAACCTATCGGAACACAACACCTAGGCTCAGAACGCATGCTGCTGCCTGCTGCTAAACTGCCTTTTTCCGTATGGCGTCGTTGGTGGAAAAAATCGATATTGCGGTATGTCGCCACAGCGCTTCCGATGTTTCCCAACGTCTTGCCCTGCGAAAAATGCAGCCTTTCGCGGACGTCACTCTCATGAGCTCCGACCTTGGCGAAATGTTTCAGGGATGGCCGTCACGGCGGCCATCCCACATTGCGAGGGCAGGAATGACAAGACGTTTTCATTGTGACAGATGTGGGGCCTGCTGCCTTCAGTTGTCGCGCTTCGGCGACCTTTATGCCTTTCTGGATGATGGAAGCGGCGTATGCCGTCACTACGACCGGGAAAAAAGGGCCTGCACCATTTATGCGCAGCGTCCGCTCCTGTGCCGGGTGGAGGACGGATACCGGACCTGGTTTGCTGATATTCCTTATGAACGTTACCTGCGAGGAGTGCGGGAGGGCTGTCGTCAACTCAGGCGGAGTTTGCGCGCGGCCAGGAGGGGGGAAGGGGGAGATTCGGGTAAACAGATATGAAGCGTGCTGCCGGAGCAGGCCGTTCATGAAAAAAGATGTCCGGGATGATGCCTTCCTGTCCCGGCAGACGGATTGACTATCGGAAATTCGGCTCGCGTTCCAGTGGGCCGTGCAGCGCAGCGGCAGGGGCAAAAGGCAAGCCGGAAGATTTTTTATAGGGAAAGGGGAACGGTTTTTCAGTGAGCGCCGAATATACGGCCTTGCCCTCATCGAGAATACGCCGGTTTCGCTTCCCTCACCAATAAGCAATGGATAGTGTTAATACGTTCTATCGCAGCATGATCTGCAGGGTTTCCCGTTCTGCGGGATTTTGTGTGGCGGCCAGCGCCTTTTCCACGCAGCGGCGTACCAGCTTGTGGCGGGGGGTGAATTCATACAGGCTGGCCGCCGCCTGTCGGCAAAGATCGAAATCATCCTCGTACTGACGACCGCCCGCCGTGAGGCGGGCATAGCGACGAACCGCGACAATGACGGCATCCACATAGGCCGTGTTGCCGCCGGCCATGAAGGCCGTCCAGTACATGTGCAGGACGCTGCTTTCCGAGGTGACTTTCCAGCGCAGCAGGGGGGTCGGCGTGGAGAGGATATGTTCCCGCAGAGTCAGGTCGTCATGACTGGACAGAAGCTGCCGCACAAGCGCGGGGGCATCGCGCAGTCCGGCCAGATGCGCAGCCCAGGCCAGCGTGCGCCGAAGATTGTGACCGCCTTTCCCTGCGGTGCGGGACAGTGTGTCGGTAATCACGTGCCGTAGTGAAGCGTCCTTACGCAGGCACTCTCCCAGAAAGGCGGCGACCAGAAGTCGTTTTTCTCCGTCGGCAAGCAAGCCGGCTTCATCCATCCGTTGCAGAAGGGTGGGCAGAAGTTGCGGTTGCGGCTTACGGTAATAATATTCCATACTGGCCGCATAGGCGGCAAGGCCCTTGTCGGCCAGCGTGGACGCCTGAACCGCATGCCGCATGTCCGGGAGCAGGATCGGCGGCATGGCCATGCAGAGCAGCAGCAACAGAAAGCGCAGACGGCACAGCATGAAAGATTCTCTCCGTGTCGTTTGTCAGTCGAAATCCGCCAGCAGTGCGCCGAGGTGCAGGCAGTCCAGCGGACTGCCGACCAGATCGCCCTTGAGCCGGGCAAGGGCTTCCTGCAGGTGCGGCGAGGAGACGCCGTTGCGGATGGAACTGTGCGCTTCCAGAAATGCGGCCAGCTTGTCGCATTCCTTGATGAGGCGTCCGTCCTTGGGCTGGAGGGCATCGGCATTGCAGCTGCCGTGCAGGGTGGCAAAGTCGCGGATGTGCTTTGCACGGCCGTTCTCGCGGATGGTTTCGTGAAATTCGGAGCCCGTTTCCATGCCCAGATAGTAGGAGAGCAGGCCGACCAGCTCTTCCAGCCCTTCGGCCCGCAGGGGCGCGAAGATGCGGCGTTCCAGTTCCTGCTCCTCGTATTCGCGGATGATCTCCGGCAGGCTCTCCACGGATTGCTTGACCGGGGAAATAATGTCGCGGGTCAGCAGTTCCGGCAGGTCGTGCAGCAGACCGCAGAAAAAATTGTTGACGGCTCTCGCGCGACAGGCCCCGATGGACTGGCTGAAAAAATAGGCATAGGCCGCCACGATGAACATGTGCCCCAGCACGGAGGTGGCCGGGATGCGAGGGGCTTGCGTCCAGCGAATCTGGAAGCGGAGCTGCCCGCAGAGATTGGCGAAACGGGCCAGTGCCGTATTGCCCTTGACGATGTCCGGCATGCCGCGCACATCGGCGAATCCCGCAAGGCGTTCCCGGAAGGACTCGTCAATTTCTTCCATTTCCTCGTCAAAACCGTTCAGAGGTTTGATGAGGCGGAATTCCCACTGCGAAGCATAGAGATGGGCCGCCGTGAGGATACGACGGGCCAGGCTGTCCGTGTCGTCGGTATGCCAGACCTGCATACGCTGCCAAAAATCGCCCAGCGGCGCGAGGGCTGGTTCGAGACGTTTCAGAACATGGACGGTAAGCTGGCGGAAGTGTTCCTTGTTCTCCTTGATGCGATAGAAGACCGGCGGCTTGATGTCCGTGATGATAAGGCGATAATAATAGTCGAAAAGCCCGCCCTCGATGATCTCTTGCGCAAGAGCAAGCCGTTCCTCGTCGGGAAGGTGGCGGCTGTTTTCGTGCCAGAGGGCGCAAGCCACCAGCATCTTGTGCGCCTGTTTGTCGATTTCCACCAGCTCGGCAGGCCGAAGCTTGTCGTTCCAGCGGAGCAGGTAGGCCCCGGAAAAGGTGAGCTGCAGCAGACTTTTGCGGATGGACGGCATGAAGGCTCCTTGCGGCATGGACGGCGGCACGGGATTGCGGCGCACGGAAGCGGTGAAAAAAGTGCTGGCATTATAGATAAGAATAGGCTAATGCTCAAGCGCGCACGAAAAGGGGCCGTTTCCGTGAGTGTGGCGGGAGGCGGCTTGACATTTTGCGCGTGAAAGGCTATGAAGCCTTCTCTTTGCAGCGATATTGTCGTCACCCCCGTTAGGCGGCACGTCGCATGAAGGATTTTCCGCCGCATTACGGCTACTGTATTTTGCAGAGGAGTTCATCCCCATGAAGACGTTCAGCCCTA
>CALVGJ010000005.1 GCA_944327045.1 uncultured Desulfovibrio sp.
TCTGGGCGTAAGTTTGGCATTCTTATGGCTGTTCACCCTTTCCCTCGCTCGCTTGTTGGTTTGTCTGCTAACTTCCAACTTACCGAATGAGGAAAGGGTGAACAACCTATCGGAACACAACATCTAGAGCGGATTCGCATTGAAATTGTGTCCAATTTCAATGCTGACGCTGCCCTCACACTACGGAAAAAGCGTGGTTTTTCCGTGTGTTCGGTTGCGGGTAACCAGAGCAATTCCACATTTTCAATGTGGAATTGCTCTAAAAAAGAGCGTTTCCCCCTGTGGAGAAAACGCTCTTTTTGCCATGCCGCCGGGAGCCCATCGACCGAGGGCAGCCCGGCGGAGACGCGACAACTTGTCATCTTCCAAGGTAAGAGTTTTTGCGGGAGGAAGGGGGGCGCGGGGGAAAGGAGGGGGCTTTTTGCAAAAAGCCCCCTCCTTTCCCCCGCAAAAAAATGCTGCGCTCTCAGCGTGCGCCGAATCCGGGGATGTAGAAGCGCCTTTCCAGCCAGTGCAGCAGCCAGGTGGCCAGAGTCACCATGGCCAGATAATAGACGCCGACGGCAAGAAAGACCTCAGTAAAGCGGAAAGTATCGGAGGCGACGACCTTGCCCTCGCCCATGAGCTCCATGCAGGTAACTAGATAGGCAAGGGAACTGTACTTGATGAGGTAGATGATTTCATTGCCGCAGCCGGGCAGGGCGCGCCGGGCCGCCTGCGGGATGACGATCCAGACGATGGTCTGGAGAGAGTCCATGCCGAGGGCCTGAGCGGCCTTGATTTGCCCCTGGCGGATCGAAAGCAGGGCGCCGCGGATATACTCCGACTGATAGGCGGAATTGCAGAGGACGAAGCTGATGAGCGAGGCCCCGTACGGCTCGAAAAAGATGCCGATTTTGGGCAGGGCAAAATAAATCATCATGAGCTGCACAGCCAGAGGCACGCCGCGGATGATGGAGGTGTAGGCATCGCCGAGACGGCGGGCCCAGGGTCTGCCGAAGGCGCGCACGCAGCCCAGCAGGATGCCACCGATAAAGCCGAGTATTCCTGACGGAACAATGAGCGCAATGCTGACCAGCAGGCCACGGTTAAGCGCGGGCAGCAGCTCCTGAGACACAAAGGCTGCGTCAAACACGCCTAGGCTCCCATATCCAGAAGATGCTTGCAGAAATCCCGTGTGCGGGTGGCACTGCCTTCGGCCAGCAGCACATCGGGGGAGCCCTGCTCGATGATGATACCCTGTTCCATGAAGAGGATTTCATGGGCCAGCGCGCGGGCAAAGTCCATCTGGTGGGTGGCCATGAGCATGGTCATGCCGCCGCGGGCAAGGTCCTTGATGACGGCCAGCACTTCGCCGACAAGCTCGGGATCGAGAGCCGAGGTCGGCTCATCCAGCAGTATGACCTTGGGGTCCATGGCCAGCGCGCGGGCAATGGCCACACGCTGCTTCTGGCCGCCGGAAAGCTGCGCGGGGTAGAGAGCGGCGCGGCGGGCCATGCCGACGCGGCCAAGCTCTTCCTGAGCGCGTTTGCGGGCATCGGTCTTGTTCATGCCGCGCACCTTGCGCAGGGCGATGGCCACATTTTCTTCAGCCGTCAGGTGGTCAAAGAGGTTGAAATCCTGAAAGATCATTCCCACCTGAGCGCGAAAGGCGCACAGGGCGCGCCTGTCGCCAAGGTCAAGCGCGTGGCCTTCCAGAAGGATTTTTCCCTCATCCGGGGGGATAAGACAGTTTATGCACTGAAGCAGGGTGCTTTTGCCGGCGCCAGAAGGGCCGATGAGCACCTTGAGCTCTCCCCGGTTCAGCGTCAGGGAACAATCCTGAAGGATAGGTTTTCCGCCAAGCTTCTTGGAAAGGTGGGCAACCTGCAAGACAGATTTGTTCATGCTTACCCCGCCGCTCCCATGCCGACCGTGCCGCCTGTGGAATAGCCGGGAATATGCACCCGGTTTTCCAGAGCGCGCAGGAGTTTCAGCACCACGAGCGTGAGAATGAAGTAAATGACGCCCGCAAGGGCAAAAAAGGCAAGATGTTCATGGGTGCGCTGGGCCATGGCCGTGGCGCGGGACATGATTTCCTGCGTGCCGAGCACATAGCAGACGGCGGAATCCTTGAGAAGGATGGAAAATTCGTTGGCCCAGCCGGGAAGGGAGAGACGCAGCGCCTGCGGAAGAATGATGCAGGTTATGCCGCAACCGTCGGTCATGCCGAGGGCGCGGGCCGCCTTGAGTTGCCCCTGGGGCAGGCTCTCGATGGCGCCGCGAAAAATCTGCGACTGGTAGGCCGTGCTGATGCAGCCCATAACGATACAGGAGGCGAGGAAGGGCGGAACGGCAGGCCCCAGACTCATGCAGAGGCCGTAGCTGAGAAAGAGCAGCACCAGAATGGGGACGCCGCGGAAAAACCAGACATACAGCCCGACGGCTGCCCGAACCAGCGTGCCGCCGTAGACCTGTCCCACGGCCAGGGGGACGCCAAGCACAAGCCCCATACCGAGGGCCAGCGCCACGGCGCTGACGGTGGTCAGCGTGCCGCCGAGGATGAAGGGCAGGGCATCCCAGATGACTTGCAGTGAATTCATGTCG
>CALVGJ010000006.1 GCA_944327045.1 uncultured Desulfovibrio sp.
TGAAGCTCATGACGCGGCCGGGGATGGCGCCGAAGTAGTGGTCCTCCATCTCCTGTCCCTTGGGGGACGGCGCGCCCTGCAGGGTGCGGCCCGTGAGCATGATGTCCGGCCGCAGGGCCGCCAGACGACGATCCACCAGAAAATATTCCTGCTCCGGGCCGACGCTGGCCCGCACGCGCTGGGCCGTGGTGTTGCCGAACAGGCGCAGGATACGCAGGGCCTGCACGGAAAGGGCGTCCAGCGAACGCAGCAGGGGGATCTTGCGGTCCAGCGCCTCACCGGAATAGGCGTAGAAAAAGGTGGGGATGTGGAGCGTGGCACCGTTGTCGTTGCGGATGATGAAGACCGGCACCGACGGGTCCCAGGCCGTATAGCCGCGGGCCTCGAAGGTGGAGCGGATGCCGCCCGACGGGAAGGACGAGGCGTCCGGCTCGCCGCAGATGAGCATCTTGCCCGAAAATTCGTTGATCATGTGCCCGTCCGGCGTGGGCGAGAGGAATGCGTCGTGCTTTTCCGCCGTGAGGCCGGTCATGGGCTGGAACCAGTGGGTATAGTGATCCGCCCCCATTTCGATGGCCCAGTCCTTCATGGCGTTGGCCACCACGTCGGCAATGGCGGGATCGAGACGGCCGCCCTCGCTGATGATGCGGGCAAGGCGGCGGTACACGTCCTTGGGCAGGCGCTTGCGCATGGCGTCAAGGCCGAAGACGTGGCACCCGAATTCCTCCGCGCCGTCCGAGGCGTGGGCATCGCTCACGGCGGACAGGCGCAGCGGGGCGGTGGACAGGGCTTCCTGCAGGGCGGAATGGCGTTGACTCTTCACGGGACTCCTCCGGGATGGTGAAACTCGACGGAGGCGCATGCCGCGCGCCGTCGTTGCCCTCCCTAAGGCAGGAAGCGTGCCAGTCCAGGAATCGCTTTTTAACGTATTGAAATGCTGTATGAATTTTTGCTCTTGCCCGCTGCTGCGGCGCGGCGCTTCCTTGCGGGGCCTTTTATGCGTCCTTTTTTCTTCATTTTAGTAAAAAAATGTCGTCAATACCGGCGGAGCGTCGGGAAATGGCGCTCCTTCTGTATGCTATCCGCCGAGTATTCCACAAAAAATATACAATATACCTTTATGTTGATTTTGTGGCTTGCGCCATAAAAAACAACATTCATGTCGAAAAATATCCGGCAGGCGGCACGGACGATGTGCTGCCGCTCAGGGCAAAGGGCAGTGAAGCGCGCGACGGCAGGAGAGCAATACACAGTCCTCTGACGCATCCCCGTTGGGCCTGTTATACTGTTCGTTTCCCATTGCGCTTACCCAGGCAGCGGGTTTTGGGGAAGATGGGGGAGTTTGAGGGGGAAGAAACCCCTTTTTGCCGCAAGCAAAAGGGGTTTCTTCCCCCTCAAAAAAGGGATACTTTTCGGCGGATGCGGCGCTCAGGCGTCCTGGCCCGGAGCGCCGGAGGCTTCGGACTTGGCGCGAAAGTCCTGATAGCGCAGGCGGTACTTGCGCATGCGCAGTCCCATGATGCGATCGGTAAGGCCGAGCGCCTGCGCCGCCTTGCCCATGTGGCCGTTGCTGGCGGTGAGGGCTTCCACGATGCAGGAGCGTTCCAGTTCGGCCACCCGCTGCGGCAGGGTGGCGGGGTGAGCCGGAAGGACGCAGCAGTGTTCCGGCGCATCCCGCCGGGCGGCGCGGTATTCGCCGTGCAGGGAGAGGGGCAGGTGCTGGGGGAGGATGGTGTCTTCCCGTCCCATGAGGAGGACGGCGCGCTCCATGACGTTTTCCAGTTCACGGACGTTGCCCGGCCAGTCGTAGCGCTGGAGCATGTCCATGACCGCCAGGGAAAGGCGGGCGTCCTCGCGGCCGTTGGCGCGGGCAAAGTGCAGGGCAAAGCGGCTGGCCAGCGGCAGGATGTCGTCCTTGCGCTCGCGCAGGGCGGGCAGGCGGATGGGAAAGACGTTGAGGCGATAGAAGAGGTCGCGGCGATAGGTTCCCGCTTCCACCATAGCCTCCAGGTCCCGGTTGGTGGCGGCGATGATGCGCACGTCCACATGCAGGGTGTGCGTTCCGCCGAGGCGCTCGAAGCTGCGCTCCTGAAGAACGCGCAGCAGCTTGGCCTGTACCGGCAGGCTCAGTTCCCCCACCTCGTCCAGAAAGAGGGTGCCGCCGTCGGCCAGTTCAAAGCGCCCCTTGCGCAGGGTATTGGCGCCGGTAAAGGCCCCGCGCTCGTGACCGAACATCTCGCTTTCAATGAGATTTTCGGGCAGGGCGGCGCAGTTGAGGGAAATGAAGGGCCCGGCAGCGCGGGGACTGGCCGCGTGAATGGCGCGGGCCGCCACTTCCTTGCCGCTGCCGGATTCGCCCTGCAGAAAGACGGTCGTGCCCGCGTGGGCGACGTGCTCCATCTGCTCCAGCACATGGCGCATGACCGGTGCGCTGGTATGGAACATGTCCGCCAGCGGAGAGGTTGCGGCGCCGGCGTCATCCATCATGAAGCGCTGGCCTTCAAAGGCCGCATGGCCGAGCAGGGCGGCAATGATGTGCAGCAGATCCATTTCCTCATGGAGAGTCGGTTCATCGGCCCGGCTCCTGTCCACGGAGAGCGCGCCCACGGACTGCCCGGCAAGCCGGATGGGGACGCAAAGAAAGGAAATGGCCTCGTGCCGGAGATCGCGCGAACCGGTACGGTTCAGGAAAAGGGGCTCGTCGGAGACATCGGCCACGCACATGGCCTGCCCGGTCTGAATGACGCGGCCGGTCACGCCTTCGCCGCGCGCATAGCGTCCGCGCAGGCGTTCCGTTTCCTTGAGGCCGCAGGAGGCCTCGATGCGGATTTCTCCCGTGGCGGGGGAGATGAGCGTCACGCTGCCGCGCAGCACGGGCAACGTCCGGCGAATGCGTTCAAGCACCGTTTCCAGCGCATCGCGCACATTGCCGGGTGCGCGCATGATCTCGGCAATATCACGCAGCAAAAGCAGTTTTGCCGCGTCGCTGACAGAAGAAACCGAAGGGGAAGGAGGATGGCTCATGAAAAAAAACGGGGTTAAAGGGTGGAGGCGGCAGAGCCGGAAAGCGCATCGGGCAGGATGGCGCACTTGATGCAGCCGTCCTGCCGCCGGGCAAAGACGTCATAGGCCGTAAGGATATCGCGCAGGGGGAAGGTGTGGGTAATGAGCGGTCGCGTATCAAGACGGCCCTCCTCGATAAGGCGGATGAGGCGGGCGCTGTGGACGGCATCCACACCGCCGGTCTTGAAAATGAGGTTCTTGCCGTACATCCGGGGCAGGGGCAGGGTCTGCTCCGTTTCGTACAGGGCCACCAGCGCCACGCAGGCATTGGGCCGCGCGGCCTGCCAGGCAAGGGAGAAGGTGTCGTCGGAACCGGCGCACTCGATGACGGCGTCCGCGCCGCGTCCTCGCGTCAGGTCGCGAACCTGCCCGGCCACGGCTGCCATGTCCGCGTTCTCCGGCACGCTGATGAGGTCGTCCGCCGCGCCCATGCGTCGCGCAAGGGCAAGACGGTCGTCCAGCCTGTCCGCGGCAATGATGCGGGCCGGGCCGAAGAGGCGGGCGCAGAGCATGGCGCAGATGCCCACCGGGCCCGCGCCGATCACAAGTACCGTATCGCCGGGCCGGATGGCGGCCAGCTCCGCGCCGAAATAGCCGCTGGCCAGCACATCGCCCACCAGCAGGGCCGAGAGGTCGTCCACGCTGTCCGGCAGGACGTCAAGGCCGTTGTCGGCAAAGGGAACGCGCACATATTCCGTCTGGCAGCCGTCGATGCGGCAGCCCAGCTCCCAGCCGCCGTGCTCGCAATTGTTGACGAAGCCCTGACGGCAGAAAAAGCAGCGGCCGCAAAAGGTCTCCACATTGACGGCAACCCGCTGGCCGGGGCGGACGCGGCGGACTTCCGCGCCGGTTTCCACCACTTCGCCCACAAATTCGTGGCCCAGCACAACGCCGGGCCGGGCACGCGGCACGGCGCCGTTGCGAATATGCAGATCGCTGGTGCAGATGCTGGAAAGGCGGACGCGCACCAGCGCATCCGTCGGTTCCCGCAGTTCGGGCAGGGGGCGCGTTTCCAGACGGAGATCGCCTGTATCCTTGAAAACAAGTGCCTGCATGGTGGCCAGCATGCTGTATCTCCTTTACAGAAGTCGGCCTTTTCGTCTCATAACATCGAAAGCGGCCGCCAGTCGGCTTCATGTGACAGAACGGGAAAGGTGTCAAGCCTGAAAAAGCGGATCGAAGGGGGCAAAAAACGCGCAAGGCCGCGCCGACAGAACAAAAGCGGCGATTCAAGAAAAAAAAGGACGCCCCGTGGGGCGTCCCTGTGACTGGAGAAAGGAAGGCTAGACGCGGTGATTGGCTTCGTCCACCACCACGCGCAGGACGCTTTCGTTGATGTTGTGGGCCATGTGCACACCGGCCAGGTTGCCGTCCACCCAGATGATGAGGGCGGGCGTTTCGTGCAGGATGCGGGCAAAGGGCCCGTCGGCGCTGTCCATCTTGACTTCATCCTGTTCGCGCAGGCTCGGCGGCGTGTCGAAGCGCAGCCGGAAGCCGGAAATGCTGGCGTCAAGGATGGTGGCAAAGAAGGGCACGCCCGCCAGGTTGGAGACGCGCACGGTGTGCACTTCCGTGATTTCAAAGCGTTCGTCGCCGCGGCGCTCGCTGCGCATGGCGTCGATCATGTGCCGCAGATCATCGGAGAGCTTGCGCAGCTCCTGCGCATGGCTGGAGGAGGCGTGCATGTTCTGGGTGGAAATCTTGGCCTGTTCGGAGAAGTTTTCCATCTTGCGCAGCACGTCTTCGCTGGCGTGGGCCTGATCGGTGGTGACCTGCGCCACGGCGGCAATATCGTTGACCGCCTCGCCGATGACGTTCTGAATGTTGCTCAGGCGCTCACCGGAATTGTCGGCCAGTTCGGTGGCCTGACGGGTGAGGGTGACGCATTCCCTGGTGGCCTTGGAGCTGTCGCGGACGCTGTTCTGGATGCCCATGATGGAGCCCGCCACCTCGTCCGTGGCGTGCATGGTCTTTTCCGCCAGCTTGCGCACTTCATCGGCCACCACGGCAAAGCCCTTGCCCGCCTCGCCCGCACGGGCGGCCTCGATGGCGGCATTGAGGGCCAGCAGGTTGGTCTGGTCGGCCACGTCCTTGATGAGTTCAAGCACATTGCCGATATCCTTGGCCTGATTGTCGAGCGAGGCCATGCTCTCGGCGACCTTGGAGGTCTGCTCGTCCACGCGGGTGATGCAGGCGATGGTGCGGCGCACCACTTCGTAGCCTTCCTGCGCCTCCTTCTGGGCGGTCTGGGACTTTTCCATGCTGAAGCTGGTCTTGAGGGCCGCTTCGCGCATGGATTCGGCCATGACGTGCATGCTTTCGGCGGCGGAGACGGCTTCCTGTTCCTGCTCCGTGGCTACCCTGCCGGTATTTTCCAGCTGCTGGAAGAGCTGCTGGAAGGCTTCGGTCTGGGTGGTGGAGATTTCCTGCGCATGGCTGGCGGACATGTAGATGCGGTCGTTGAGCTGGGCAATGCGGTTGCGCTGCTCGTACATTTCCGTCAGGTCGTTGTGCAGGGTGAAGACGCCCACAAGGTCGCCGTCAAGGTTGAGCAGCGGGGAGAGGTCCATAACGATGTGCTTGGTCTGCTGGCGCATGTTGGTGAAGGTACGCGCGTAGCCGAGCACGGGCTTGCCGGTGTGCAGCACATCGGCGCAGATGGTCTTGCGGGAGTCGTCGTTGTAGAAGAACTGGCTGACGCTCATGCCGAGGTAGTCCTCGGGGTGGCCGTCGCGGCCCCAGAGGTCGATCATGAGCTGGTTGATGAAGGTGATCTTGCCGTGGGTATCGCAGATGGCGAGCGGCGAGGTCATGCCGCGCATGAGACCTTCGCTGACGCCCAGCTTTTCCTTGATGATGGCCGAGGTGGTGTCGAAGGCATTGGCCAGGCGGCCGATTTCGTCGCCGCGGTCGATGGCGGAGGGTTCAAAGATGCCGCGGGCGGCCTTATCGGCCACGTTGGTGATGCGGGTAAGCGGCTTGCAGATGTTGCGCACCAGCAGCACGGAAATGATAAGGGCGAAGATGATGTAGACGGCGGCGGCAATGAAGGAAAGGCTCAGGGCGTTGCTGACGCTGGTGGCCAGATGCTGCAGCAGGTCGTCCTTGGAGTCCGTCATGAGGTTGCGGGACTGGGAGAGGAGCTTCTGCACGTCGCTGAGCAGGGGCAGGGTGGTGTTCTGCAGGGAGGCGCGCGCTTCGTCATGGCGACCGGCCTCCACATGTTCCTTGATGGTGTGGGCCGAGGCGTGCAGCTTGGTGTGCGCGTCTTCCACCTTGGTGAAGATGGAGCGCATGCCGGGAACCTCGTTTTCCAGTTCCTGGCGCTGCGGGCCGTAGAACCACTTGCCGAAGTCGCACTGACGGCCGTCAGTGGGCACGCTCAGGGGAATCTTGCCCTGCTGCAGCACGAAATTCTGCACGCTCATGGCCCACTGCAAATGGGCTACTTCCGCCGCCAGAAGGGCGCCGTCCTTGGAGGGACGGCTGAGAATCTCGGCATCCTTGTTGACGATGTCGAGGTAGAACAGCATGGCCCCCATGGTGAGGAGGAAGAAGAGAATGAATGTGCAAAATGTGGCATACAGCTTTTTGCCGACGGAAATGTCAACCCAACGCATGGAATCCTCCAGTTCACAACAAAGACAGCCGGGGCGCTGCCGTACGCTGCCTTGCGAAGGCACTTTCGATATACGCTTTATCGCCCGCCGGCGCACATCCTTCATGCCTGCGGGGGATTTTTTGTGGCGTTGCCGCGCCATGATACCGCGTGCGGGGCGGATAGGCAATGCGTGCGGCGTGGGTATGAACATTTTGCGGGGCGGCTGCGATTTTTCTTGCCTTGTCCCGTGCGAGCTCGTAGATTCGGAACAAGGCAGGGGTTCATCCCGTTCGAGATTAGAGCGTTTTCTCTTTGAAATAAGGTAAAGCGCGAGGCGGCGGCACAGCGCCGCCCGGCCCGAAGCGAGCGGAAAAACCGCGTTGTTTCCGCGAAACGCCGGGCCGTATGGTTTGAAGCGCAACGCGTTTCAAACTGAAAATGCTCTATGAGGAGAAGGGGGTATGTGGCGGCTGTTCCGGCGATATGGCGTACTTGTGGCAATTCTGTATCTGTTCTGCCTGTGCGGGGCAGGCCGGGCAGAGACCGCGCGCAAGGATACCTCCGCCGCGCCGTTGCATTTCTTTTTGCCGGAAAACCTGCGCAAGGACTATGCCGCGCAGCGCGTGGTGCGCGTGGGCTGGTTTGATCAGCACGCCGTCTTCAAGGAGAACGGCGGCAAGGTGTGCGGCTACGCTCCGGCCCTGCTGGAGGCCATTTCCCGTTATACGGGCTGGCGTTTCGAGTGGATTCCCATTCCTTTCGAGGAACTGGCGGACAAGCTCAATAACGGCGAAATCGACATTTCCTGCGGCATTTCCTATACGCCCGAACGCGCGCAGCAGATGACCTTCTCCAAGCTGCAGGCCGGTTTCGAGATCACCACCCTGCATGTGCCCCAGCAAAGCGACGTCCACTACATGGACTTCAAGGACTTCGACGGCATGCGGCTGGGCTTCTTCAGCGGCGCCTACGAGCAGGACATCTTCCGCCGCATGGGCAGGCAGTTCGGCTTTGATTTCAGCATCGTGGAATTCGAGGAAAGCCTGCTCATGCTGCGTGCCGTGCAGGAAGGCAGTCTGGACGGCTATGTGGACGGCTGCCTTTCCGGCGAAAAGACCAAGGTGGCCGGCACCTTTGCCATCGAGCCCTTCTACTTCGTTTCCCGCAAGGGGGACGCCGTGTTCATGCCCCGTATCGACGAGGCCATCCGGCAAATCCAGATCACGAGCCCCCGCTTCTTTTCCGCCCTGTTCGACAGTTTTCTCAATGTGGGCAGCAATGTGGCCATTACCCTTTCCCGCGGGGAGGGGGAATGGCTGGCTTCCAGGCCCGTGCTGCGCATGGCCTACAGCCGGGAACAGGAGCGCATGGCCCCCCGGCGGGGCCCCTTCCTGCAGCGCCTTTCGCAGGAGCTGGCCCGGCGGGCGGGCATAGGGCTGGAGCTGATACCGGCCGACAATTATGAGGAAAGCCTTGCCATGCTCCGCAGGGGAGAGGCCGACATCGTGAGCAATGTGCCGCCGTCGGCGGAGTTTGCGCGGCGTTTCGGCATTTTTGTGGGGCAGCCTTACTACAATGCGCCCATATCCCTTGCCGTCGCCCGGGACGCCAGTCCCGGAACCGGCCTGCGCATCGCCACCACCCGGGAATTTCTGGGCGCGCAGGAATCCTACCTGCAAACCTATCCTGCCGACTGCTTCATCTATTACGAGAGCCCGGAGGCATGCTGCGAGGCCGTCAGCCGGGGCGACGCGGATGCCCACCTCACGAGCTATCCGGGCGCGCTGGCCGCGACCGGCCTGCCGCGGCGACATACCTTTACCATTACGCAGGCCTTCTATCCCATGTCCTACGGTTTCGGGCCGCACGTCTCGCCCTACGCCATCTCCATTTTCGACAAGAACATCCTGGCCCTTTCCGGCGGGCAGGTGGAGACGCTGGTCATGGACCATGTGCCGCAAACCACGGAAGAAATGCTCATCGGCGTCGTGCACCGCAATATCCTCTGGATCGTTTCCGGCGGCATCCTGCTCGGCGCGCTGCTGTTCTGGCGCAGGGGCAGGGCCAATCAGAAGCATCTCCATGCGCTGGAAAAGGTCGCCTATACCGACTCCGTCACCGGCGGCATCAACCGGGCCCGCTTCCTTCTGGAAAGCGACGAGCTGCTGCTGGACGGCGCCGAAGGCTATGCGGTGGTGAGCATCAATATCCGCAAGCTCGTGCAGATCAATCGTTCCTGCGGCTACGGCAGCGGAGACTGGACCATTCGCCGCTGTTATGCCGAACTCCAGAACCTGACCTCGGGGCGGGAACTGGTGGCCCACGCGGGCGGCGGGCGCTTCCTCTGCCTCTGGCACTGCGCCGACGACACCGTGGTGGAGGCGCGCCTCAATGCCTTTTTCCATGCCGGGGCGGCGCTCGGCGGCGAGCTCGGGCATGCGCTGGTGCTGAGCTGCGGCGTGGCCCGCATCCAGAATTTCGAGGGCAGGGTCGCGCCCTTCGTAGTGGCCGCCGAAACCGCCCAGACCAGCATCGGCGAAAATACCTACAAGTCCTCGTATGCCTTCTACAATACCGAAATGGACGCCATCGTCCTGCGTATGGCCGCTCTGGAAAACCGCATGCAGGCGGCGCTGGGCGCGGGGGAATTTGTGGTGCACGTCCAGCCGCAAATCCAGCTTGCCTCCGGCAACGTGAGCGGCGGGGAAGCCCTCGTGCGCTGGATGCCGCCGGACGGCAGCAAGATTTATCCTGATGAATTTATTCCGCTTTTTGAAAAGAACGGCTTTATCCGGGAGCTGGACATCTATGTGCTCGACCGTGTGTGCCGCTGGCTGCGGCAGCGGCTGGACGAAGGACGACGGGTGGTGCCCATCGGCGTGAACCAGTCCCGCGCCCTCTTTTTGACGGCTACCTACTGCGAGCAGTTCATCAGCGTGCTGGAGCGCCACAACATCCCCCACGACCTCGTGGAAGTGGAAGTGACGGAATCCCTCGCGGGCTTCAACGAGGAGCTTGTGGTGTCCAACCTGCAGAAGCTCAAGTCCCTGGGCATCAAGGTGGCCCTGGACGACTTCGGCAAGGGCTATTCCTCGCTGACGGCCCTGCAAATCTTCCCTGTGGACGTGCTCAAGCTGGACAAGGAATTTCTCTCCGACAAGTCCAGCCCGGCCATGCTGGAATCCCTCGTCCATCTGGGCGGCAAGCTGGGGCTCAAGGTGCTCTGCGAAGGCATCGAAACGCTGGATCAACTCCGCTTCCTTGCAGGCATAGGCTGTACCTACGGTCAGGGCTACTACATCGCCCGTCCCATGCCCTTTACCGATTTCGAGAACTTCCTGGCCCAGCGGGCCAGCCTGTAGCGAGGCGTGGAGGAAAGGAACATGCGCCCTGAGCCGGAGCCGGCGGACGGTCGTCCCCGGCCGTCTCCGTATCCGGAGGGGGAGCGGGCGAAGCGACGGCGGATGAAGCGGCGTCAGCTCCTCTCCCTGCTTGTCGGCGTTGTCGTCTTCTTCGTGTACAAGCTTACCTGCGGCTTTCTTGATGTGATGTTCCTTTATCCCGCGGGGAATAACATCCACGATATGGTGGCCGGCGCCGTTTGCTTTCTTGTCTGCCTCGGCATTCTGTATCGTGCCGAAGCGCACGGGAGGTTTCTCTGCCGCCTGTGGCTTCCCCTTGCGGCATCCCCCCTGCTGTTCCTGTATGAAGAATGGGCTTCCCTTGCGGCCTCACCTCCATCGACTCTCGAGGACGCGGCCTTGCTGCTCCTCATTCCCCTTCTGCGCTACGGCTTTTCCGGCTTGTGGGTCATGAGCCTGGCAAGCCTCGTTGCGGACGGCATCCTCACGTTTGCCGCAGCGAGGAGGTGCGCGAACGACTCCTCCCGGCATGCCTGACGGTCAGGCTCCCCAAAATCCGTGCCTGGGCCGGGCGGCGTCGTGCCGCCAACTCGTGTTTTGCCTTTTTCACAGACAGAGCAATTCCAGTTTGAAACGCTTTGCGTTTCAAACCATACGGCCTGGCGTTTCGCGGAAAAAACGCGGTTTTTCCGCTCACTTTGGGCCGGGCGGCGCTGTGCCGCCGCCTCGCGTTTCACCTTT
>CALVGJ010000007.1 GCA_944327045.1 uncultured Desulfovibrio sp.
TCTCTTCGCTCATTACCGACAAGCTGCGCCACAAGGGCGAAAGCGTCGGCGCGGACGGGCAGATATCCAAACCGGAAGTGACCCAGCTTGCCAAACGGGCAGCCGCGCTCATTCAGGCGCGGGAGGCAGCCCGGGCCGAAAAGCTGGCCAGCGGTGCCTGATTCGACACGGTTGCCGGAGTCTTTTGTACCGTCCCTCCCCATGTGGAGGGACGGTTTTTTTTAGTTCGCTTTTCCTTTGAAAAAGGCAAAACGTGAGGCAGCCGCATAGCGCTGCTCGTTCCAACGTGAGCGGAAAAACCGTGTTTTTTTTCTGCGAAACGACAGGCCGTATGGTTTGAAACGCGAAGCGTTTCAAACTGAAAATGCGCTATCGGCGCCGATCGCGTGATTGCGGGCAGAGGCTGAAGATGCCGCCGAAGACCGCGCGCCTTCCGCTCATCTTCTTTTTCCCTGCCGCATAAAAAACGGCGGGAGAGGCGCAGACCGCCTCTCCCGCCCACGGAATGACCGAAGCGGATGCCGCTTTAGAGCGGATTCGCATGGAAATTGTGTCCAATTTCCCTGCTGACGCTGCCCTCACATCACGGAAAAAGCGTGGTTTTTCCGTGTGTTCGGTTGCGGGTAGTCGCTCTCGCGACTACCAGAGCAATCCACATTTTCAATGTGGAATTGCTCTAGCGGCCGCCGCGCTCTGTCGCTCCAGTCATGCAAAAGGGCGGCTCCTGACGGGGCTGCCCTTTTTCTTTCTCCATCGGCGGAGTTTAGAGCATTTTGCCTTTGAAAAAGACAAAATGCGAGGCGGCGGCACAGCGCTGCCCAGACCAAATTGAGCGGAAAAACCGCGTTTTTACCGCGAAACGACAAGCCGTATGTGAAAATGCGCTACTGTTTGCGCTTGAACAGCCGTTCCAGCGCTCCGGCATCCCAGCGCAGCACAGCGGGGCGGCCATGCGGGCAGTATTCGCGCTGGGGCGTCTGGAGCCATTGCCGCACAAGCCCCACGGCCTCATCGTCCGTCAGGCGCTGTCCTGCCTTGATGGCGCTCTTGCAGGACAGGGAGACGAACATGGCCGTGGTGTCGTCCTTGCGTCCGGCCAGCGCTTCCCGGAGAAAATCCCGCGCTTCCGCCCGGCTCAGGTGCGGCGGGATGTCGCGCGCCACCAGCCGCCCGGGGTGTGTTTCCAGCGTGAAGCCCATTTCCTGCAATCGTCGGCGCAGGGTAAAGAGGCGTTCCTCCTCCACCGGCTGGAGGCTCAGTTCCAGCGGCAGGGCCAGACATTGCCCGGCTCCGCTGAAGGCACCCTGTTCCAGGCGGGCATAGAGCACGCGCTCATGGGCCGCATGCTGATCAAGCAGGAGCAGGGCTCCCTCGGCATCCCGCAGCAAAAGATAGGTATCGGCCACCTGGCCGAGATAGGCCAGATTGCCCACGCGCAACGGTTCCCGCCGCTCGGAGGGGGCTTCCGTCAAGACGGGCGGGCAGGGCGTTTCCCTGTCCGGCATGGCAGCTGTCTCGGCCGGAGGGGATGCATCCTCTTCCGGCAGCGGCATGGTCGGGGCGACCGGGACGGCCTCGGCCTCACGCCGCCCGTCGTTGTCGGACGGAAATGCGTCCGCCGTGGCCGTCGGAAACGGCATATCCGGAGACGGCAAGGGAGCTGCGACCTCGTGCAGACCGCCGCGCGCCGTTGCGGGCGTCATATGCCACGGCTCATCCTCTCCCGACAGGAGTTCCGTTTCTTCGGGACGGCGGCGCAGCAGCGGCGGCGTGTCCAGCGTCCCCCAGAATCCCCGGGGACGCGGGGCGGTTGCCTGTGCGGCGGCAACAGTGTATGTTTCCTGCCGTTGCCCGGCAGGCCGGGTATGGGCTTCGGCCGCATCGAGCACCTGCTCCAGATCGCCGCTCAACGCGCTCTGCACCGCGTGCAGCACGGCGGAAAAGACGGCGGATTCATCCCGGAAGCGCACCTCGCTCTTGGCGGGATGGACATTGACGTCCACCTCCGTGGGCTCGATTTCCACAAAGAGCGCCACCTGCGGATAATCACGGCTGGTGAGGCGGCCCTTGTAGGCTTCGCGCACGGCTGCCAGCAGGCGTTTGTCGGTAACGGCGCGCTGATTGACATAAAGCAGGATGCGGTCCCCGCGCGGCTGACTGACGCCGGGAGCGGCGGCCACCCCGTGGACGCGGATGCCGTGGCGTTCGCCGTCAAAGGGGCGCAGTGCCTCCACTACAAGGGCGGGCCAGAGTTTGGCCAGACGCTGCATGAGCGTTTCATCCGGCAGAAAGTCCAGCACCACGCGCTCCCCGGCGCGCAGGCGAAAACCTACGTCCGTCCGGGCCAGCGCCAGCCGGGTCAGCCAGTCCTGAGCGCGTTTGAGCTCTGTGGCCGGGCTTTTGAGAAATTTGAGACGGGCGGGCACGTTGACGAAGAGGTCGCGCACCTCGACCAGCGTGCCCCGATGCAGGGCCGCGGGTTCGGTGGCGACCAGGCGTCCGTGCTCCACCAGCACGCGGCAGGCGGGAGCATCCCCGGCGGCGTCATGGGCCGAGGTCATGCTGAAGCGCGAGACCGAGGCGATGCTCGGCAGGGCTTCCCCACGGAAGCCGTAGGAAAGGACGTGTTCCAGATCGTCCATGCTGGCGATTTTGCTGGTGGCATGGCGGGTGACGGCCAGTTCCAGCTCATCGGCCGCAATGCCCCTGCCGTCATCCTGCACGCGGATGAGGCTCTGGCCGCCGTTTTCCAGGCAGACGTCGATATGTTTCGCCCCGGCGTCCAGACTGTTTTCCACCAGTTCCTTGACCACGCTGGCAGGCCGTTCCACCACTTCGCCGGCGGCAATCTGATTGCGCAATTCAGGCGGTAAAAGACGAATATGACCAGAAAGATCAGACATGGGGCAAGTGTATCCGGCAGAACCGCGCAAGGCAAGCGGCGCTGCGGCGGCAGCCGTGTGGCCGGGCGTCGGGAGTTGGGCAAGCGCTTTGCGCCGCTGCGCTGTTTTCCCCGGCCCGCGCGCAAACCCAGGGATACTCGCCGCTGGTTCCAGGTGCCCGCTCCCCTGCGGCGGCAGCCGGTGGACCCGGAGCTCTTGTTTGTGGAGTGCAGCCGCTGCGGCGCGCCGGTACTCTGGGACCCCGGCCGGGCCACGCGTCTGCTGGCGCAGGCGGGAGTGGACCCGCTGGAGCTGGACAGCTCCTGCCTGCTCATGACAGACGGCTGCCCCTTCTGCCGCCCTGCGGGACAGTATACGGTGCAGATTTACCGGGTTAGCAACGTGAAGGAAGGGCAGCTTCCGCCGCTGGTGGGGCACGCCTGATCCGTCTGTCCGGCCCGCGCGACGGTCGGCATGTTCCGGCCTTCCGTCCGCCGCCTTTTCGCGTCCTCACTTTGCGGGGTATCAGGCGCACGGTCGGCGGAAACGCTCAATGCCCGGAAAAGGCCAGCACATTGTTCAGCGGGGCCGTGGACTGCCGCATCTCGCCCGCTTCCAGCCGGTAGCGGGTGAGACGCCAGTTTTCCAGGTCCAGATAGTCCAGCTTGCCCTGCATGGCGGGCGTCAGGCCCTCACGCAGGGCCTGAACGACATCCTCCACAGGGAAATATATCCCTTCAAAACTGATGCGGGCCATATCCCCTTCGCGCACGAGCACGGGATCGTCCTCTTCCTGTCCCATGACGCCGGAGACGGCCTGTTCCAGCGCGCGCTGAAGGGCGTCGCCGCAGGGATAGACATGGCCGTAAACCTTGCACAGCGGGGTATGCGTCATCAGCGCCTCCGAATAAGCAGTCTGTATTCCGCGGGCGGCATGCCGCGTCTTTTTTCCTGAGCGGGCCAGAGAATCCAGTTCCACCGGGCCGGATAGCCCCAGAATCCCTCCTGCAGACGCGGCGGCGGAGGCGGCCCGACCAGCTGCCGGCCGCTCATCGACCCCTCGTCGGAAAGTGTCTTCTCGTCCCGCAGGGCATAGGCCAGCGTCTTGATGCGGACGGCCCAGGCATCATCCCAGATACGGGCCCACGCCGCCGCAAGGCTCCCGGCATGGCGGGGCAGGAGACAGGCCCTCCGGCGCGGCGTCATGCCGCACAGCTTGTCCGCCACCTCCGGCTGGAGCGCTTCGGCATTTGCCGACACGGCGGCTGACGGCGCGGGCGGCGTCCGCAGGCCCTCCCGCCGGGCGGCTTCGGCCTGTGTGGCGTCAATGACGGCCCAGAATTCGGCCAGCAGCGCAGGGGGCAGGGGCACGCCGATCTCCCATTGCGCGGGAACCGCCCACAGACGACGCGGGCACTGGTCGGCCTGCGCCCGCAGAGGTGCCAGACCCAGATCGTGGAGGGGGCGCTCATCGGCCCAGTCCCGCAGCTCCTTTTCCGACAGGCGCGAAAGACGCGGGTCCACCCCCAGCAAGCGCAGGACATCCTCACCCCAGGCCATTCCGCGCCGACGGACTTCCAGCCAGCGCGCATCCTCTTCCGCCAGCGGCAGATCGTGCCCGTCCAGCAGGCTGCCTTCCGGCAGGGTTCGGGCGGCAAGCTGTCCCAGGGCGTGGGAGGGAGAGCGCGGACAGAACGGCGTCTGTGTGGAGTCGGGCGGCAGGAATCCCAGTGCCGTGGCGGTGTGGCTGTCCAGTGGGGGCGGCGATTCGGACGTCGTGCCCTGAAAGGCCAGCGACAGCGACCCCAGATATTCGGCCTGACGGCGGCTTTCCGGCCCCGGCCCTTCCCCGGAAGGCGGCGCGGACGGATCGCCCGCAACCACGGCGGCCTGTTCATCGCGGCAGAGATGCTGGCGTCGGGCCATTTCCAGTCCGTCGCAGTCCCCCCCCCGCACACAGGCGGCAATGAAATCCTCGCACATGCCCGTGGTATTGCCGCGCAACTTGCGGATGGCCCCGCGGGCCCGCAGCCACGGCGTCATGGACGCATGCGGCGCATCGTGCAGGATGATGGAAAGGTCGTTTTCCGCCAGCGCCAGCTGATGCAGACGCCAGTAGCCCAGCGCCCGGATGTAGCGGGCCCGGGCCAGACGCGGGTCCAGTTCAAGGGCGCGTCCGCAGGCCCCGACGCAGCGCTGGGGCTGGTCGCGCTGCAGGGTGGCCTCGGCCAGCAGCAGCCAGAGGAGCGGGCTTTCCCGTACCTGCGTTGCCGCACGTTCCAGAGGCAGGGCCAGATCGGCCGTGGCCAGCCAGCCGTCGTCCGCCGCGGCCAGCGCCCGCCGGGCCGGGCCGAGCAGGGCCCGCAGCCAGACGGCCTGTCGGGCCTCTTCGGGACTGTCCGGCTCCGGCGTCCGGGCCAGCACCGCCTGCAATTCAGCCAGCAGGCCCTGCCATGCCCCGTAAAGAGGCCCCGGTCGCAGGGCGCGTTCCAGTACCTGAGCGAAGGGCGCCGGTTCCAGAATAAAGTCGATATGTCCGTTTTCGGCTTCTTCGGGCCCCGTGGCGCCATAGAGCATGGCGGCAAGGATGCGTCTGGGCTCGGCGCCGATGAAATAGCGGACCGCCGCCCGATTGCGGGCAAGACTGTCCGCGCCGGTTTGCAGGCCCATGAGCCAGAGACGAGCGCGGCGGCGGAGAAGATCGGCCTCACGACTCGCGGGGGAAAGGGATGTATCGGGCGGCACGTCCAGCTGGACGCGGATACGCGGTGAGGGCCCGATGGTGGGCAGGCTGCTTATCCGGGGCGTGAAAACGACGGCCCCGGCCACAGGGCCGGGGTCCGTCAGCAACAGCCGGCAGAATACAAGCAGCGCCGCCGGCAGAAGAAAACAGCTGGGCAGCTTGCGCCGCACGTTATCCTACTTCTGGCCGATAATCGTCTGAATCTTCCTGGCCATGGGCTGCACAAGATCGCGCAGGCAGGAAGTCATGAGGTCCTTGGCCACATCGCCGGAGGGCAGGCCGTTGCGGGTCTGTCCGGCGTTGAGCGTTTCCCGGTTGGAAAGCTTGCCGCTGCGGCTGGCGACCCGGAAGGAGGCGCTCATGTCGCAAATAAGCTCGGTGGCCGACACTTCACGCAGCCAGGCCTTGTCCAGCGTACCGGTCACGATGAAGTCGGGATTGCCGCTGCGGGCCTGATCGGGCGTGAGGGCATAGGAAACCTGAAGACCGCAACGACGCAACTCGTCGGCCAGCGCCTGACTGACCCACTGGCTGGCGTCCTGACTGCCCACAAAGGCCGTTCCGTCACGGCGCACGCCGATGTCCTGACTGTCACGGTTGTCCTCGAAAACCACCACGCTCACACGCGGGGCATTGGGCGCGGGCAACACGTTGTTGGGCACGGTGGGCGCCACCAGCGGCACGGTATTGCTGGGCCCGCAGGCATTCAGCAGAAGGGTGGAGAACAGCAGAATCAACAGGAGGGGAAGTCTGGCGAATTTCATGGATTCCTCGTCATGGCTAACCGCCGTCGGCCCGTTCGTGCCAGGCGCACAGGGCGAACGGCTGCAAAAATGGCCTGGAAGTGCATGCCTGACGTCAGCACGACGGACGGCAGGCGCTCACGTTGTCGTGGGCCGTCCCGGCAATGCGTCGGGGCGTTTGCGCCCCGCCCTGCCGAAAGGGTATACCGACGGAAACCGGCGTTTCCGGATATGACGGCTGTTCGAGAATATAGGGAAAGGCCGCGTCTTGCAAGGCATTATGGCCCGTGGTAGCTTTTGCCTCACAAAATTTCCAAGCAGGAGTTCCCATGATCGATCTCAAACTGGTGCAGAAAAATCCCGAAGTGCTTGCCAAGGCTTTGGCCGACCGTCAGTCCAGCCTGCGCGTGGAGGACTTTCTGGCTTTGGATGGCCGCCGCCGCGCCCTGCTGGCCGAAGTGGAGGCCCTGAAAAATCAGCGTAATACGGCGTCCGGGCAGGTGGCTGCCCTCAAGCGCGAGGGCAAGGACGCCTCCCACATGATGGAAGAACTCGGCGCGCTTTCCGACCGCATCAAGGCACTGGACGTGCAGACCGCCGAGGCCAGGGCCGCCGTGGAAGAGTGGCTCATGGGCGTGCCCAACATCCCTGACGCCACCACGCCCGTGGGCAAGGACGAGTCGGAGAATCCCGAGGTGCTCCGCTGGGGAACGCCGCGAAATTTTGATTTTCCCGTCAAGGAGCACTGGGAGCTGGGCACCGCGCTGGGCGGGCTGGACTTTGAACGGGCCACCCGGCTGGCGGGCAGCCGCTTTGCGCTTTCGCTGGGCTGGGCCGCCCGTCTGGACCGGGCGCTGATCAACTTTTTCCTGGATGAGCATGTGCGGAACGAGGGCTACATCGAGGTGTGCCCGCCGTTCATGGTCAACCGGGCAACCATGACCGGCACGGGCCAGCTGCCCAAGTTCGAGGAAGACCTCTTCAAGATGCCGGACTGGGGGTACTACCTCATCCCCACGGCCGAAGTGCCGCTGACCTACATCCATGCCGGCGAAGTGCTGGACGAGGCCGATCTGCCGCGCGGTTACTGTGCCGCCACCCCCTGCTTCCGCTCCGAAGCCGGTTCCGCGGGCAAGGACACGCGCGGGCTCATTCGCCTGCATCAGTTCACCAAGGTGGAAATGGTGCGCTTCGCCCATCCCGACGACAGCTTTCACCAACTGGACGTAATGGTGGGCCACGCCCGCAATCTGCTGGAAAAAATGGAGCTTCCCTATCGCGTCATAACGCTGTGCACCGGCGATCTCGGCTTCGGCTCCGCCAAGACCTTTGACCTCGAGGTCTGGCTGCCCGGCCAGAACACCTATCGGGAAATTTCCTCCTGTTCCAACTGCGTGGACTTTCAGGCGCGGCGGGCGGACATCCGCTTCAAGCCCAAGGGCGGCAAAAGCACCTATGTGCATACCCTCAACGGCTCCGGTCTGCCCACGGGACGCGCACTGGCCGCCATTCTGGAAAACGGCCAGCAGAAGGACGGCAGCATTGTGCTGCCCAAGGTGCTCGTGCCCTACATGGACGGCGTGGAGGTCATCGAACCGCGTTAGCGTTTTGCCGCTGAACAGGCATGACGCGAGGCGGCGACACAACCTCGCCCGGCCCAACGTGAGCGGCATGAGCGTGGTTTTTCCGCGAAAGGACAGGCCGTACGGGTTGAGGTTTGCCGGAACACAACAGTAGTGAAGTGAGAGCGCCCCAAATGAAAAAATGGGGCGCTCTTGCCGTTGAAAAGAAGAGAGGGGAAGAGGGATCAGAGCGTTTTGCCGATGAAAAAGGCAAGATGCGAGGCGGCGGGCACAGCGCCGCCCGGCCCAACATGAGCGGAAAAAAACGCGCTTTTTCCGTCATGTGAGGGCAGCGTCAGCAGGGAAATTGGACACAATTTCCCTGCGAATCCGCTCTAGGATCGGCCTTATCCTGGAAGTGCTGCACGTCCCTGGCATAGGAGAGCATGAAATCTCCCAAATAAAATCGGTAGTCGAACGGGAGACCATGCCGCTTGTGGAAAGCCCGTATGGCCAGCAGATTTTCCTGCGTCGTAACTCGTTCCACCCAGTCCAGCCATGCCTTTGACGGTGCTCTGCGTTTCAGGTCATTTCGCTCTTTTTCAGAAAGCTGCGACCAATAGGGAAGGAATATGTGGTCAGACCAGAATTCTTCCAAGCCCTGCGTGCACCTGAAAATATCCGGGTCTTTATGGGGAAACAGCTCCCACGGTGCAAAAAGGTCAGGGATGTTTTCTATCTCATGGACAGGGAGGGGGTGCGGCCGTTTCCGGGCAAACAGTTTTTCAACGAGAGCGCGGATGCTGTCCTTTATTTTCATAAATGGGCTCCCTGAACGTTATCCCGCATCGCTATCCCCTGAAAAAAACGACTAGAGCAATTCCACATTGAAAATGTGGATTGCTCTGGTAGTCGCGAGAGCGACTACCCGCAACCGAACACACGGAAAAACACGCTTTTTCCGTGGTGTGAGGGCAGCGTCAGCAGGGAAATTGAACACAATTTCCCTGCGAATCCGCTCTAAGGCGTCGTCAGTAGCCCCACGCGCCCAAGCGCCGGACATTCTTTCCCTCCAGCCCGTCAACGGTCGCTGCCCGGAACCCAGCGGCCGCCAAGCGTCAAAGAAGCTCCTTTCCTCCGGCGGCCAGTTCCCTTACCGACGTGGCGCGCATGTTTTCGCCGTCGAACAGCTCACAGGCGATGTCCGGCCCCTGTTCGGCAAGCCGACGCAGCAGGGGCGCGTCCATCATGTCCGGCGGCAGTTGTCGCAAGGCCCATGCGGCCATACCGCGGCAAACGGGGTCGGGATCGTCCAGCCCCCGGCGCAGCCACGGGCGCGCCCATTCCGCCAGCGCCGGGCGGACCTG
>CALVGJ010000008.1 GCA_944327045.1 uncultured Desulfovibrio sp.
CGGTGCTCTGCCGTCCGCTGGACTTCGGCGCGGACATCGTGACCCATTCCACCACCAAGTACATGGACGGCCATGCCGTGCAGATGGGCGGCGTCATCGTGGACGGCGGCCGCTTCGACTGGACGGCGAGCCCGCGCTTCCCGGAATTCGTGGAGCCGGACGCCTCCTATCACGGACTCGTCTACACGCAGGCTTTCGGCAAGGCCGCCTACATCGTCAAGGCGCGCGTGCAGCTCATGCGGGACATGGGCATGTGCCAGACGCCGCAGGGCGCCTTCTACATCAATCTGGGACTGGAGACCCTGCCCATGCGCATGGAAAAGCACTGCGCCAATGCCCTGCGGCTGGCCCAGTGGCTGAACGACCACGAAAAGGTGGAGGAGGTGCTCTATCCCGGACTGGCCTCCAGCCCCTGTCATGCGCTGGCCCAAAAGTATCTGCCCAGGGGGTGCAGCGGCGTGGTGTCCTTCACCCTCAAGGGCGGACGCGAGGCCGGGGCCCGCTTCATCGACGCCCTGAACATGATTTCTCTTCAGGTGCATGTGGCCGACATCCGCACCTGCGTCCTCCATCCGGCCAGCTCCACCCACCGCCAGCTCAGTGACGAGCAGCTGGTGGAAGCGGGCATTACGCCCGGCATGGTGCGCCTCTCCGTCGGGGTGGAGCATCCCGACGATCTGCTTGCCGATCTGCGGCAGGCGCTGGACAAGGCGTAGGGCTTTTTGTCTTTTTCAAAGGCAAGATACGGGGCGGCGGTACAGCGCCGCCCGGCCCGAACTGAGCGGAAAAACCGCGCTTTTTTTGCGAAACGCCAGTCCGTATGATTTGAAGCGCCAAGCGTTTCAAGCGGAAAAGGCTCCGGCAAGCGAGCAGCCGACGAAGCGAAACAACGAAAAAGGCCCCGTTTTCACGGGGCCTTTTTCGTATGGCGGGCAATGAGGAGAGCGGCGTATCATTCCATCAGCCGGTCGGCGACCTTTTGCAGTTCCCTGAGCTCCTCGGTCAGGGCCTGTGTGGATTCGGTGGCCTGCGACATGGCATCGACCAGTTCCTTGCTGATGGTGTTGACTTCTTCCACCGCGCCGTTGATCTGGGCCGAGGTGGCGGACTGTTCCTCGCTGGCGGAGGCGATGAGCCGCACCATGTCCGCCGCTTCGGTGGACAGGTTGACGATGTCGGCCAGATGTTCGCCGGAAGCGCGGGCCAGTTCCGTCACATGGGTGATGTTGCTGACGGCCTCATCCACATTCTTCATGTTGGTGACGGCATCACGCTGGATGCCGCCCATGGTCTTGTCCACCTCGGTGGTGGCGGCCATGGTCTTTTCGGCCAGCTTGCGCACCTCGTCGGCCACCACGGCAAAGCCGCGTCCGGCTTCCCCGGCGCGGGCGGCCTCGATGGCGGCATTGAGGGCGAGCAGGTTGGTCTGGTCGGCAATATCGGAAATGACGGTCATCACCTGGGTGATGTTCTGGGCTTCGCCGTGCAGATGTTCCATATCCGTGCGCAGGCGCAGGGACTTTTCCTGCACGGCGCTGATGGCCGCCACCACCTCATTGACGATGTCCTGCCCTTCGCTGGCCTTGTCGCGCATGGTGGCCGAATGGGAGGCGGCGTCCTCGGCATTCTTGGCGATATTGAGGACGGCGGCATTCATCTGTTCCATGGCCGACATGGTTTCGGCCATGCGCTGCGAGGTCTGGCGGGAGGAGTCGTCCGCCTTGGCGATGAGCTTGAGCACGCTGCCGCAGGCCGTATTGGCCGTGCCGATGCGGGAGGTGGTTTCGCCGGCGGCCTCCTGAATGCGTTCGGCCGCTTCTTCCATGTGCCGCTGCTGGCGGGTGATTTCCGTGTAGTCCAGCCAGACGACCAGCGAATCCCGGACGATCTGCTGGTTGTCGAAAATGGGCGTGGCCATGGCCGCGCCGAAGACGTCGCCCTTGTTGGGAACCTTCAGATGGCGATCCTCGCGCAGGGTCGTGCGCGATTCCACGCAGCGGCGGCAGATGTCGTCATCGGCGCCGATGAAGGTGCGCATGTTCATGTTGACGTAGCTTTCCGGGTCGCCCTTGTGGGCAAAGAGCTCCAGCATGGGCGCATTGACGAAGCGGATGATCTCCTCGGTATCGCAGACCATGACCGGCGTGGGCATGGAGCTCAGTACGCCGCGGGAGAAGGCCAGTTCCGCCACGAGCTTGTCCAGCATGCTGTCCAGCGCGCGGGCCAGCTCGCCCACTTCATTCTGGGCCGTATTGTGCAGCCGGGAGGAGAGATCGCCCTCGATGACCTGACGGGCGAAGCCGGCGGTATCGGCAAGGGGGCGGCAGATGCCGCGCCGCACAAAGATGAACGAATAGACCAGCGCGCCCGCCAGAAGCAGCAGGGTCACGGCCAGCAGGAAAATGCCCCGCATGACGCTGGCGCGGCTTTCCTCCACCTGGGCGTCGGTACGGACCGAGAGCGTGCGGAAGAATTCGGCCAGCGGCTGCATGATCTTGTCGGTCTGGCGCTTGTAGTCCGCGCCGAAGACCAGCGAGCGGGCCAGTTCCAGATCGGGCTTGCCCCGGACTTCGGAGCCGTCCGGCCCGGTGGTGATGCCCTTGACGGCGTTCATGGCCTTTGTTTCCAGCACCACGAGTTCGTTGGAAAGGTCGTTGGCCTGCTTGACCAGGGCAAATTCCTGTTCAGTAAAGCCGTTTTCGCGCATGAGATCCGTCAGACTGATGGTGCGGCCGGGATCGACGCTCTTGCTCTGGGAACGCGGAATCTTTCCGGCGCGTTCATCCACAATGGCAAGATAGATTTTTTCGTAGCGATCGTCGCCGGTGACGGCGTATTCCCGCACATTGTTGGTGAGCTGTGCCGAGGATTGCATCAGTTCGTTGGCGAGCTGCAGGGCCACCTCTTTCTGCCTGTTCATGCGGATGTTGTCTTCCACATTGCGGTACAGGTTCCAGACGAGCAGGGCGACGCAGCAGATCAGAGCGAACATGACGCCGTTGACGATACTTGTCGAGCGCGAAATGGTCATGCGGACTTCCCCCTAGTGGATATGACGTCCTTATCGGCCAACGTCCGAAAAACATTAGCGGCGCTGTCCGGATATGCGGCAGGGAGGAAAAGCGGTTACGGCACGGCGGGGCCCGCGAGGGGAGCTGCCCGCCGTGCCGGAGGAGGGGAGAGGAGGGGGGAAATCAGGCGGCGGGGCTGTTGACCTGCATTTTCCAGATGCCGCAGGGGCAGACGCCCGCGCAGATGCCGCAGCCGATGCAGCGGGCCGGGTCGGAGACGTAGGACGCGCCGCCGTCCGCTTCCGGAATGCGGCTGATGGCCTGTTGCGGGCAGGCCGTCAGGCAGAGGCCGCAATCACGGCAGGTGCCGCAACTGATGCAGCGCTCGTGATCATGGGCGGCATCGGGACGCTCGGCGGCCGGACAGGGGGCGAACCAGGCCGTATGCAGACTGTCCGCCGGGATGCGGGAACGCGCGGGCGCGGCATCGGCGGGCGTGCCGCGCAGGCGGGCGTCCACGGCCTCGGCGACACGGCGGCCGGAACCGATGGCGTCCACCAGCAGGCCGGGCCGCACCACGTCGCCCACGGCATAGACATTCTCCAGCACGCTGCCGTCGGCGGCGGGGGAGAGCCAGTCGCGGAAGCGCGGGGCCGTCTCGGGCACGAAGTCCAGCTCCGGCGTCTCGCCCACGCTGATGATGACCATGTCCGCCGGGAAGAGGCGGCCTTCCTCGTCCACAAGGCCCTGTTCGGTGATCTCCCTTGTGCGCACCGGCCAGACGATCTTTCCGCCGAGGGCCTCGATGTGCGCCATCTCGTGCGCGAAGGCGGCGGGCTTCTGCACGTCCACGCAGGTCACGTCCCGCGCGCCGCAGGCAAAGGCCCCGGCGGCCACGTCCATGCCCGCGTTGCCGCAGCCGATGACCACCACCCGCTCGGGCACGGCGGGCGATTCGCCCCGGTTCACGGCCTTGAGAAAGTCGATGCCCGCCACGATGCGTTCCTTGCCCGGCCAGGGAAAGACACGCGCCCTGTGGCCGCCGGTGGCGATGATGAGGGCGTCGTGCTCCTTGCGCAGGGCGGCAAACTGCTCGGCATCCACCCGGCAGCCGGTGCGGATGGTGACGCCGACGTCCCGGATGCGCCGCAGTTCCGCCTCCAGCACGCCCGCGTCGAGGCGGGCATGGGGGATGACCTGCCGCAGCTTGCCGCCGATGTCCTCGTCGGCTTCATAGACCGTGACCGCATGGCCCTTGTGCGCGAGCTGCCAGGCCGCGCTCAGGCCGCCCACGCCGCCGCCGATGATGCCCACGCTTCTGCCGCTGGACGGCGCAGTGACCGGCAGTTCCGCATGGACGGAGAGCCGTCCCAGCGCGCCGATCCGGACGGCGTCGTCCAGCTCGTTGCGCGTGCAGGCGGTCTGGCAGAGGTTCGGGCAGACATGGCCGCAGACCGAGGCCGGGAAGGGGCTGTGTTCCAGCACGAGGCGCAGGGCCTCCTCCACGCGGCCCTGCCGCAGGAGGTTGAAGCGCCGCTGGGAGGGGATGCCCGCCGGGCAGGCATGTTCGCAGGGGGCGGCGTGACGGGCGTTCTCCCAGACGGGGCGGCGCAGGCGATCCGCGTCATGGGCCACAAGCCCGCATACGGCGAAGTCGTCCGGGCAGACGTCGCTGAAGATGCCGTCCTCCACCCAGCGGTTGCGGCGGAAATCGTGCATGTCCGGCAGGCCCTCGTGGCTGTCCGCGGCATGCGGAGCGGGCAGAATCTTGCGCCAGTGCTTCCAGACGGTGAGCTCCCGGCGCAGGCGCGGCCGCTCCACGGCGTCGAGGAAGGCTTCCAGCCCGGCGTCCAGAAAGGC
>CALVGJ010000009.1 GCA_944327045.1 uncultured Desulfovibrio sp.
GGGAGCGCGAGGGGGAGAGGGGAACCGTTTTTTAAAACGGTTCCCCTCTCCCCCTCGCAACAAGCGCCTTTCCCCGCGACCGCGGGGGAGCGCCTTCAGTCTGTCAGAGTATTAGAGCGTAGCGGCCTCTTCAACGGTTTCAAAGGCTTCGATGATGTCGCCGACCTTGATATCGTTGAAGTTTTCGAGACCGACGCCGCACTCATTGCCCTTGACGACTTCGCGGGCATCATCCTTGAAGCGCTTGAGAGAGCTGATCTTGCCGGTGTAGACCACCACGCCGTCGCGCAGCAGGCGCACTCCGGCATTGCGGGCGATCTTGCCGTCCGCCACATAGGAACCGGCAATCATGCCGACCTTGGGCACGCTGATGGTCTTCCGCACTTCGGCCTGACCGAGGTAGACCTCGCGCTGCACGGGGGCCAGCAAACCGGCCATGGCACTCTTGATGTCATCCACAAGCTTGTAGATGATGTCGTAGAAGCGGATATCCACATTTTCCCGCTCGGCCACATCCTTGATCTTGGCGGTAGGCCGCACATTGAAACCGATGATGATGGCCTGCGAGGCCGAGGCCAGCAGGATGTCGGACTCGGTAATGGCGCCGGTACCGCCGTGCACCACGCTGATGCGCACCTTGTCCGTGCTCTGCTTGTTGAGCGCTTCGGTGATGGCTTCCAGCGTACCCTGCACGTCGGCCTTGAGCACCAGATTAAGCGTGAGCGCCTCCTGATCCGAAGCCCGGCGGGAAAGGAAGGTTTCCAGCGTGACGCGGGATTCCTTGGCCAGTTCCTTTTCACGCTGCTTGACGGCACGGGCATCGGCAATGCGACGGGCCAGCTTTTCATCCGCCACGGAGAAGAACTCTTCACCGGCTTCAGGCACGCCGTCAAAGCCCTGCACTTCCACAGGGATGGACGGCCCGGCTTCCTTGACCTTCTTGCCCTGGTCACTGAGCAGAGCACGCACACGGCCGGAGAACTGGCCGCAGACAAAGGTATCGCCCTGACGCAGCGTGCCCTCCTGAATGAGCACCGTGGCCACCGGGCCGCGGCCCTTGTCCAGCTTGGCTTCCACAATACGTCCGTGGGCGGGCTTGTCCGGGTTGGCCTTGAGTTCGAGAATTTCCGCCTGCAGGGCCACCATTTCCAGCAGATCGTCCAGCCCCTCGCGGGTCTTAGCCGACACGCGGGCCACGATGGTGTCGCCGCCCCAGTCTTCAGGCTGGAGGCCGAGTTCGGAAAGCTCGCGCAGTACGCGGTCGGGGTCCGCGCCGGGCTTGTCCATCTTGTTGACGGCCACCATGATCGGCACATTGGCCGCCTTGGCGTGGTTGATGGCTTCGCGGGTCTGCTCCATGACGCCGTCGTCGGCGGCGACCACCAGAATGACAAGGTCCGTGACCTGTGCGCCGCGGGCGCGCATGGCCGTAAAGGCCTCGTGACCGGGCGTGTCGAGGAAGACGATTTCCCCGCGTTTGGTCTTCACATGGTAGGCCCCGATATGCTGGGTGATGCCGCCCGCTTCGCCGCTGGTCACATTGGATTTGCGGATGGCGTCCAGCAGGGAGGTCTTGCCGTGGTCGACGTGGCCCATGATGGTCACCACCGGCGGACGCGGCTTGAGGTCTTCCGGCTTGTCCGGCTCGCCGGACAGCAGGTAATCGCTTTCGGAGAAGCCGGTCTTTTCCACCTCGTAGCCGAATTCCGCCGCCACGAGGGTGGCCGTGTCAATATCCAGCGACTGGTTGATCGTGGCCATGACGCCCAGGCCAAACAGCACCTTGATGATTTCGGTGCTCTTCAACCCCATCTGGTGGGCCATGTCCGCCACCACAATGGCTTCGTCCACACGAATCTTGCGCTTGGCGGCCTTGAGCGGCTGGGTGGCCTGCTGGGCGGCGGGAAGGGCCTTGCCGGGCTTGCGGCGGCTCTTGCCGCGATTCATGCGCGGCACATCATCCTCATCCTGATGCCCGAAATCCCCCTGCTGGAAATCCACGGTACGACGCCCCTTGAGGCGCTTTTTCTTGCTCTGGCCATCGCGGCTGTCCACCGGCGTGGGCTGGGCGGGAGCGGCATAGCCGCCTCCGGCAGCACCGGTGCGCGGGCCGCGCCCTTCGCCGAAGCCCGGGCGATTGCCGGGCCGCGGGCCGCGGTCACGCCCGTCACGGTTGTCACGCCCATCCGTGGAACGCCCGCCCTCACAGCGACCGCCCCGATCCTCACGGGCGGCCGTATCCCGAGCGGGTGTGCTCCCCGGCGCGGGACGGCTGATGACGCGCACCTGCGGCGCGGGCGCAATGACGCGGGCGCGCTGGGCTGTAGCCGCTTCGGGAGCGGCAGCTTCCTCTTCCGCCGCTTTTTCCCGGGGTTCCGGCGCTCGCGGGGGCAGAGTGGGCGCGGAAGAACCTTCGGGCATGGCGGAAGCATCGGGACGGGCGTGGCGGGCAGACCGCGCCTTTTCGACTCCATCGCTCTCCTGGGGCTGTTCCGGCGCACGGCCGGACGCCTCGACAACCTGCTCCACGGCCTCCGCTTCCGGCGCGGGGGCTGCCGCCACGGGCTCTTCGGCAACGCACTCGGGCGCTTTTTCCGCAGGCGCGGGCTCGGCAACCGTGTCCTGCGGGCGGCTGATGACGCGGGCAGGCGTGATAATACGGGCATTGCGGGGTTTGGCGGCCTTTTCCTGAACCGCTTCTTCCGCCTGCACCTCTTCAGAGACTTCCGGCGCGGCGGGCGCGGCAGGCGCGGCATTCGCCGCTTCGGGAGCGGCCGCCTCCGGCGCGACAACTTCCTTCGCCACGGGTTCCGCCTCCGGCGCGGCGGATTCCGCCGCCGGTTCGGGCGTCCTGTCTTCCTTCTCCACCGCGGCGGCGGGCGCGACAGGGGCGGGTTCCTCGGCAACACGCCGACGGCGACGCACAATGACGCCGGACTCGCTTTCCCGGCGTGTCACCTCATTCTGCCGTGAGGCGGCAAAGTATTCCCGCACGCGGCCCACCTCTTCCGGCGTAAGCGACGCCGTGCTCTGCCTGGCGGAAATCCCCAGTTCGCGGGCGACGTTCAGCACTTCCTTGGGCTGCACGTCGAGTTCGGCGGCCAAATCTTTGATTTTCAGTTTCGTTTCAGGCATTCTTACCCCCCTTGCGCCGTGCGTTGGGCCGATATTTTTCAAAACGCTTGCGGCATTCCGGCCTGTCGCACACATACCAGCCCCTGCCCGGGCGGGTCTTGGTCGCATCAATAATCAAATTTCCCAGCTCGTCCTTCACATGCCGCGAGAGCGCCGCCTTGGCAAAGCGTTCCCGACAGATGACGCACATGCGCTCCGGCACATGCGGCGCGGCGTCGCCTTCTCTAATCGTTCTGTTCTTCGCCATCGGCTTCCCGGGCGGGCCCTGCCTCTTCCGTCGTTTTCAGCAGCTCCACGGCAGAAGACTCGGGGGTCTTTTCCACCACGGGCGCAAGGAAGTTGATGGCGGAGCGCAAATCCGCAATGCGCGCATCCGAAATGGCCAGCTTTTCGGCCAGTTCCTCGTTGGTGGCCGTACGCAGCTTTTCCAGCGAGGAATAGCCCGCTTCCAGCAGGGTTTCCATGGGAACTTCGGCCACGCTGGCCACCTGCTGCAGGCCGTGTCCGATGGCATTGGCCTCGTTGTAGCGGCTTTCGGTAAAGATATCGACTTTCCAGCCCAGCAGGCGCGCCGCCAGCTTCACATTCTGCCCCTTGCGGCCGATGGCGTTGGTCAGCTGGTCGTCGGGCACAATGACTTCCAGCAGGTTTTCCTCATCATCCACCACGATGCGCGACACCAGCGCCGGCGCAAGGGCATTGCGGGCATAGGTGGCGATATCCGGGCTCCAGACCACAATGTCGATGCGTTCGCCGCGCAGCTCCTGCACGATGTTCTGAATGCGCGAGCCGCGCACCCCCACGCAGGCGCCCACAGGGTCCACGTCGCGCTCGCGGGAAAGCACGGCCACCTTGGCGCGGGAACCGGGATCGCGGGCCACGCCCATGATCTGCACCACACCGTCATCCACTTCCGGCACTTCGCGCCGGAAAAGGGCGGCCATGTAGTCCCGGTGAGCGCGGGAAATGACAATCTGCGGGCCGCGCCCCTCCTTGCGCACCTCGATGATCAGGGCCTGCACGCGGTCATTGCGCTTGTAGTGCTCACGGGGAATCTGCTCATCGCGCGGCAGGATGGCTTCCGTCCGGCCCAGGTTGACCACCCAGCCGCCCTTGTCCCGGCGCTGCACGATGCCGGAAACGATCTCGCCCACGCGATCCTTGTATTCCTCATAAATGATTTCCTGCTCGGCATCGCGCATGCGCTGAATGATGACCTGCTTGGCGGACTGGGCCGCAATGCGTCCGAGGTCTTCCACCTTGACGCGAAAACCCATTTCATCATCAATCTGCACGGACGGATCATGGGTGCGGGCTTCGGAAAGCTCAATCTGCGTATCGGGATTGAGGAGGTCGTCATCCTCCACTACGATCTTGAACTGATAGACTTCAATATCGCCGGTATTGTCATTGTAGGACACTTCCACATCCATGTCCTCGCTGAAGCGGCGCAGCACGGAAGTACGCACAGCGTCTTCCAGCGTATCGATGAGCATATCACGGTCAAGACCCTTATCTTTGCTGATCTGGTCAATGGCCTTCTTGAGTTCAAGATTCATAATTGCCTCCGTGCCGCCCAGGCGGCCTCAAAATCCTCCCGGCGACGCACCTTGCCGGGTTGCTATCCGTTCAGCGCGGACGCCACATCGTCATCCAGCGCATCATTCTTGCGCGGCTCCCGCGCCGCCCTGCGCCCGGCGGCTGTGCCGGACTGCGTTTCCCGCTGGCCTTTCCGCCGCCCGCCGCCAGTTGACTTGCCCGGCTTTTCCGGCGCGCAAAACACATGCACACGGGCAACCCGCCGGGTCATGTCCCACGGCAGACGCACAGGCTCCACGGCCTCGGGCAAAATCTCCCCCTCGGGCGTAATGCCTGCCGGAGCCAGCAGAAAGGCGTCCGCCTCCACGGCCTCGAGACGCCCGCGCCAGGTCCGGCGCGGCGGCATATCCGCCCGTGGAGCATAGGCCGCCTGCATGCGGGCTTCCACCATATCTCCCACATAGGGACGCATCTGCTCCGCCGAAAAGAAGAGCCTGTTGAAGCCGGGCGTGGAAACCTCCAGCACATAGGCCTGCGGAATGATGTCCTCCACCTCGAGGGCAAGGCCCAGATGGCGGGATATTTCCTCGCACTGGTCGATGCTCGCCGAGGGAAGCGCCAGCTCGGGCATGTCCGCACCGGCATCCTGCGAGCGGGCGGAGAGCTCCGCGGCCACGGCATGCGGATTGCGCCCGTCCGAGGGCACATCCACAAAAAGGCGCACCACCATGCGGCCGCTCTGGGCAACTTCCACCCCCCAGATGACCAGCCCCAGGGATTCCACCACCGGAGCGGCAAGGCGGATGACCGCCTCCGCAATCGGATTCTGATTCATGCTCTTCTCGCCGGGCACTTTGCAGGTAATAAAAAAAGGGGGCCTTTTCAGGCCACCCCGGAACGCTTGCCGCAGGATCAGGATGTCGTCGCCCGGCAGAGCCGTTGACGCTGAATTGAGACTGCTTACCTCCCTTCCCCACGGCTGTCAAGCCTTTTCCGCGCCCGGCCCGCCGCAGCAAACACCAGGCCCCATACGCAGAAAAGCGCACTGCTTTCACAGTGCGCTTTATTCTCTGGCGGAGCGGAAGGGACTCGAACCCTCGGCCTCCGGCGTGACAGGCCGGCGTTATAACCGTCTTAACTACCGCTCCGGGTGGTGGGCAGTACAGGACTTGAACCTGTGGCCCCCGCCGTGTGAAGGCGGTGCTCTACCAGCTGAGCTAACTGCCCTCGTCGCAAGATT
>CALVGJ010000010.1 GCA_944327045.1 uncultured Desulfovibrio sp.
GCAAATTTGGTGAAGCATGTCGTGAGTTCGGTATACAGCACAAAAGAACCCGGCCGTATCGGCCACAAACCAACGGCAAGGCCGAGCGATTTATCCAGACGGCATTGAAAGAGTTGGCATACGCGCAAACGTATACCCACTCATGGAAAAGAGCAGCCTACTTGTCGAAATGGACGCATCATTACAATTTTGTGCGCCCCCATTCGGCTCTTGGCAGAAAACCTCCAGCTTCATGTCTGAGCAGAGGGTGAATAACGTGTTGACACTCTACATCTAGGGCATTCTTGGTTTGAAACGCTTTGCGTCTCAAACCCTACGGCCTGTCGTTTCGCGGGAAAACGTGGTCCGCCACGGTGCCTTGTCGGGTGTCCATCGGTCTGGATTCGCTCTGACGGTGAAGAGCTGCTTGCCAGCTTTCCGGTAAGAGTTTTTGAAGGGGAAAGGGCGGACTTTTTGCAAAAAGCCCCTTCCCCGCAGACATATGACCTTGCCCTGCGCCGCCGCTGCAGGCCTGAGCGCCGCGTTTGCATCCTGTGCATATTCAGGGTAATAAATGGAGATACGCTTTTCGGAGGTCAGCGCAAGCCATGCATTTGCGGAAAAGAATTCTTGTGACGGGCGGTTCGGGCTTTCTGGGGTCGCATTTGTGCGCGCGTCTGCTGGATGAGGGGCATGAAGTCCTTTGCGTGGACAACTTTTTTTCCAGCGCCCGCGCCAATGTGGAAGAGCTCATGGATAACCGGCGTTTTGAGCTGATGCGCCATGACGTGACGTTTCCGCTGTTTGTGGAAGTGGACGAAATCTACAATCTGGCCTGTCCGGCTTCGCCCATTCACTACCAGCATGACCCCGTGCAGACCATCAAGACCTGCGTCCACGGGGCCATCAACATGCTGGGGCTGGCCAAGCGCCTCAAGGCCCGTATTTTTCAGGCTTCCACCAGCGAGGTGTACGGCGATCCCGACGTCCACCCCCAGCCGGAGTCCTACTGGGGGCATGTGAACCCCAACGGCATCCGCGCCTGCTACGACGAGGGCAAGCGCTGCGCGGAGTCGCTCTTCTTTTCCTACTGGCGGCAGAGCGGACTCTGCATCAAGGTGGGACGCATTTTCAACACCTATGGGCCCAAGATGCACCCCAATGACGGACGGGTCGTCTCCAACTTCATTGTACAGGCCCTGAAGAATGAACCGATCACCATTTACGGTGACGGCAGCCAGACGCGCTCCTTCTGCTATGTGGATGACCTCATCGAGTGCATGTGCCGCCTCATGGCCTCGCCGGACAACGTGACCGGCCCGGTCAATATGGGCAATCCCGGTGAATTCACCATCCGCGAACTGGCCGAGAAGGTGGTGGAACTTACCGGCAGCGCCTCGAAGATCACTTACGAACCTCTGCCCGGGGATGACCCCAAACAGCGCCGTCCCGACATCAGTCTGGCGCGTGAGTTGCTGGGCTGGGAGCCGCGAATTGCGCTGGAAGACGGGTTGAAAAAGACCATTGCCTACTTTGAAGGACAGCTCAGGGCCGGGCTGGCCTGAGATACGATAACGAACGAAAGGCGGATTTTTTTCCGCCTTTTTTGCTGAGAAAAACCCCGCCCGGGTATCCAGGCACGGCAAGGCAGCCGCATGAGCGTTCAGGGAAGTTCTGTCTCTGTGGGCGGTCGCGCCGGATGGAGCGCAAGGACGGGGTTGTTTATTATTGTTATTTATATCAGTATATTATGTGTTTTTACGGCATGTCGCATGGCTGGCCCAGCCGTGCGGAGTGAGCGTTCCACGCGAAACAATCAGGAAGAAAGGAGAAACGTCTATGGGAGATTACGCAACCTATCTGGTGCCGGAGCGTTGTCGTATCGACGCGCCTGAGCGGGAAACTCTGGCACAGCGCATGGTCGGCTGGCTGCAGGAGAAGGGCTGGATCGAGCGGGAAAAGAGCGACTGCGTCCTGGGCGGGGACGGCAACGGCTGGCGTTTTACGCCGGAAGGTGTGCGTCACATGGCCGATGCGGATTATAGGGAGCTGGCCACATACGGTTTCGGTGTGGAGACTTACGAGGAAAAGGGCGTTTTCTGCAACTATGAGGGCGGGGTGGAATCCGCGTGCTGCCCCGTTTGCGATGAGGATATCGGGGAAGGCTTTTTTGAGGTGGTGGCAGCCTGGAACACTGACGAGGACTGGACGCGGGCAGTCTGCCCGGCCTGCGGTGAAGCGTCCGCCATAACGGACTGGCAGCTCGAACCGGCCTGGGGGTTCAGTCAGATCGGTTTTGCTTTCTGGAATCTTAATGGGGAACTGACAGAGGATTTTGTGGCTGAGTTCGCCGCCGTGCTGGGTGAACCGGTGCGCGTCGTCGAGGTCGCGCTCTGACGGGCATGCATGGAAATCAACCGGATGTGACGGGAGAAAGGTATGGGAGATTACGCCAACTATCTGGTGCCGGAACGTTACCGTATCAACGCGCCCGAGCGGGAGGACATGGAACGGCGCATGATCGGCTGGATGCAGAAAAACGGCTGGCTCAGGCCGGGGAAAAAAGGCAAGCATCCCCAGATACTCGGTGAAGAAGGCGGCTGGATCGTGACCGCTAAGGGCTCTCGCCACATGCACCCGCCGGCATACCACCAAAAGAGCGTGGACTGGGACGTTCGATGGATGCGGGAGCAAGGCGAGCTCACAGGGCCTGCGGATCGCCCGCAGCTGACGCCGAAAGGCATGCTCAAGGTATACGGTTCGGGCGGGCCGGATGCCGTATCCCGTCCGTTTTCGGTAGAAAGCTGGCGGGAAGAACAGGGGGCGTTCGGCGGCGTTGCGGTCGAGGTGTTTGAGGAAGGCAAGGGCATTTTTACCAGCCACGGAGCCGGACTGGACGAAGTGCTCTGCCCGAAATGCGGCGCCAATATCGTCGAGCATTTTATGGAAATGGTGGAGACGTGGTACACGGCGGAAGGATATCCGCCCATCCCCTGTCCCGAGTGCGGGGCCGCTTCCGAGATACGGGACTACAAAATGGACATACCCTGGGGCTTCAGTCAGATCGGCTTTGCCTTCTGGAATACTGTCGGTGACCTTTCGGAGGACTTTGTGGCCGAGTTCGCCGCCGAACTGGGCGAACCGGTACGCCGTGTCTACGTCAAGATATAGCGCCTTTCCGCGCTGAAAATGCTCTCCCCACCGGGAAAGCAGGCGACCGCCGCAACGGCGGACGCATAATGCCGTTGCCCAAGTACATGCAGGGGCAAGTAGGCCTCTCCGTTTTGACGGTATGCAACATCAATGCGGAGAGGCCCCGGCGCGGTACGCCGGCGCGTATGGCGAAAAACGATATGTTTTGCGGAGCAGTCGGGAAAACAGGGGCACAGCGGTATCGCCATGCTGTTTTTCGGCATAAGATGTAAGGAGAAACTGTCATGAGCATGGAACGCGACAAGGATCATCTGCGCGAGGGGCTGGATAACTTTCTTCTGGTTGCTCCAGGGCGAAAAATTGCGTCAGGGCGGGTTGCCCTAGCCTGCACCCTCTATTTCAGGAACGCGCACCTGCCGGAAGTGCAGGAGGCTGTCTGCGAATGCGCCAAGGAATATATTGCCCTTATCGACCAGGAGGCAAAAAGCTCCATCAGCGGTTCGCCCGCCCGCTTTCATCTGGCAATGAACGGCAAGGTCTCGCCCCCGAGTGTCTCCACCTTCCGCAAGGCGCAGGAAAAGGGGCGACCGACCGCAACATATCGCGTGTTCTCCCATGCCTCCGGCGAGGAGTTCGACAGCCTGCCCCCCAAGTTCTCACTGTATATCTATATGCAGCTCAATAAGAAACATTTCTATAGTCTCCCTATGGAACGCGTGACAAGCGTCTTCAGCGCGGTCTTTGCGCCTTCCTTTTTCCTGCTGGACAGGAGCATCGAAGACTTCTCGTCCCTTGTGCACAAATGGTGCGATGCCCTTCACCCCCACAGTGGCGTCGCCGGCTGGGGGATCAGCCAGCAGTGCCAAGATACGAATTTTATGTTTACGCACGGCATGTGCGTGCGGGAACTGCTGCAGTACCCCGGGCTGGACTATCCGGCACATCCGATTTTCCCGACAGAAATGGATAAATTTGAAAACAATATCGCCAGCATCAACTGGCAGACCATCCTCTGCGACCAGCTGGCGGAGCGCATCGGCGGGGAGGCGAGCCTGCGTGCTCTGGGTGAGGACTATCCCCTCACCCGCTATGACGGCGGCTACATCATCCAGGCCGGCCCCAAACCGGAATTGGGCGATCGCGACGAGGGCGACTTCCTCCCCCAGTACGGCAAGGTTCACGATTTGCTCCGCCCGCTATACCCCCCTCTGGAGGAAATGACGTATCTTGCAAACACAATCCCTGATTATAATCCACAAACCTATAAAATCAATGACTACACCATGAGCGAAGATAAGAGAAGGCGGCATGACTTTTGCGAAAGCTGGATGAACCGTTACTCTCCCGACAACGTGATCATCCCTCCGCTTTTCCGTGACCTCGGCTCCGAAGAGGGCGACGAAGAGGAATAAAGAAAACTACGGAGAAGATATGAGCTACACCTTTCCCGACCCGAACGATCTTCTGGAAAGTTGCCGTCAGGAACTTGCGGCCGAAGCCGAGTTGCCCCAGCCCCCGCAGGGCGATGAAGAGGCCGCACGGCGGCTCGAAGAGGAATGGCGGCAAAAAGACGCCGCACAATATGAAACCTTCCGGGCCGCGCTTGCTACCGCGAAGCAATACCGCGAAAGCGACGGCAGGCCGGACTAACTTCTTGCCCTCTTATATCATGAGAACGGCGTGAACGCCCTCCCCCGTTTGCGCAACAGGAGTTGAGCATGGAATATGACAAGGAACATCTGCGCGAGGCGCTGG
>CALVGJ010000011.1 GCA_944327045.1 uncultured Desulfovibrio sp.
TGTTCATTCATGATGCGCATGCCTATCTGCTGTTGACCGTCAGCGATCCCCGCAACCGCTATCCCGAATGTCTGAGCATGCTCACGGATTCACTCGTGCTGCGCAAGGACGGCGAGGCCACGACTCCATAGGGCCTGCTAACACTATCGGTTTCCTGCTTGGAGGGAAGAGGGGACCCCTCGCTCTGCTGTCGATGCCTGTAAGGCTCCTGCGTCGCCTAACAGGCACGGCCTGCGGCCGCCCGTCGGGTCGCGCTCTGCTGTCGATGCCCGTAAGGCTCCTGCATCGCCTAACGGGCACGGCCTGCGGCCGCCCGTCGGGTCGCTGCCAGCGCTGGAGGAGTTTCCCTTCCCCTGTGCGCTTTTACCGGAAAAGAGTCAGGGACACGAGGCCCCCAAAAGCAAGCGGAAAAAACGCGTTGTTTCCGCTCACTTTGGACCGGGGGCACTGTGCCGCCGCCTCACGTTTCATTTTTTTCAAAGCTGAAACGCTCTAAAACACAAAGACCGCCCCTTTGCCGGGGCGGTCTTGTCGAAAATGCGCCATGCCGCTGCGGGCGTGGCTTATTCCACGGTCACGCTCTTGGCCAGATTGCGCGGCTGGTCCACATCCTTGCCCAGATAATCGGCCATTTCGTAGCTGAAGAGCTGCAGAGCGGGCAGAGCCATGAAACCGGCCAGTGGCGCGGGCAGGGCGGGAATGCGCCAGATGTCGTCGGCAGCTGGCTCGCGGCCCGCATTGCACAGGGCAATGACCTTGCCCTGACGAGCCTTGACTTCCACCATATTGGAAACGACCTTCGGATAAAGTTCATCATCCAGCGCCAGCACCAGCGAGGGGAATGCCGGATCAATCAGGGCAATGGGGCCGTGCTTCATTTCTCCGGCGGCATAGCCTTCCGCATGGATATAGGAAAGTTCCTTGAGCTTGAGCGCGCCTTCCAGCGCCAGCGGGAAGCAGTGACCGCGCCCCAGATAGAAGAAGTTGCGGGCCTGCGCGTACTTGCGCGAAAGCTCGCGGGCCCGCTCGTGCATGGCGGGCAGGGCTTCGCCCAGCATCACCGGCAGCCTTTCGAGCAGGTCAAGGCATTGTGCCCGCTTCTCCGCCGACCCCGTATGATTGCGCTCGCCCCAGTACAGCGCCATGAGCGCCAGCATGAGCATCTGACTACACATGGCCTTGGTGGAGGCCACGCTGATTTCCGGCCCGGCCTGAGTCAGAATGACGGCCGAGGCTTCTCGGGCAATGGAAGAGCCGACCACATTGCACAGCCCCAGCACCGGCACGCCCTTTTGACGGGCAATGCGCAGGGCGGCCAGCGTGTCCGCCGTTTCGCCGCTCTGGCTGATGACAAGCACCATATCGCCCTTGCCCAGCAGCAGGCTGTCCCGATAGCGGAATTCCGAGGCGATCTCCACCTGTACCGGAATCCCCGCCCAGTTTTCCAGCAGGTGGCGTCCCCAGAGGCCGGAATGATAGGAAGTGCCACAGGCGACGATATGCAGCCGCTCCGGCACAGGAAGCGCGTCCAGCTCGGGCAGGCAGACCCTGCCTTCCTGCATGCGGCCGCTCAGGCCGTCGGTAATGACGCGGGGCTGCTCAAAGATTTCCTTGAGCATGAAATGCCGGTAACCGCCCTTTTGCGCGGCCTGCATATCCCAGGTAATGGTCTGCACAGGATGCTGTACCGGGGAGAGGTCTTCCAGACGCATAATGCTGTAATCGCTTGCGGTACAGCGCACGATGTCGCCGTCTTCCAGAAAAACGACCTGCCGGGTATAGGGCAGAAAGGCCGGAATATCCGATGCCACAAAATGCTCGCCCGTGCCGATGCCGAAAATGAGCGGCGCGGACATGCGAGCCGCCAGCAGGGTTTCGGGATTGTCACGATCCATGAGGCAGACGGCATAGGCCCCGTGCGCCTGCCGCAGGGCGGCGGCAAAGGCCTTGAGCAGGTCCGGTTCGCTCTTGCGGCATTCGGCAATGAGGTTCACCAGTACCTCGGTATCCGTTTCCGAGTGGAAAACGTAGCCCTTGCCCATGAGCTCCGTCTTGATTTCCTGAAAATTCTCAATAATGCCGTTATGCACGATGGCCAGGCTGCCGTCATTGCTGCAATGCGGATGCGCATTGCGTTCCGCGGGTTCGCCGTGAGTTGCCCAGCGCGTATGCCCCATTGCCGTGGTGGCGAAGGTCACAGGCTCCTGCGCAAGCTTTTCTTCCAGGGCCGCCAGTTTGCCCTTGGCCCTGATGACAGCAAGTTCTCCCTTGAGGCCGAACGCCACGCCCGCGGAATCGTAACCGCGGTACTCCAGACGGCGCAGCCCTTCCACCACCACGGGGACACCCGGCCGATGCCCGGTATAACCAATAATGCCGCACATGCTCTTGCTCCTGTAAAAAACCCTGTCCCCATCCGGGGATGGGGGCAGGGAAGGTCTGTTGCGGATAAAACAAAAACGGCTAATTGACGATCTGCCTGATCAGCTCGGGATTCTTCCTGATTTCCACATTGCGCTGCAATGCGCCCAGGAAGAGCTGGAAAAGCTCCTCGCCGCGACGGTTGCGCAGCAGTTCGTCAAAGCTCTCCTTCATAGCCTCCCATTCGGCAGGGTCGGCTTCCTGTACACCGTCCACCCGGCAGATAAGCGCGCCGGGGCCTTCCTTGTCGCTCACAAGACGAAACGCCCGGGGCAGCCACTGCTTCAGGGGCGCGCCGAAAATAGCCTGCGAAAATTCACGATTCACCGCAAAGCCGGACAGCACACCATCACGCTCCACAGCGGCCGTACTGAGCTTCAGTTCCTTGCCGTCCTGAGCCTGCTTGAGTTCCTCGGCAGCGGCCGACAGGGCGGACGCAAGCGAGGTTTCGACGACGAGACGCTTTTCAATCTCCGCCTTCACGGCCTCCAGTTCTGGCGTATAGGCAGGCTCGGCCTTGTCCACACGCACCACCAGATAATTGTCGCCGGCTTCCAGCGCCGTATCCACGGGATTCCCGCTGCCGGCACTCATGACGAGCTCCGCATTTTCCGGGGAAATGCCGAGGGTCTTTTCCAGTTCGGCCGCCGACAGCAGCTCCGTCTTTTCCGCCGTCAGGCCGTAGCGGGCCGCGCTTTCGGCAAGGGGCTTCTTGAGGATATTGTCTTCCAGCAGCCCGTCCAGCGCGTCATTGAGCTTTTCCACTCCGCGCTGCCGTGCCAGTTCGGCCCGAATCTGGGCTTCCACATCGCTGAACGGCCGCGTGGCGGCTTCCTTTCTTTCACTGACGCGAATCAGATGCAGTCCGTAAACCGTCCGCACGGGTTCGGAAATCTTGCCGGGTTCCAGCGCAAAAGCCGCCTCCTCAAAGGGCTGCACCGTGTGTCCGCGCGGAATCCAGCCAAGCTCGCCGCCCGGCCCGGCAGCCCTGGGCCCGTTATGCGCATCGGCCACCTCGGCAAAGGGCTTTCCGTCCTCCAGTTCCTTGCGGATGGCGGCTACAGTCTCCTCGGCCTTCTTCACCTCTTCGGGAGAGGCATTTTCCTCCAGAGGCACAAGAATATGGGCCGCCTTGACCATTTCCGACGTCTGATAGCGGGAGGTATTTTTCTTGTATTCCTCCTCGGCGTCGGCGGCGCTGACGCTTTCCGGCTTTACCAGCAACAGGGGAGACACCTTGATGTATTCCGCCACCACCTTGGCCGGAACGGCAAAATCCTGCTTGTGGGCCGCGTAATAATCCGAAATGGCCTTCTCTGTGGGCTTGGCGTCAGCCGCAAAGCGGGAAGACGGCACAAAGACATAGGAAATGTTGCGCTTCTGACGCAGATACAGGAAAAAGGCACGAGACTCGTCGCTGTTGCTCCAGATGCCTGCCCGAACAAGGGCTTCCAGCTTGCCTGCCAGCATGTCTTCCCGCAATTTCTGCTCGAAGGCGGCCACGCTGCCGTAACTGTTCTCGGCCATGTTGCGGAAAAGCTCGGCATCAAAAACGCCGTCGCTGTTCTTAAAAGCATCCACCGATTCCACGGCCTTCCGCATCTCCAGCGCGGAAACGCTGATGCCCAGGCGGGTGGCTTCCTGTTCCAGCAATTTCTGCATAATCAGAGCATCGAGCACTCGCTCGCCGATATTTTGCTGAGCAAGCTGCTCACGCGTAATATTGGGATTGCTGCGCTGGATGGCCTCCATCTGCTGCTGATACACACGGTGAAATGCGCCTGCGGAAATGCCGTCGCCATTGACCACAGCCACCACACTGCCGCCGCTCGTATCAGTGATGCTGCCTACGCCCCAGAAGATGAAGACAAGAATAATCAGGCCAAAAATCAGTTTGACGCCCATGGATTGGGCATTGGAACGAATAAAGTCCAGCATGGTTACTCCGAAATGACGTCCTGACGCCGATGTCGCGCCGTAAAATTGCAGTTTAGCCGCATCGGCGCGGAAACTCAAGCGCGGCGGGCCGCAGAGGGGCGGGGGACAGGACTCGGAACCACCTGCCTGAATGACGGATTCAGGGCATTCTATCGTGTCTGCATAAAACTATCCTGTTTTTCCCTGCACTTCAGAGCTGTTTTAGAGCATTTTGCCTTTGAAAAAAGCAACATGCGAGGCGGCGGCACAGCGCCGTCCGGCCGAAAGTGAGCGGAAAACCCGCGTTTTTTCCGCGAAACGCCAGACCGTATAGTTTGAAACGCAAAGTGTTTCAAACGGAAAATGCTCTAATACTCTACAAAATGCTAAATCATTGATTTTCAGGCAGCTGCCGTGCGAAATCTGCCAAGTCGTCTCGTGTCAGCCCATTTGATTTTCTTATTTCCAGCACATCCTCTTTTGTTAAGGGAAATTGCTGTATCATCTTTTTGAGGTCGTCACCGACAATTTTCTGCAGCCAGACTGGTGCTATATAACTCCCTCCCTACTCTGTCTTCATAGGGATTTCTTTGGAATCAGGTATTCCGCTAAAATTGGCATAAATTATAAATCTGCAAAAACATTCCGGCATATTTCATCAGCAAAGGCTTCACAAATCCTGACATCTCTGCCAGGTTGTTTTATATCATTCACTATAACTTTTGTGCTGTTATCGCTAAACAAAGGCTAATCTGAGTGAAGAATATATTGAATTCCATTTTTTATATTCTACGTTATTTTTTTATCATTCTGTTGAGACAGTTGTCCTTGTTCTACCTTGGCCACGAACGGCGCCAAGGTGTGCGACAGGTTTTTCTCTCAGCTGGATTGAAGGGAAAGAATCTGGAACGCCGGACGATGCGCCGGGCTTGTTAGAGCATGTTGCCTTTGAAAAAAGCAACATGCGAGGCGGAGGCACAGCGCCGCCCGGCCAAAAGTGAGGGGAAAAACCGCCTTTTTTCCGCGAAACGCCAGGCCGTATGGTGTGAAACGCAAAGCGTTTCACACGGAAAAAGCTCTAGTCGATGGGATGGCCGGCGGCCCGGTATTCGTTGAGCTTGTTGCGGAGGGTACGTACGGAAATGCCCAGCAGCTCGGCAGCCTGCGTACGGTTGCCGGCCGTGGCTTCCAGCCCCTTGATGATCATGAGGCGCTCCATCTCGTGCAGGGGAATGACGGAACCGGAAAAAGCATTGCCCGCCGCCTGTCCGGCGCCGACTGCCGGAACGGCCGCAGCCGGGGGGGAAGCGACATCCACCGTCTCCCGCGGCGCTTCGCCCGTGGACGGAACATCCGCCGCCACATCCGGCTGTCCGTCCGTCTCGCCCGCTTCCTCGAAAAGCGGCCAGCTGTCTTCTTCCAGCAGGAAGTGACAGGGCTCTATGGGGCGTCCGTTGGCCAGCAACACGGCACGCTCCATGAGATTTTGCAGCTCACGCACGTTGCCGGGAAAATCGTAGGTGGACAACCAGTCTATGGCCGCCTCGGAAAGCGAACTGGGCGGCAGCTGGTACTCCCGCACATACATCTCCATGAAAAAGCGGGCCAGCTCCAGCACGTCGTCGCCGCGTTCCCGCAGCGAGGGCAGCCGCAGGGGGATGACGTTCAGACGAAAATACAGGTCCTGCCGGAATTTCCCCTGCTTGACCCAGTCCTCAAGATTTCTGTTGGTGGTCGCCAGAACGCGTACATCCACATGAACGGTTTCCGTGCCGCCCACACGGTCAATCTCGTTTTCCTGCAGCACACGCAGGAGCTTGGCCTGTAACGCCAGCTCCATTTCGGAAATTTCGTCCAGCAGGATGGTGCCTCCGTCCGCCAGCTCGAACTTGCCCAGTTTGCGGGAAATGGCGCCGGTAAAGGCCCCTTTTTCATGGCCGAAAAGTTCGCTTTCCAGCAGATGCTCCGGCAGGGCCGCACAGTTGACCGCCACAAAGGGCCCGCGGGCCCGCTTGCTCATGGCATGCAGGTAGCGGGCAAACATTTCCTTACCGGTACCGGATTCGCCGGAAATAAGGACGGTAGCCCGCGAACCGGCAACCTGCCGCGCCAGTTTCAGCACGCGCGCAATGGCCGGATTATGTCCGACAATACGCGGCCCGCCTCCCTGATCGGCATACTGCGCCTTGTGGCCGCCGAGCGTACTGGTGGCCGGTACCGGCGCGGAACGCTGCGGCACGCGGAGCACAGCCTGAATACGCTCCACATCCAGCGGCTCAAGCCAGTAGTCGCGGGCGCCAAGATGCATCAGGCGTTCAGCTTCCTGGGGACTTCCCTTGTCGGTAATGACAATGACCGGGGGAAACTGCGGATCATCCGCTCCCACAGCCAGCAAATCCTCGACCTTGAAGCCCGGCAGACTCGGACGGGCAAAGATGACGTCCGGCCCCGATTTGCGGATGAAAACCGAGGCGCCCTTGAGATTTTCCGCAATGCCCAGTTCAAAACCGGCATCGCGCAAGGGTGGAAAGATGGCCGTAATGGCCTGCGCCGGAGCGAGGAACAGCAAACGCCGCGTTGACATAACCAAGGATATGTAACGCGTTACGCCATACTTTGCAATACGACAGGCCCGCCCGGGGGTGACATTCCAGCGGTATTTCCGTACAAAATCCCCATGGAACAACAGCATCTTGAAAATCTTCTTGCCGCCGTCGCCCACGGAACGCTCAGCCCGGCGCTGGCCGCCCGCCAGCTTGCCCAGTCCACCCTTGAGGACAGCCTGAGCGGCCTTACTCTGGATACCCAGCGGGCCATGCGTACCGGCCTCGGCGAAGTGGTCTTCGCCCAGGGCAAGAGCGACACCGCCCTGATTGGCGCCATTTCCGGCCTGCATCAGGACGGCAGTCCGGTTCTGGCCACCCGCGTCAGCCCGCAACAGGGAGAGCTCCTGAGCCAGACCTTTCCTCAGGGGCATTACTGGCCCATGACCCGCCTTTTTCTGCTGCCGCAACGCCTGCCGGACGGAACGCATGCGACGCCGCTGGAACTCGGCCCCCCCTGGCCGCAACAGGGAGACATTCTGGTCGTCACGGCCGGAGCGGCCGATATTCCCGTAGCGGCAGAAGCCTATGGCGCGCTTCGCTTCTGGGGCCGAAGCTGCGGACTGATTACGGATGTGGGCATTGCCGGACTGCACCGCCTTACCCCGCATCTGCCCGCTCTGCGAGCTGCCCGCTGTGTCATTGCCGTGGCGGGCATGGAAGGGGCGCTGCCGTCCGTGCTGGCCGGACTGCTCTGCTGCCCGCTGCTGGCTGTTCCCACCTCGGTAGGATACGGAATCGGCGCCGGCGGCAGGGCGGCTCTCTCCACCATGCTGTGCTCCTGCGTCCCCGGCGTGGCCGTCGTGAACATCGACAACGGGTTTGGCGCGGCTGCCTTTGCCGCAAAGATGGTTCCTCCGGCGGCATCCGCCTGACGGGCTGATCATCGCCTCCCCGACGGGCCTCCGACCTGAGTCCGCTTTTTCCGCTTTTCCGTGCCCCGACAGCCTGACGCTGCCGGGGCTTTTTTCTGCAATTCCGTCTATATCCGATCAGCCACCTTCGGAAACTTTTCTTTCCGCCGTCGATGCCCGCGATTTTCTCCCCACAACACTCATTCCCCCGGGACACCGTTTGACCCCGCCCCCAAAGTTGGTCTTCTCCCCAGCCCTTTCCCCCGACGTTTTTCTTAGAGCGGATTCGCATGGAAATTGTGTCCAATTTCCCTGCTGACGCTGCCCTCACACCACGGAAAAAGCGTGGTTTTTCCGTGTGT
>CALVGJ010000012.1 GCA_944327045.1 uncultured Desulfovibrio sp.
GATTGAGGCTGGGGTCGTTGATGTCGAAGGTGACGATGCTGAGCAGCAGCAGCAACGACCAGAACAGCAGAAAAAGGCCGAAGAGTTCCCGGCCGAACTTGCGGGGCGTTTCCGTAGACATGCGGAAAAAGGCTCGCCTACTCGCGACCGAGATATTCCTTGGTACGGGTATCGACCTTGATGCGGTCGCCCACGTTCACAAAGCTGGGCACCTGCACCACCACGCCCGTTTCCAGCGTGGCGGGCTTGGTGACGTTGCTCACCGTGTCGCCCTTGGCGGCGGTTTCCGTCTCGGTCACTTCCAGCACCAGGCTCAGGGGAATGTCGATATCCAGCGGCTTGCCCTTGTAGAGCAGCACGCGGCACTGCTGGCCGTCCTTGAGGAAGGCGTCCTTGCCGTCCGTGATCTCGGCGGCCATTTCCAGCTGCTCAAAGGTGGTCATGTCCATGAAGACAAGGTCCGTGTCCTGATGGTACAGGAACTGCATGTCCCGCGTCTCCATGTCGGGCTTGCCCACCTTTTCGCCGGAGCGGAACGTGATGTCCTGAATGCGGCCGGTCAGGATGTTGCGCAGCTTGGTGCGCACCATAGCGCCGCCCTTGCCGGGTTTGAAATGCTGGAAGTCCACGATTTCGTAAGGAATTCCTTCAACTTCGATCTTCAGTCCCTTGCGGAAGTCGGTAGTGGAATACATGTCGGGGTTTCTCCTCTTGACCCGGGCACGGCAGGGAAAGGCATTTGCCAAACCGTCCGCATCGGGCTACAATGATAGATGGAACTTGGTATTTTGAATCAAGCTTCCCGCCCTGTCAAGCTTGCCCGGAGGAGACCATGCCGCAACTGGTACTTGAACACACCATCTATACCCTGAACCAGCTCCTCAGCATCGACTCGCCCCAGATCGCGCTGGCCGGACGCTCCAATGTGGGCAAATCCTCGCTGATCAACGCCCTCGCCGGGCAAAAAAAGCTGGCCAAGGTCAGCGCTACCCCCGGCAAGACCCGCTCCATCAACTTTTATCGCGTCGATCCCCACGGCTACTACCTCGTGGACCTCCCCGGCTACGGCTACGCCCGCGCCAGCCACGCCGAACGCCGCGCCTGGGCGCAACTGCTCGAAAAATACCTCGCCGGAGCCGGCCGCCTGCAAGCCCTCGCCCTGCTGCTGGACAGCCGCCTCGAACCCCAGAAACTCGATCTCGAACTCTCCCACTTCGCCCGCGAATGCCGCCTGGATATCCTCCCCATCCTCACCAAGGCCGACAAATGCAGCCAGCGCGACCGCGCCGCCCGCGCCGCCCAATGGAAAGACATCCTCGGCGTCCCCCCCCTCGTCACCTCCTCCAGCAAAAAAGCCGGGCTGCGCGAACTCTGGCAACGCCTCCACCTCATCGCCGGCGTCCTGCCGCAACCCACCAGCGAGGCAGAAGCCGAAGAAAATACGCAACCGTGATGTGATTGGTGAATGAAGCGAGGGGGAGAGGGAAACCGTTTTGAAAAACGGTTTCCCTCTCCCCCTCGCGCTCCCCCTCTCCTTTCCCAAAACTTTTGCCGCCTCCCTGCACATCCCCCCGACGCGTAAGCCCTCCCCTTCTCCCCGCTCCGGCTGTTCGCCGAAATATGGCATTTTGCCGTAGCGTCTTTTGCAAAACAGGAACGTCTCGCCCGCGTTTTCTCCGCGAAAAGCCTAGCCGTATGGTGTGTTAGAGCAATTCCATATTGAAAATGTGGATTGCTCGGGTAGTCGCGAGAGCGACTACCCGCAACCGAACACACGGACAAACCGCGTTTTTTCCGCGAAACGACAGGCCGTATGGTTTGAAACGTAAAGCGTTTCAAACTGAAAATGCTCTCATGACGGAAAGCCTGCGTGATGCGACGACGCTTCATTTCCATAGTAAAGCGCGTTTGGGGAAGGTGGGGGGTGTGGGGGGAGGGAACCCCTTTGCGCGCTAGCGAAAGGGGTTCCCTCCCCCCACAGAAAAACTGCCGCATCAAGCGGCGTCAGGCATTTTCTTCGGGTTCCAGATGGATGCAGATGCGTCCGATGGAGGGGATGAGTTCGCGGAGTTGCCGTTCGAGGCGGACGGACAGGGAGTGGGCCTGTTCCACGCTGAGATCGCGGGCGACCTGGCAGTGAAAGCCGACGCAGAGTCCCTGTTCGGCGGTGGCGTAGGCGGAAAAGCCGTGGGCGGCGCGCAGCAGGGGTTCCCGTTCGACGGCCTGTTGGATTTGTGCCCATGCGGCCTGTGCCTGTGGGGCGGAGGCGGTGAGTCCGCGGCAGGCGGAGGTGGCTTCCCGGGGTTCCAGATGGGTGAGGACTTCGCGCACATGGCATTGACGGCGCACCTGTTCCTCGAAGTCGCGCACGAGCAGGTGAGCTTGAGCGAAGGGCATATTGCCGTCCATTTCCACATGCAGTTCGATGCGTGTTTCCTGATCCGTACGGAAGACCTGCACGTCGTGGACGGCCAGTCCGTGCGCGGCGGCCGCGGCCTGAACCGCCACAAAGGGATTGCTTGCGGCGGCGGAGGCGAGCATGGGTTCCACATGCACGGAGACGTCCGCGCCGGGCAGGAGGGTGCTCACGGCCAGTTCCGCCTCATGAGCGAGGCGGTGGCCTTCGCTGACCCGCACCTGCGGGTCCACGCCCACCGTCATGTCCACGAAAGCCTGCGGGCCGCTGGTGCGGACGCGGACGCGGCTCACGGCGGTGATGCCGGGCACGGCGGCCACGGCCTCGGCTATGGCGCGTTGTTCTTCCGTGGCGCCGGAATCCATGAGGGTATTGATGGCCTCCCGCGCCATGTGCAGGCTGGAGCGGAAGATGATGCAGGCCACGATGAGGGCGGCCACGGTATCCGCCTGCACGAGGACGGCGTGCACCGGGCCGGGGATGTTCAGCGCGGCGGCCAGCCAGACGGCGAGGACGCCCACGAGGACGACGGCCGAGGACAGGATGTCCGTCTCGAAGTGCAGGGCATCGGCCTCGAGGGCCTGACTCTTGGTCTCGCGGGCGACGCGGCGCAGCATGCGCACGCGGTTGATGTCCACGATCATGGAGATGGCCATGACGGCGGCACCCCAGAGGGAGGGAATGACCGGCTCGCCGCCGTGCAGCAGCCTGTCCACGCCCTCATAGACCACCCAGAAGCAGATGATGAACAGCAGCAGGGTCTCGGCCAGCGCCGAGAGGTTTTCCACCTTGCCGTGCCCGTAGGGGTGGCCGCTATCCGCCGGGCGGCTGGAAATCCGCACGGCGTAAAAGGTCATGATGGCCGCCAGCAGGTCGAGCCCGCTGTGCAGGGCCTCGGAGAGGATGCCGAGACTGTTGGTGTACAGGCCCACGGCCAGCTTGAGCGCCGTCAGGGCCAGCGCTGCCAGCACGGAGGCCAGAGCCGCCTGATTCTTGGCGGCCGCGTGATCAGGTTGCATGTTTCACCACCGATAAAAAAAGCCCCCGAAGGGGCTTATCGTTCCTGGCCCTAAAGCCATTTGAACCAGTTTTTCCATGTGCCTTCGCGCAATTGGCGCTGCTCGTCGGCCTGTTCCTCACGGTAGTAGAGGTAGGCGGCCTGAGCCTTTTCGCGGGCGTGGTCGGTCACATCCGGCACGTCGGCATAGTTTTCCGCAATGAATTCATAGCGTCGCCAGGCCGGGCCGTACTTGCCCATGTGCCAGAAGACATCGGCTATGTACAGTTCGTGCTCGGCCATGATCTTGCGGCATTCCGCCATCTTTTCCGTGGCGTTCTTGGCATAGGGCGTGTCGGGATAGGTCTGCTGGAGGCGGTTGAAGTAATCGTAGGCCTCCTGCACTTCCGTGGTGGCCCGGTCGATGGAGAGGAACTGCCCGAGCAGGGACATGCCCGTCTGGTAGAGGACATAGGGAATGGCCTCATGCCGGGGGTGCATGGACTCGAAATCCTTGTAGGCTTCGGCGGCCAGAATGTATTCCTTGTCGAGGAAATAGCAGTCGGCCAGCGCCAGTTCCGCTTCCAGCGTATAGGGGCTGAACGGGAAGGTGTCACGCAGCTTGATGTAGAACTCCGCCGCGCGCACATAGTTCTTTTCGCTCATGGCCTCGTTGCCGGCCTCGAAGATTTCCTGTGCGGTATCCTCCGGCGGCGGCAGATAGACCATGTCGATGATGCCGCAACCGGAAAGAGTGAACAGCGAAAGGGCCAAGACCAGCGAGCGAAGCAATGATTTACGCATGGAGCTGTTCCAGGAAGACAAATGCCGCCTGCGCGGCGGTTGCGCCGTCTCCGGCGGCAGTGATGACCTGACGGCAC
>CALVGJ010000013.1 GCA_944327045.1 uncultured Desulfovibrio sp.
CACGTCTCACCCTCCCTTGCGTATTTTCAACACGAGTCGTTTCCTTCCCCCCGGCCAAAAAAACAAAACAGCATCAACAGACCTTAGAGCCACGCGAAGGCGCGTCCGCTGCCCGCGAGGGCGGCGAGGCCCTTCTTTTTGGGGGTACCGGCGATGTCGGCGGCAAGGCCCCGCACATCGGTGGGGATGCCCGCCGCCGACTTTCCCGCGCCGCCGAACAGCCCCGCGATGTTCCCGCCTGCCATGCTGTAGACGCCCAGCCCGGAGGTCAGGCCGGAGAGCCCCGCCGTCAGCAGGGACGTGCCGAGGTTGCCCGCCGTTCTCCTGAGGTAGGAGGATCGGGCGCTGTAGGTATCGGCCTGGGCATCCAGCGTCCTTGCCTGCTGTTCCGCGCTCCAGAGGGCAAGGGCCTTCTGGTAGGCGTTCTCTCCCACGTCGGCGGCAAAGCGGTCGATATTGCCGAGGCTCACGTCCAGCGCGCTGCCGCTGGCCATGTCCACGTTTCCGGCGGCGAGCAGGGAGCGGTTTTTCCCCTGCGTCGCCGTGAACTCGCGCCGGAGCTGCGACTTCTGCCGGTCGTAGTTCTGCGCCTCCACTTCTCCCTGCCGACGCTGCATTTCCGCCTGCTGACGGCTGACGTCCGCCTGTGCCCGCAGGGCGTCGGCCTCCATGCGCTGCTGCGCGGCCCTTGTCTGTGATGCGGCCAGCGAACCGACGCCCGTCAGTCCGCCCACGGCCAGCGCCAGTGTTGCGGCACTTCCCATTATCCCTGACCTCCTGCCATGTCGGCGAGTTCCACAGTGATGAGCACGGCCAGCAGCGTCACCGGCTGCGGGCCGTCAAACACAAGCTCCAGCCTGCCGTCGTCCCGCCAGCCGCCCGCCAGCGGCACGGCCCAGTCCGCCCGTTCGACCGGTTCCGCGCCCCGTGCCGGTACGGGCACAAGCGGGCCGTCCCCCACCCGGGCGGCAAAGGGCCGGGAATGGATGACGCGGCATTTCACGGCATTGATCTTCCGCACCCGCATGAGCGTGGAGCCGTTTTCCAGTGTCGTTTCCGGCAGGCAGGGGACGCAGCGGGCCGTAAACGGCTCCCTGTCCGGGCCGTCCACATGAACGGGCGACCGCCCTTCCCCGCCCTTGTAAAAGGGAGCCATGCGCTCGACATACCGCATGCCGCCGCGGGCGACGTGCAGCCAGAGCTGGGTATCCCCGTCCGGGCCGGGAATGGCGGCCACCTCCTCGATGCGGCCCCCCGGCGTGGCGTGCCGGTGCCAGCCCACCACGTCGTGCTCCCGCATGTAGGTGAGTCCGGCCAGCGTGCCGTCCTCCAGCGCGCACCAGATGACGGCGTGCGGTTCCGACTGCCACGCCCACGAGACCACCGGACTTTCCCGCAGGATGTGCCGGGCCAGCAGGGACAGGTCGCCGGATTCGTACCGATCCGAACTGAAGCTGTAGCCGTATTCGCGCATGACCCGGCCGCCCCGCTGCAGAAACACAAGCCCCTGTCCCGTCCGCAGCACGGGCAGCCCGGCCTGCGATCCGTAAAAGGTCTGCGGCTGAAAGGACAGGCTGGACGGGGTGACGGCGCCGCCGTCCGCGCCGGTCAGTATCCATTCCCCGCCCTCCGTGCCCAGCGCAAGGCCGCCCCGGTCGGACTCGCACCAGAGGATGCGGTTTGCCTGCGGCGCGGCCAGCGTGGCCTCGATGGCGTCGTCGTCCGCCGGGGGGATGCTGGCCGCCATGCTCTCGTAATTGCCCGCCTGCGAAAGCCATACGGTCATGGGCTGACTGTCCGACGCGGCAAAGCCCAGCCGCTGCTGGTGCAGAAAGACCACCGCCGGATACCTGCCCTTCTCCCCAAAAGGGTTGCGGGCATTCGGCGGCGTGTCCTCCGTATCGGCGGCAAAGTTCCTGTCCTCGAAAAAGGAACCGCCGCGCATCTCCTCCCGCAGGCTCGCCCCCCCGGTGCGCGGGGCCCCGTCCGCCCAGCCCCAGTCCGTCTCCCGCACGGCAAACGTCCCGGTCAGCGACGAGGACGATCCGACGACGTACCAGCTCCACGCGCCTGTGGGCGGCCCCTCCCCTTCCGCAGGCTCCGCCGCCCAGATCAGCATGGCTCCCGTCGCGTCATCCCGCCAGACGGCATACCCGGCGGTATCCTCGCCGACATTCGCCTCCAGCGTCCGCACCGTGCCGCCGTTCAGCGAGGGCATGTACCTCACCGACACCGTACAGCGGTAGCGGCCCGGCGCTTCCCGAAACGTGCCGCTCATGGCCGCCCCCGTGCCGTCGCCGAAGGCCGCGCCGTCCAGCCGGAGCACACGTTCCACGCTCTCCGCGCCGTCCACGGGCAACCGGCCGATATAGCCGAACACCCCGCCCTTTTTCTTGTAGATGCGGTATTCCGACGCCGTGCCCTCGCCGCCGCTCACCCCGATGCGGATATAATAGCTCTGCGACAGCGGCGCCACGTGCGCCACCGTCACCGCCGCCGACGGCATGGACTCCTCCCCCGTCACGGCGTCAATGGCCGTGGCCACATAGGAAAAGTCCGTGCGGCTGTTCTCCCCGTTGGGAATCACCCCCACCGCCGCGGCTTCCGTAATCGTCGGCGCGGCCACCGACGGCAGCCAGTCAATGACCGCATACCGCCAGTCGTCATCCGCATGGCGCGACAGCTTCGCCGGGGGATGGTTGCGGTGCGCCAGAAAGATCACGTCCGCGCTCTGCGCCCAGCCCAGCTCCGCCAGCTCATCCCCGTCATACGGCAGCGTCGCCGCCTCCCGCACCAGCAGACGCCCGTCCGGCAGCCACACCCGCACCCTCGACCCGCCCCCCGCCGCAGGCACCAGCTCCAGCATCCGGCTCTCCCCCGCCGAAAACACAAACGGCAAAAAACGCGCCCCGGACGACGCCTCCCCCAGCGTCTCCAGCCCCGGACGCTTCGTAATCCCCCCCTGCGGCAGCGGAATCATGTTCTCCAGCTTCTCGCACCCCGTCTGGTAGCGCGGCTGCTCCACCCGCGCCGCCATGTGCGGCGAAATCTCCCCGCCGTTCAGCACGTTCCGCGCAACCAGCAACGCCCCCCGCACCGCGCCCGACGCCGTTTCCGTCGCCTTTTGCCGGTACTCCTCCCGCTCCCGCTCCGCCTCCGCACGACCCTTCGCACGCTCCCGGTCAATCCGACCCATCTCCGCCGCCCAATTCATATCGCTTCTCCTCTGTCTGTTTTTTTATTTTTTTTGTGTGTTGGGGGGAAGGGGAACCCCCTTGGCTAGCGCGCAAGGGGGTTCCCCC
>CALVGJ010000014.1 GCA_944327045.1 uncultured Desulfovibrio sp.
AACCGCTCCATTTCCGATATCAACAAGGTGGCCAACGAGAATGCCTCGGCCATGGAACAGGCGGCGCAGGCCGTCAATGATCTGGCCCACGAAACCAGCACGCTCAATACCATCGTCCAGGATATGAAGGCCACGCCCTAAAAACAGCCATATTCGTAAAGGGCTGAACTGTTGGAGCGTGTTGCCTTTCCAAAAGGCAAAGCACGAGGCGGCGGCACAGTGCCGCCCGGCCGAAAATGAGCGGAAAAACCGCGTTTTTTCCGCGAAACGCCAGGCTGTATGGTTTGAAACATACAGCGTTTCAAACTGAAAATGCTCTAAAAAGAAAGAGCCGGGGCCGCTCGTTACGAGCAGTCCCGGCTCTCTTAGAGCGGATTCGCATGGAAATACTGTCCAATTTCCCTGCTGACTCTGCCCTCACAGCACGGAAAAAGCGTGGTTTTTTCCGTGTGTTCGGTTGCGGGTAGTCGCTCTCGCGACTACCAGAGCAATCCACATTTTCAATGTGGAATTGCTCTATTACAACGGCGCAGGGATTGCCGCGGGCTCAGGGCCGCTCCTCCGCCAGACGGAGTACCGCCGCCACACAGTCGTCCAGCGAAAGGCTTGCCGTAGGCAGCACGAGATGCGGGGCCTCGGGCATATCCACCGGGGTTTCCGCCCCGGCCATCTGACGCACGCTGCCGGTCTGCGCCGCCGCATACAAGCCCTTGGGGTCCCGACGGCGGCGGACGTCTTCCGGGACATCCAGAAAGATTTCCCGATAGCCGGGCAGATTTTCCCTGTTCCACGCATGAATTTCATGGAACAGGGAAATGGTGGCCATGATGACCGTATGGCCCTGCCCGGCCAGCAATTTGCAAAGACGGGCATAGGTACGGGCCAGTTCCAGCCGACTCTCCCGGTCGAAGCCGGACCGCGTCGCCCCCAGCACCGCGCGCAGCTCGTCCCCATCCAGCAGGATGGACTGCGGCAGACGGGCCTGCAGAGCGCGGGCCAGTGTGCTCTTGCCCGCGCCGGAAAGGCCCGTAATCCAGAAAACGCGCCCAGTCTGTGCGGCCATGTCCATCTTAGTCCACGCGCCGGGCAAGCCAGGCCCGCGTCGTATAGGGGATGGCGATGCTCTCCCGGCCGAGCCCGGCAAGGTAGTGCTCGATCTGGTCTATGATGGCGGCAAACTTGTCGCCCGCCTGTCGATGCAGAGTGGAGTGGGAACGCCAGGCCTCCACAATCTCCGCCGGACTCTGGACGTGCTCCACCTCGCCCTGTACGGAGGTAACGTCCGTGAATAGGCCGGAAGCACGAATGACTTCGGTCTGATCCTCACGGCGCGTGCCGTAACCGTATTCGGGGATGGCGTTTCTGATGATGTCCTCAATGCTCTGCTGGACAGGGTCCTGCAAATTCCTGTGATTCCAGAGGCAGACGAACCACTTGCCGGGCTTGAGCAGACGATGCGTTTCAGCAAGGGCACGCTCGCGGTCGCAGACGTTGAAGGAGGAACCGAAGGAGACAAAGTCGTATATTCCTCCGGGCCGCCCGGTGTTTTCGCCCGTGCCCTCAAACCAGTGCACGCCGGGGCAGTCCGCCGTACGCTGCTTTCCCAGCGCCCGCATGGCGTCATTGGGTTCCACGGCATCCACCCGGCAGCCGAAACGGACGAGCGGGAGGGTGAAATGCGCAACGCCAGCGCCGATATCACAGGCAAGATCATCCGCCCGCAGTCCGGCAATGCGGAAGATATCCTCCAGAGCGGACGGGGCATAATCCGGGCGTTTGAGGTAGCTTTGAGCCAGTGTGGTATAATCCCAGGCAGTCTTCATACATCCTCCGATGGGCAAGAAAGATGGCTCCCGCACCTGCCGGAGCCCTTCCTTGCGGTGTCTTTTTAGAGCATTTCCAGTTTGAAACACTGTGCGTTTCAAACCATACGACCTGTCGTTTCGCGGAAAAAAAGCGGTTTTTCCGCTCACTTTGGGCCGGGCGCGCTGTGCTGTTGCCTCGTGTCCCTGACTCTTCCCCGGTAAAAGCGCGCTGGGGAAGGGATGGGGGCTTGGGGGGAAGGGGAACACCTCCAGCGCTGGCGGAGGGGGGGCCCCTTCCCCCCAAATAAGAAACGAATAGTGTTAACAGGCCCTAATTCGCCCGGCGGGCAATCCAGGCCCGCGTCAGGTATTCGGCCTCAATATCGTGGATATCCGCTGTTTTTCCCCGGATATAGGCAAGGAAGTCGGCAAATTTCTCTTCGCCGAGTTGCACGCGCACGTCATTGACCGATTCCCACAGCCCCAGATAGCGTTGCGGGCTCTGGTGTTCGATATGGCGACCTTCAAGATAGATAACCTCGTCGAATTCCCGGCAGGCGGCAAGGCGGTCCGTCAGATGATTGCAGAATGCCGAGCGGCCCGAGGAAATCCGTTGCATGTCGGGCGCCAGGCTGTGCAGGTACTCCTCGATTTCCACCAGCAGCGGATTGGATTCATAATAACGGGTATTCCAGAGCGCCATGAAGTAGCCGCCCGGCTTGAGCAGGCGATGAAACTCCCTGACGGCTGCATCAAAGTCCGGCCAGTGGAAGGAAGAGGCCATGCAGGCAAGATCAAAGACGCCGCCTTCCAGGCCGGTGGCTTCGGCCGAACCTTCATGCCAGCGGATGGCGTATGGCCCGTTCTGCTTTTGTCCGGCCTCACGCATGGCGTCATTGGGCTCCACGGCATCCACGCATGCCCCGGCTGACACCAGTTGCCGGGACCAGATGCCCGTCCCGGCGCCGACATCCGCGCAATGCGGCTGCGGCTGACCGCTCAGACGGATAAAGACATCGGCGATCAGGGGCGCATAGCCCGGACGGTAGTTGGCGTATTTTTCCGCCAGAGCCGTAAAATCGCCATGTTTCATGCGGGATCGCCTCCAATATCCTCAATAGTCGGGAAAATATCTTATCTTTGCGGGCTTGCTGTGCCGCTACCGCCAGTCATGTTCCCAGCCGCCCTGCGCAAGACAATGCTCATACGCGTGCAGATCGTCCTGATCGTCCACCTCGCACCAGCGGCCGCGAACAGGCACGGCGGCCACGGGTACGTGACGCGCCAGAAGCAGGCGGAGAAACGTGGTCATGTCGGTGCGATCCACCGCATCGCCGAGTTCGCGGCAGACGGCGGCAATGGTCTGCCAGCCCTGCGGCGTCACCCGCAAAAGGCCCATATACTGCCCGTGAATATCATCCATGCCGCATGGCTTGCGGCCGATGTCGCACAGCAGGCCATCCCGGCAGGCAAAGCTTTCGGCATCCGACAGGGGATCGGCAAAGCGAATGCGCCAGAGGGATTCCCATTGCGTATCGTAGGTGAGGGCCACGGGATGCTCGCCTCCCTCGGCACACAGGGCGCGCACATGTTCCGCCGGATAGACGATATCCGCATAGCTGATGACAATTTCCGTTTCGCCGTCGGCAAAGGCTGCCTCCAGCCACGGGCCGGCACAAAGCAGAGAGGCCAGCATATTGCACTGCGCCCAGCGCGGATTGTCCACCGTGGCAAAGGCGTCGGACGGCAGTCCGGCGGCCTCGGGCACAAGGCGCTCCGCCAGGTAGCCGCGTACCACCATGACGTTCTGTGCGCCCGCGCTCCGCAAGGCATCGTACTGCCAGCGCAAAAGAGGCTTGCCCGCAAGGGAAACCAGACACTTGGGCCTGTCGTCGGTCAGTTCGCGCAGCCGGGAACCTCGTCCGGCGGCAAGAATCAGCGCGTTCATTCACACCTCGGCATGCAGGGGAGTTATACGTTTTCCGGCGCAATCCAGCAACAGCAGACCAGCCTTGCCGGCACGCTCGTAGAGAATGCCGCCGCAGCCGATGGCGGCGGGCAGACCGTATTCCGCGCACCGGATGGCCATATGGGAATTGGCTCCGCCGTAACAGGTGACAAGACCCGCAATATGGCGGGTAAACAGCCAGTCATAGCCGGGGTCAGCGCTTTCGATGCAGACAATGTGCCCTTCCAGCGCTTCGGCGCGGGCCTCTCCGCCGTCCAGCACCGTCACCGGCGCTTCCACGCGGCAGCGGGTGATGAAATTGGGCTCGCTGCGCTGCTGGGCCGCCACATAGACGTCCCGCTCCGAACGAATCAGGGGCGCGAGGCGCAGCGAACGGGCCAGCTCATGCTGGCGGCGCTGTTCCGCAATGACGGAAAGGTAATAGGGGCGGGCCTCGTCCGGCAGGGGCGCATGCAGGCTGCCGGTGATGACATCCAGCGGCAGCATGGCGCAGTCCTCACGGTCGAGGTCCAGTCGTTCGCCCCAGGCGGCGATGGTTTCCAGTACGGCGGAAACATGGCGCGTGAAGATGAACTTGATGAGCTCGCGTCCCGCAATGGCCTGCCGGGCGTACTCCAGCAGACGGCAAGGCGTGCAGTCCAGCCCGGCTTCGTCCAGCAGCAGGCTCAGGGCTTCGTGCTCGGCGGCGGTCAGGACGAAGTCGGCGGGCGGCGTCGGTTCGGGGGAAAGCGTCGCACCGGCAAAAAGGTCGCGCCGGGCATAACAGGGGGTCAGGATATCGTAGGTGCCGGGCCGCAGATGGCCGTAACGCGCCATGAAGGCCGGGCGCCGCTCGGGTTGGCGTACCGCTTCGGCAAAATCATGCGAAAGTTCGCCGGATACCGTGCGGATGGTCCGTTTGAAGGCGGCCAGACGTTCTTCGCTCAGGGCCTCGCGGCGGACGGCTGAACGCAGCAGGCTTTCCGCCATGAAGGCATGGCGGGCGGCCACGGAAAAGGGCAGCGTGCCCCATTCCTTGCATTCTTCCAGCAGGGAAATGAGCGAGGCCACCAGAGAGAACGGCGACCCCGACGGCATGGCAGCCTGCAGGGGGCCCTGCTGACGGGCTTCCAGCTCGCGGGCATCCCGCAGAGCCTTTTCCAGACTGCCGTCAGCGGGCGTCTGCCCGGCCGGCCGCAGGGCCCGGCTGGTCAGGCGGCGCAGAGCGGCCTTATAGGTCAGACGCTCCGTCGTGGAGAGCGTGTCCGGGTAGCGCTCCCGGAAGGTGCTGTCAAAGTCGAAGTCCAGCACCGTGGGCACAATGGCGAATTCGATCTTGTCGTGCAGCTCCGGATGCGCGTCGAGGCGATCCGTCCAGGCATCCACCAGACGCTCGGCTGTCGATTCGGGGATGCCGTCCGGCAAGAAGGAATTGAAACTGGCGCGCACGTCGATGTAGGGGCGTCCGGCAAGCGAGAGCATGAGCTCCACCGGCGGCAGGGGCCGATAGCCCATCTGACGGCGGGCCAGCCGCCAGACCTGCCGGGTGATGATGTCCCGGTAGAGGCTCATGGCCAGCGGACGCGGCGTGATGCCGATGATCTCCGCGGGGTTCCAGTCCGGCATGACGCCGAGCATGCTCCGGCTGCCCGCAAGCCCGGGACGCCGGGCCATGATGTCGCGGGCGTAGGTCTCCACATGGCAGATATGGCGGGAAACCGCCTCCGCCACCTGAGAGCGCCAGTGCCGCGCCGCGGCAATGGGCCGGGCCTGAAGGAGGTGCACAACGGCCTGCTCGTCCACCACAAATTCCACATCCAGCGGCAGCCCGGCAAAGAAATCCTCCAGCCGCCGCACCAGCTCCAGCACGGAGCGCAGGCGCGGCGAATCGAAATATTCCGCCTTTGCCCCCCGGTAGACATAGACCGTCTTGCTGACGCCGCTGCCGCTGGTGATGGTGTCCGTACGGCCCGAGACATCGTCATAATTGATGACGTAGTAGGGAGAGCCGTCATCCAGCGTGCGGGTCATGACCACGCCGCTCATGGCCACATGAGGAATCATGGGCTGGACAAGTACCTGATCGCCGTCGTGCTCATAGCGGGCGACCACCTTGCCGACGGCGTTCCGCAAGACCGCAATGTCCTGCGAGGGCACATGCAATACGCTGTCAAAAGCTCCCGCAAGGGATGCCGTACCGCTGTCCTCCCCGCAGGCTGAAGAGCGCACGGCCAATGAAGTCGCGGGAAAACGCTCCCTGATCTCGGCAAGGACGGCTTCCGGCTCGGCCGTCCAGCGGGCGCGGGTAAAAAACAGCAGGGGCGGCACCGGAAAGTCGTGCGCATGCAGCAGGGCAAGCGTTTCCGCCTTGGTGCCGGGAGTTGGAACGGGCGTCGGAGAGGAAGAGACAGGGGAAGAGTTCATGGTGCGCAGCAGTCGTTAGCTGATAGAGAAAAGAGCCTGCAACAGGGGCAGATCGCAGGCAGCCGGTTTCGGTTCGCGTTCGGGGTGCCAGAGAATGCCCCGCCACGGTCGATCGGTATAGGCAAAAGCCTCTACGCTGCCGTCTTCCGGACAGACGGCCAGCGGAGACAGACAGGCGGGCAGGCGGGCGGCTTCCAGTCCCCACGCATGATAGGAGTTGACTTTCCCCCTTTCTTCGGCAGGCGGCAGCCCGACGGCTGCACCCAGCGCCTGCCAGACGACGTCATGCCGTGTCGCCACATGCCGCTCCGGCGCAAGGGGAACAAGTCGTGCGCCCGCCTGACAGGCCAGCAGTTGCGCCCCCCGGCAGACGCCCAGCACCGGCAGACCTTCCTGCTCGGCCCAGAGGAGCAGGGCCGTTTCCGTCACGTCCCGGTCGGGCGTGGCCCCAAGATCGTCCCCGCCGGTCAGCAAGAGCCCCCGGACGCCCTGCCGTCGGGCGAAGTCCACGCAGTCTTTCCCCGTGTTGGGCAGCATGAGCCAGTCCGGCGCATAGCCGCCAAGACGCCCGATCTCCTCAAAGAGGACAGGCCAGTCACGCGCCAGCGCATCACGCGTCTCGCCGTAGCTGGAACGCATCACGCGCATGGTCACGCCTATTCGACGGGCTTGTGGCATATCTTCCTCATTCGGCAGCGGAAATTCCTACCGCATCGCGGACATCAGGGCCCGCGCAAACGGGTAAAGATATCTATAGCTTCGCTCTCCCACCCCTGTCCAGCCGTATTTCCCGACAGCCGACAAAAAAGGACGGTTCCGCCAGGGAGGCGAAACCGTCCGTGCCGGAGAAAACGCGGAAGGGGGGACCAACGGTTACGGTTTGACCGGCTCCCGTGTGAGGTCGTCCGCGGTTTCTCGGGCATGACGTATGAACACCGCCCGGACGCCGGCAATCTCGCCGAGACCGAGCAGGTTGGTCTTTACCTGAAAGCCCTGCTTGCGCAAGCGGGAGGCCCAGCTGTCCGCCTCCTCACCGGCAAGGTCGTTGCGGGCATGATCGCCGGCCACAATCATGAAGGGTTGCAGCCAGAGCGTCTTCAGCTTGTGCGCGGCAAGTTCCCGCACAAGCTCATCGAAGGTGCGCGAACCTTCCACCGAGGCCATGAAGGTCAGACCGTCCGCTTCGGCAAGAATGCGGCGAACGCCTTCAAACACCAGGTCCGCCCGGCCGTGCGCCTGCCCGTGTCCCATGAGCACAAGCCCTTCGCCGCTTGTGCGTTTGCCGCAACTTTGCAGCACGGCAGCCGCCACTTCGCGGGCGTCCTGTCGGGATTCCAGCAGGGGCCGCCCCAGATAGACGGCCTCAAAGCGGCCGGGATGGGCCTTGACGTCCAGCAGCACGGCCCGCTCCAGCGCGCCGAATTCTTCCCCCGCCATGACATGCAGGGATTGAACGCGGACGACCTTTACGCCCTTGCGGGCAAGCGCCGCCAGACCTTCGCTGATGCCGCCCACGGGTGTTCCCCGCGCGGCCAGCTTCTTGCGGATGATCTGGGAGGTGTAGGCCCACTCCACAGCGGCTTCGGGGAAGGCTGTCCGAAAATCGACATCAAGAGCTTTCAGGGCGGGCACGGCTTCGGGCACGCTGGTGCCGAAGGCCACGATAAGCAGGCCCTCGCGCGACGATGTGGCTGCCTGAGCGGCAAGGGGCAGGCCAGCAAGCCAAAGGACAAGCAGCAGGGCAAGAAAACGGGACAAACGCTGGACGTGTGACATGAATCCTCCTCAATGACGCGTCAAGGTGTGGATAAAGGGCGGGTTTCGGACTTGAGGGAATGGGGCGGCCCATGCCGCCGGCCTTTGCTTCGCCTTCACCGCGTACGCGACTGGCTGTCCGGACAGGCTGCTGTCCGTGAAGCTCCGTACCCTCTTACCGCAGCGCGACTGTTTCCGATTTGCACGGAATTCCCCGCGTTATGCTGCCTTTTGCCTACGTAAGGAACCTCATCCTGTCAAGTCCCTACGCGGACGGCTTACTGACGCAGGTCCACCACGCGCTTGGACTTGCTGAATGTGCGCGGCAGACTGCCGGGATCGCAGATGCGCACCTCCACGCGGGCCAGAATGGCCTTGTGCAGGCGGCGGCCAAGGCTCTCGGCCAGGGCGGCATCGCCGTCGGCGGAGGCCTGCGGGCCGCGTTCCACGGCAAGCGTCATGTGATCAAGAGCCCGTTCGTCACGGCGCAGCTCCACCTGATACTCGCCGCCCAGTTCGGGATAACCGCCGATGACGTCCATGATCTGCCCCGGATAGATATTGACCCCGCGGAAAATGATCATGTCGTCCGACCGGCCGAGAATGCGGTCATGGCGGGGCATGCTCAGACCGCAGGAACAGCGTCCGGGCAAAAGGCGGGTGAGGTCGTGCGTGCGATAGCGCAGCAGGGGCACGGCTTCCTTGCGCAGACTGGTGACCACCATCTCGCCCACCTCGCCCACGGGAAGGGGCTGGAGCGTTTCGGGATCGACCACCTCGATGATGAAGAGGTCGGCCCAGTAGTGCAGGCCCTCGTGGGCATCGCAGTCCATGGCCGTGCCGGGGCCGTACATTTCGGTCATGCCCGCAATGTCGTAACTGGCCTCGAGCCCCAGCTTGCTTTCAATGGCAAGGCGCATCTTTTCGCTGCGGGTTTCCGAACCGCAGATGACCTTTTTCAGCTTGAGCTCGTCGCGTATGCCCGCCCGCTCCACTTCCTCGGCCATGAGCAGAGCCATGGACGCCGTGGCGCCGAAGCAGGTGGCGCCCAGATCGCGCAGCAGTTGCAAGTGCATGTCCAGATTGCCCGGCCCCACGGGAATGGTCAGCATGCCCAGCTTTTCGCTGCCGAGCTGGAAGCCCGCGCCCGCCGTCCAGAGACCGTAGCCCACGGCCACCTGCATGCGGTCGGCCGGGGTCAGGCCCGCCAGTTCGTAGCAACGGGCCATCTGGAGACTGAAGGTCTCGATATCTTTTTGCGTATACGCAAGAATCTTGCGTTTGCCCGTGGTGCCGCTGGAGGCGTGAATGCGGACGATTTCCTCTTCCGGCACGCAGCAGAGCGGCAGAGGGTAGCCCGCGCGCAAATCATCGACATCCATTGTGGGCAGCCAGCGCAGATCATCCAGACTGCGAATGTCGCCGGGAGCAGCGCCGCAGGCGGCGAGCTTTTCCCGATACTGGGGAGAGCGCAGGGCCTGCGCCACGGTAAAGCGCAGGCCGTCAAGCTGGATGCGGGCCAGTTCGTCCGCCGAATATCGGGGAAGAAAGCGGTATGCCATGCCGAACACCTCTTTTAGAACATTTTCCGTTTGAAACGCTTTGCGTTTCAAATCATACGGCCTGGCGTTTCGCGGAAAAAAGCGCGGTTTTTCCGCTCACGTTGGGCCGGGCGGCGCTGTGCCGCCGCCTCGCGTTTTGCCTTTTTCAAGGGCAAAGTGCTCTATGAAATGCCTGAACGGCAGCGACTCCCGCCGTCCGCCGCAGGGATTGTGCGCGTTTCCCGCGTCCGTCGCAAGCGGGAGAAATTCCCTTGTGCGGGTCTTTCCGCGTCGCTCCGCGCCCGGCCTCTCGAGGGGGCCGGGGCTGCCGGACGGGGGCGTGAAGGGCCTACTTGTCGTGACGGGTCAGGGCGGCGCGGCGCTCCTGCCGTTGCCGCCAGAATCGCCGGGCCAGCTTCAACAGGACATAGGCTCCCGCCAGCAGCAGGACAAAGGCAATGCCGAGCACGCCCCAGGCGTGCATGCCCGCCCCCTCCCAAAGGCCGAGTACCCAGAAGAGCAGGAAACAGCCGACCAGAAAGGCGGCCCAGCCCAGTGCCGGGCGGCGTTCGATCTGGGCAAAGAAGCTGATGCCCGCGGCAAGGCCTGCCACAGCCACAGCGCTCATGACGAGCAGGGCCAGAAATTCCACCATGATAGTCTCCGTATCTGTTCTTGAGCATTCTTGGTTTGCAACGCTTTGCGTTTCAACGCATACGACCTGTCGTTTTGCGGAAAACGCGGTCTTTCCGCTCACTTTGGAGCGGGCCGCAGGGGAAGCCGTTCTCCCAAATCCACGCCCAGGGCGGAAATTCGCGCCCGGAAAGGATGAATTTCCACGCCGGACGCCGCGGCTTCATACAGCAACTCAGCGTATTCGGGGTCAATGAAGTCCGCGGGCGCAAAACATGTGCCGTCCGCCCGCTGCACCAGATAGAACATGGCTGCTCGTTCGCCGCAACGGACAATATCCATAAGCTCCCGCAGATGCTTGCGGCCGCGCTCCGTGGCTGCGTCGGGAAAGCAGGCCGCGTCGTCTTCGGTCATGGTGACGTTCTTGCACTCCACCCAGAGCGGCGGGCGCTCCGGCGCGGTGAAGCAGGCATCCAGCCGACTCTGCCCGCGTACGGCCTCCCGGCGGCATTGCGTATAGCCCGCGGCAAAGGGGAGCCTTCCGGCATGAAAGGCGGCCTCCAGCAGACGATTGGGCACGGCGGTATTGACGCCGACCCAGAAGCCCCGCCGTCCGGGCAGGACGCCGCCCCTGCCGTCGGGCAAAACCTCGCCCAGCCAGACGGCCTCCTGCGTATAGGGCAGCTTGCGGGCGGGATTGGCGGCGGGGCTGGCCAGCATGGGCCTGCCGGGGCGGGTCAGCCCCAGCATGCTGCCGGAATTGTTGCTGTGTACCCAGACATTCTGTCCGTCGAGACGCATCTCCACGCTGAAGCGCTTGTGACGGCGCAGGAACATGCCGCAGACGCAGGGCCGGGCATGGGGAAGGAGCGGCGCGGGAGCAGACGTATCGGATTGCGGGCACTGCGGCATGGAATGTCCTTGTCCGCCGGGGACGGCGTCAATTTACAGCGTTGGGGGAAATTGCTACCCTTAACCGTTGTCCCTGCTGACGGATGGGCCGCCTTGCGGGACAGCCAAGCTTGCAAGGAGTCCCACATGCAGATTTCCGAACGGTTGCGCACCATCAAACCTTCCCTGACCCTCAGTGTCAACACCCGCGCCATGGAATTGCGCGAGCAGGGGGTGCAGGTCATCAGTCTTGCCGTGGGGGAGCCGGATTTTCCCACGCCCAAACATATCTGCGATGCGGCCAAGGCCGCCATTGACGACAACTTTTGCCGCTATACCGCCGTGCCCGGCATTGCCGAACTGCGGCAGGCCGTGGCCGGGTATTTCAAAAAGGTGTACGACGCCGACATCAAGGCCGAGAATACCATCATTTCCGCCGGGGGCAAGCACGCGCTCTACAACTTCGTGCAGGCCACCATCAATCCGGGGGATGAAGTGCTCATCCCCGCGCCGTACTGGCTGAGCTATCCGGATATCGTCTGCCTTGCCGGGGGGACGCCCGTCATCGTGCAGGCTTCCGCCGCCCAGGGCTTCAAGATCACGCCCGATATGCTGGAGGCGCATGTCAGCGAGCGTACCCGCCTGCTCATCCTCAATTCGCCCAGCAATCCTACGGGCGCGGTCTATACCGCCGCCGAGCTGGACGCCCTGCTGGAGTGGGCGCACGGACACGGCATCTTTGTGCTCTGTGACGAGATTTACGACCAGCTCGTCTTTGCCCCGGCAAAGATGGCCAGCGCAATCCATCACTTCGAGCGCCGTCCGGAAGAGATCGCCATTCTCGGCGGGCTGTCCAAGAGTTTTGCCATGACCGGCTGGCGCGTGGGGTATCTGGTGGCCCATCCCGACCTCATCAAGAAGATTTCCAGCATGCAGGGACACAGCACGTCCAATATCTGCTCCATTGCCCAAAAGGCGGCTGTGGCGGCGCTCAATGGCCCGCTGGACTGCCTGAAACCCATGCTGGAAGCCTTCCAGCGGCGGCGTGACATGGCCATGCAGGTCATCCGCAACTGGCCGTGGGCCGTCTGTCCGCAGCCGGACGGGGCATTCTATCTGTTCGTGGACGTGAGCAACTGTTACGGCGGCAGCGTGAAAAATTCCACGGAACTGTGCACGCGCCTGCTGGATGAAGCCCATGTGGCCCTTGTGCCCGGGGCGGCTTTCGGGGATGACAACTGCATACGCTTCTCCTATGCCGTGGCCGATGACGTGCTGGCCAACGCGCTGGAAGCCAGCGGCAAGGTCATGGCGAAGCTGGCGGCTGAAAAGTAACCCACTGGATAAAAAGGATATTATTTCCAGGAAAAATTTTTTTGGAGACGTTAAAAATTTTTCGTTGACAAAGCGGGGTGTTTTCGGCAGTATCCACCTTGTCCGAAAGGGGTTGTAGCTCAGTTGGGAGAGCGCTTGAATGGCATTCAAGAGGTCGGGAGTTCAATTCTCCCCAGCTCCACCAGAAAATACGGGGACTTCGCAAGAAGTCCC
>CALVGJ010000015.1 GCA_944327045.1 uncultured Desulfovibrio sp.
CGGGTTTCCCTTCCCCCCAAGCCCCCCATCCCTTCCCCAGCGCGCCTTTACCGGAAAAGGGGCAGGAACACGTGGCAAACCCGCCCCCAAAAGCAAGCGGAGGGTGTACAGCATATTTGTTTGATATATTGAAATTATTTGTAAAATTTGTGTTAACAGACCCTAGAACATTTTGCCGTTGAAAAAGGCAAAATGCGAGGCGGCGGCACAGCGCCGCCCGGCCCAAAGCAAGCGGAAAAACCGCGCTTTTTCCGCAAAACGCCAAGCCATATGGCTTGAAACGCAAAGCGTTTCAAGCTGAAAATGCGCTAGCGTTGCGAAGGCGGCACGACCTTACGCCATGCCGCCCGGAAACCGCATATCTCCCGGCGGGAAGCGGCGCGCCCTCCGATCCCGGGCCGGGATGCCGCCGTCAATACATGTCGTCGTCCATCTCGCCGACCTGATTGAGGCACATATCCTTGCCGCGCTTGCCGATGGGCCGGGCCGGCACGCCGGCCACAATGTCGTAGGGCTGCACGTCACGAGTCACCACCGCGCCCGCGCCCACCACCGCGCCGCGCCCGATACGCACATTGGGCGTCACCGTGCAGTTGGCGGCGATCCAGACGTCATCCTCAATAACGACGACACCCGGCTCATGCCCCTGTTCCATGATGGGGACATCCTGCCGGGTGAAGCAATGATTGGCCGAACGGATGACGGTGCCGGGCCCTATGGCCGTCTTGACGCCGATGAAGATGCTCCCGCCGTCGGCGCATAAATGTACGCCGGGCGAGAGGGAAACCTGATCGGCCAGCTCCAGCTTGCCGTTGCCCGCCGTCAGGATGCAGTTGCGGCCCACACGTACCTGATTGCCCAGCCGCATGTTGTGGCAACCGACCATGCCGATGCCCGTATTGAACCGTACCGAACCGCAGCGGGCAAACATCCAGCGCCACATGACAAGGCGCACCAGCCGCCCCACGGGCGTGGGTATCCACCCGAAGGCGAATACCCACAGCTCCTCCAGGGCCAGTAAAAGGCGTTGATGGCCCTTCATCTATTTGCCGTACTCCTGCATGAGGGTGTCGCCTTCCATGAGTCGGGTGACGCGCGCCAGGTCTTCCGGCGTATCCACGCTGAAGGTGCGCTTGTCCGTCGGTACCATACGCACCTTTTCGCCATGTTCCAGAATGCGCATCATGTCCACGGATTCATAGATTTCCAGCGGCATTTCCTGCATCTCGTTAAAGCGGATGAGGTAATCCCGGCGGAACGGAATGATGCAGACCTGTTTGCGCATGGGAACCTTGTCCGCCCCCTTCTTGCGGGAAGGAATGGGCTCACGGGAGAAATAGAGGGCATCGTTATGGCAGTCCACCACCACCTTGACTTCGTTGGGGTCCTCGAATTCTTCCACCGTTTCCATTTCGGCCATGAGATTGACCACGTTGATGGACGGATCGTCCAGCATGGGCTGCACCGCGGCATCGATCATGTCCGGGGTGATCATGGGTTCGTCCCCCTGTACCATGACCACGATGTCCACCTTCTTTCCGGTCTGGGCCTCAATCTTCAGCAGGGCCTCGGCCGTCCGCGTGGAGCAGCGCACATGGTGATCGCCGGTCATGACGCATTTAAGCCCCGCGTCACGGCAGTAGTTTTCAATGATTGCGTCGCACGTCGCCACATAGGTATCGGAAAGAATGCCGCTCATGGCCGTGCGAAAGGCAACATGCCCCACCATGGGCGTGCCGTGGATGAGCGCCAGCGGTTTGCCGGGGTAACGGCTCGATCCCATGCGGGCGGGAATGATGGCAATGATGTTCATGTCTGCTCCTTTGCCCGTGCGGGCTAGTCGTCGGTGGCGACCAGATAGCCACCTTCGCTTTGCAGTTCGGGGTGCGCATCCCGGTGCACGGACTCCATCACACGGAGGATGCCCTGCCCCAGGTCCACGGTCAGCGGCGGTACCAGCTTCCTGCCCACCTTGGGCATGAAGGCGTAGGGCGTAATCTGGTAATGTCCGCTGTTGGGATCGTTCTGATAATTGATGGTCAGTTCCTTGCCCAGCATCTCGCCGATCATCTTGAACAGATCGCCCACACGCATGGGCTGGTTGCCCGAAATGATGATGTTCTGATTGGCGAATTCCGGTTCCAGCACCATGACCGTGGCCGTGGAGGCATCGTCCACATGCACATATTCGCGCAGGGCTGTGGGTGCGCCGTAATAGGTGATGCTGCCCGTGGTCAGGGCCTCCTGCACAAAGCGATGAATGGCGTTACGGGCATCAGCGCGCGGCCCGTACAGGGAACCGTACCGCAGGATGGTATACGGCAGGCCGTGCATGGCCTGATAATTTTCGATGTAAATCTCGCAGGCCTGCTTGCTGCAACGGTAAAAACCGCCCGACTTGCCGTAGACATAAAGGGAGCTGGCAAAGACATAGCGCTGTACCCCGGCCTTGCGGCAGGCCTCCAGCGCCATGACGTTGCCCAGCACATTGAGCCGGGCCGTGTCCACCGGGCGGCGATTGGCCTCCCCGATGTCCGCAATGCCGGCATAGTTGAATACCACGTCCGCCCCGGAAACCGCCTGCTCCACCAGCGCCTCATCCAGAATGCTGCCGGTCAGCATGCGCTGATCGGGCCGCAGCCAGGGCGAGGGGTGCACGTCCACGATGGTGACGTCATGCCCGGCTTCGGAAAGTTTGTCGCAAATGTGCGACCCCAGAAAGCCGGAGCCGCCGAATACGGTGATTTTCATGCTGTTCTCCCGCTGAATCTCCACGAACTAGACGACCTCGGGACGCCGCGCCCCGTTCCAGAGAAAGACGGAATCAATGCCGTAGGCAATGAAGCGGCTGCCCTGCTCCACCTGACGCGCCAGCTCCGCCGGATCGGGCTGCACGATATGCAGCCCCATGAGCGGCCGGTGCTTGCGGCAGACTTCATGGATGCGCCGCATGGCGTCCTGAAAGTCGGGATGGTCGAACTGGGCCGTCAGGCCCATGGAGCCGGAGAGGTCATAGGGCCCCACCATGATGGCATCCAGTCGGGGATGCGACAGAATGTCCTCCAGATTGTTCACGGCCCGGATATGCTCTATCTGCGCCACCAGAAACACCCGGGAGGCCCGATCCCGCATGTAGCGTTCCATCTGCGTGCCGAAAGCGTTGGCCCGACAGAAGCCCACGCCGCGATTTTCCCGCAGCGGCTCTTCGGGAAGCCGCCCGTCGTCATAACCGGGATAGGTAGCCCAGCTTATGGCCGCATTGAGCTGCGCCCGGCTTTCGATCATGGGAAAGATGAGGCCCTGTGCGCCGGCCTCCAGCGCGCTCTTGATCTGCAGGCGCGAGGCCTCGGCCAGCCGGGCAAAGGGAGCGGCTCCGCCGCATTCGATGGCCCGGAAAATGTCCGTGAGCCCGGTACGTCCGAAGGTGCCGTGCTCCATGTCCGCCGCCACCCAGTCATAGCCCGCGCGGGCCAGCAGTTCGGCCACTTCCGAAGAAGGAAATTGCAGCCAGGTGCCTATGGTCGGTTTGTCCTGCGCCAGCGCGGCGCGAATGGCATCAATGTTCATGGTCTCCAACGGCTTGCCGCCGCAGGGTTGAGGGTCATGCGATACGCCGAACATACCCCCTCACGCGCCGAAGCGCAATCTTTCGTCATCTCCTTCCTTCGCCAGCATGGCGGCAAGCCGCGCGTATTGTTCCAGAAAGGGCTGCGCCGCACGATATGGCGGCACGCACCAAGGCTTGCGACCGCAGTAGTGCAGCAGACAGCCATGCAGGGAGGCAGGGTCCTGCTCCCAGCGGGCGGCAACGTGCATCTGGTAGTTGAAACGCTCCGGCAGCAAGCCGTGCGGCAGCCTGCGGCACAACACATTGAGGGCATCCTGGTCGGGATAGCGGGATGGCCCGGGCAGGGAAAGCAGGGCCTGCCGCATGGCCTGCATCCAGGAGGGCAGCACGCTCCGCAGACGCGGCAGATGCAGCAGGAGCACTCCGGAATTGAGGCAGTCCGACGGGCGCAACCCCATGCGACGGGCATAGGCGGGATGCAGAGACATGGCGGCGTCCCGCACGCCCCACAGGGCAATATCCTGACTTCCGGCCGCCGCCTCGTCCGCCGCCTGCCAGAAGTCCGTCACGTCCATGAGGGCGCAGATGTCGCAGTCCAGATAGAGCAGGCGCTCCACATCGGCAAGCTCCGGCAATTCCGGCAGCCAGTAGCGATAGAAGGCGCCGGGGCCGAAGGCAGGCGGCATGTTTTCGCGCAACTCCGGCGGCAGCGGCGGGACCAGATGAAAACGCATCTCCTGTCCGCTCTGCCGGGCTACGGCTTCCAGAACCCGCCGTCCCTGCGGCGGCAATTCCTCATCATGCAGGATATGCACGCACAGTGCCGCCGACGTATGCGCGCAGACCGTCAGCAGCGTTGCCGCCGCATGCAGGGAATAGCTCCTGCTCTCATCCCGAAAGGCCAAAGCCAGATGATACACCAAATATTCTCCCCCCGCCGACAGTGCCGGAGCTCTTGGGCATTTTCCGTACGACCTGTCGTTTCGCGGAAAAAGCGCGGTTTTCCGCTCACTTTCGGCCGGGCGGCGCTGTACCGCCTCGCGACGCCCCGGCCCGTCAGCCTACAAAAAAAGCCGTCAACGCGTTCCGCTGACGGCTTCGGAAAAAGGGGCCGGACACCCGGCAACATCTGTTACCGCTGCTTTCTTTCGAACCTGACGGGGTTGGCAGTGTTGCCGCCGTCCGACCTGCTCCCTCTCTAGCCGGAAACGTCCCCGCCGTCAAGCGCATGCCCCATACAGATATATCTTATCGTTTTTATTTATTTATTTTTTGGGGAGGGAAACCTTTTGTTCACAAAAGGTTTCCCTCCCCAAACCCCTCCCTTCCAAAAAACTTTATCTGTCCAGATGCCAGCCGTCGCTGCATGCAAGCCGTTGCCCGACCGCAAGCCAGCCAAACTCCGTACCGCAATACCGGATACAGACTGCCGGTTTATTTTTAGAGCATTTTCCGCTTGAAACGCTTTGCGTTTCACACCATACGGCCTGGCGTTTCGCGGAAAAAGCGTGTTTTTTCCGTGTGTTCGGTTGCGGGTAGTCGCTCTCGCGACTACCAGGCCACCGGGGACGTGACAGACACGCGACGCCTTGCGGGGTCGCATCGCTATGCGCTGACCCGAACAAAAGTTTTGGGGAAGGAGAGGGGGTGCGCGAGGGGGAGAGGGAGAACCGTTTTTTAAAACGGTTCTCCCTCTCCCCCTCGAAGACCAAGCTCTTGTTCAGCGCGATACGTCTTACAGCAGGCCGGGCAGTTGTTCGGCGTTGGTGAGGATGCGTTCGAGGGCGTTATCGGAGAGGCCGCCCACTCGTTGCAGCCGCCGTTGCTCTTCGGCGGGGTCGTAGAGGGGCCAGTCGCTGCCGAAGAGGAAGCGTTCGAGCAGATGGGCATCCAGCAGACGCCGCAGGAGATACGGCGTGACAAAGGGGCTGGTGCTTGAGGTATCGAACCAGACATTGTCGAGCCCGGCCAGCGCCTCAATGGCCATATCCCACATGAGATAGCCGCCGAAATGCCCGGCGATGAGCGTCAGTCCGGGGAAGGCGCGGGCGATGGCCGCCAGCTGCTGCGGGCTGGAGGGCGCAACAGAAGCCGGTTGGGCGCTGCCGATATGCAGCTCGAAAAGAAAGCGTCCCTGCGCGGCCTCGAACATGGGCAGCAGTCGCGGGTCATCCAGCCGGAAGCCCTGAAAATCAGGGTGCAGCTTGATGCCGCGCAAACCGCTGCGCTCCATGCTGTGGAGTTCTTCCTCCCAGCGGGCATAGGCGGGGTGCAGGGTGCCGAAGCCGATGATCTCGGGGTGTGTGCGCTGGAGCTCGCGGGCGTAGTTGTTGGCCGGGATGACCTGCGCGGGCGTCGTGGCGGCGCAGAGCACCACGCAGCGATCCATACCGGCGGCACGCTCACAGGCCAGCAGGTGCTCCACCGTACCGTCACCCTCGCAGCAGAGGTCATAGGCTTCGTTGAGGTGCGCTACGGCCTTGGCCGCAATTTTCGGATGGAAAGCGTGCGTGTGAATGTCGATACGCATGGGATGTTACCGAAGACGACCGCCGCCCCGCCCGCCGGGAACATGCCGGCAGGCGTCTATCGGGCGCGACGGCAGGAGGTCACTACCCTTTTACGGCATTGACCACGTTGATGGGCGTGCCTCCCTTCCAGCGCAGAATATTTTCCGCCGTCAGGTTGATGATATTCTGGCGGGCGCGTACCGTCGCCCAGGCCATATGCGGTGTAAGCAGGGTATTGGGCGTGGAAAAGAGCGGATTGTCCCGGACGGGGGGCTCGCTGGTCATGACGTCCGCGCCGTAACCACCGAGCTGCCCCGAATGCAGGGCCGCCGCCACGTCATCCTCATTGACCAGCGGCCCGCGGGCGGCATTGAGCAGGATGGCGCCGCGCTTCATCTTCGCCAGACTCTTCTTGTTGATGATGCCCCGCGTGGCCTCGGTCAGCGGGCAATGCAGGGACACCACGTCCGACTGGCTCAGCACCTGATCCAGCGTTGCAAAGGTGAAGGGAGCATAGGAAGGAGGATTCTTGGGATTGCGCCGGTTGGCCAGCACCTTCATGCCGAAGGCATGCCCCAGCTCGCCCACGCGCCGTCCGATGTTGCCGTAGCCCACCAGTCCCAGCGTCATGCCTTCAAGGCAGACCGGGGTGTGCATCCAGTAGCACCATTCGCCGCCGTCGGTCCACTGACCGCTGCGGATGCTCTGGGTATGTTCGCTTGTCCGGTGGCAGAGCTCCAGCAGCAGAGCCATGACATGCTGCGCCACATCATTGACGCCGTACGCCACTACATTGCACACCGGGATATTTCGTTCGGCAAAGGCCTCGATGTCCACCACGTCGTAGCCCGTGGCCACGACGCCGACCATCTTCACGTCGGGAAGCTGCGCCAGTGTCTCACGGCGCAGCGGTACCTTGTTGATAAGCACGACATCGGCCCCGGCGGCCCGCTGGGGAACCTGTTCCACAGTGCTGTCGTCGTAGACCTTGAGATTTCCCAACGCTTCCAGCGGACCCCAGTCCACATCGCCGGGATTGAGCAGTTTGCCGTCAAGGATAACTATGTTCATGGCGTACCTCGTTGCCGGAATGTAGCCCGCCGAACGACGGGATGCAAGGGTGTTGCGGCGCGTTGCGGCGGCAGGACGCAGCCTTGCCGGGGGCGACAAAAAAGGCCGCCCTTGCGGGCGGCCTCCTGCCTTGCGGCGTGAAATCCTAGTGAGCGACCACGGTGAAGTCGTCGCGGCGATTCTGGGACCACACGGCTTCGCCGGTGCCCTGAACGGCCGGATTTTCCTTGCCGTAGCTGATCATTTCAAGCTGAGAGGGGCTCACGCCCAGCATCACGAGATATTCGTAAGCGGCGCGGGCGCGACGTTCGCCAAGAGCGAGGTTGTATTCCTGGGTGCCGCGTTCGTCGCAGTTGCCTTCGATGCGCACGCGCACGGAGGGGAACTGCTTCATGAGGTCGGCCTTGGTCTTCAGCATGTCCTTGTATTCGGGCTTGATGTCGAACTTGTCGAAGGCAAAGAGCACGCGCCCGTCGGTGATCTGCTGGATGGCAGCACGCATTTCAGGGCTCATGTCATCGGTGAGGGTGCCTTCGTCGGACGTCTTCTTGGCGCAACCGAAACCGGCGGCGAGGGCCATAACCAGGGCAAGAATAAGAGCGTAGCGTTTCATTGTGTTTTCCTCCTGAACAGCTCTAACTCAAAAAAGGTACCTTTCCTTTCTGAACACAACGAGGTCACCTTGACCTCGCTTTGGGATGGTATATGCGGCGCGATTTT
>CALVGJ010000016.1 GCA_944327045.1 uncultured Desulfovibrio sp.
CTATAGTTGCTCAAACGTCGTTCCTGCGACAAAAAAAGGAGCCGTCTATGGAATTGGAAGCCATCCAGGCCAGTATCAATGTGGCGTTGAGCCGCTCCATCATGGACATGCAGGCCAATATGGCCAGCCAGATCATCAACGGCAGCTCGGCCGGTCTGGCGACGCAGACCGATCCTGCCCGTGCCGCGGGACTGGCTGCCGAAGGCATCGGCACGCGACTGGACGTCGTGGCCTAGGCGAGGATATGTTGGCGTAAGCATTCTTTCCTGCGCGTTCCCTGCCGGAAAGAGTGCTTGCGTAAACTACCCTTCTCTGTCTGCCGTTCGGCAAATATCTTCAGCAGGGCGCTCCATCGGAAAGCGAGGAGCGCCCTTTTTCTGCCGTTGCAATGGTGCAGCGGCAGGAGGCAATGCCCTTTCCGGGAGGTTCATATGAAAGTTCTGGTAACGCCGCGTTCCTTCGGCAAAACCGACCCCGCACTTTTTGATCGCCTGCGCGAGGCAGGCCTTACTATCGTCCGCAACGAAACCGGCGGCATTCTCTCTGGTGAGCAGATGTGCAGCCTGTTGGCGGACTGCCAGGGGCTGATTGTCGGAGTTGATCCGGTCAACGCGGATGTTCTGGCCGCCGCCCCGCAGCTCAAGGCTGTGGCCAAGTACGGCGTGGGGCTGGACAACATTGACCTTGATGCCTGCGCGGCGCGCGGCATTGCCGTTTCCCGGACTCTGGGCGCCCCCACTGAGGCCGTGGCCGACTACGCGCTGGCGTTGATGCTGGCTGTGGCCCGCAAGGTTCCCCTCATTGACGGGCGCTGCCGCCGTCGAGACTGGAGCAAGATTACCAGCATCGATCTTTTCGGCAAGACGCTGGGCATTGTGGGGTTGGGGGCCATCGGACGGGCCGTGGCCCGGCGGGCAAAGGGGTTTTCCATGCAGATACTCGCTCACGATATCCATTGGGATGCCGCCTATGCCGAGGCTAACGGCATCGAGCGAGCCTCTTTGGATGACATTTGCGCCCGCGCCGACATCATCACGCTGCATACCCAGCTTGACGGCAGCACTCGGCACTGTATCGACGCCCGGCGTCTGTCGACCATGAAGTCGTCGGCCATTCTCATCAATACCGCCCGCGGCGAGCTGGTGGATAATGCCGCTCTGCTCGCCGCCCTTCAGGAAGGCCGAATCTATGGCGCGGGGCTGGACGTGTTCGAGCAGGAGCCGCCTGCGGAAGACGCCTGGTACAGTCTGGACAATCTGGTCATGGGATCGCATTGCTCCTCTTCCACCAGTGGCGCTACGCAAATCATGGGGCATATGGCCGTGGATAACCTGCTGCGGGATATGGGGATCGCTCCAGCACAGGAAGCCTAGCCGCCTCCGTCATTTTTTGCGCTTTCTTTTTTCGGGGTCTCAGCCTGACGGCGAGCCCCCGAATGTTTTTCTGGACGCTGGTTCAAGCGAGACGTTTCGCGTTAGAGAATTTTGCCTTTGATAAAGGCAAAATATGAGGCGGCGGCACCGCGTCGCCCGGCCAAAAGTGAGCGGAAAAGCCGCGTTTTTCCGCGAAACGCCAGGCCGTATGGCTTGAAACGCGGAGCCTTTCAAACTGAAAATGCTCTATGGCGTGAATCATTCCCCCTGCCGCTTCAAGCGGTTCAGGAAAATTTCCGCAGCCCGGGTAAAACATTGCTGTTTTTTCCAGGCGAGTTTGAGCCCTACCTCCATTCTGGGGCGCAGCGGCCGGAAACAGAGCGGGCTGTCGTCAGTTGTGTGCGCAATGCCTTCGAGGCACAGGGCGCAGCCCACCCCCTCCTCTACCATGAGCGCTGCGTTGTACAGCAGGTTATACGTCGCCACAAGCGAAAGCTGGCGGAATTTTCCGCCCATCCAGCCGGAAAACTCGTTTTCCACCAGCCCCTGACGGGAGACAATGAGGGGCAGACCCGCAAGATCGTCCGCCTCTATGGCATCCTGTGCGGCAAGCGGGTGATCCCTGCGCATGAGCACGCCCCAGGTATCCCGAGTCGGCAGGGGAATGAAATCGTAGGCCGACAGGTCCGCCGGTTCGATGAAGAGACCGAAATCCACGCTTCCTCTGTCCAGACGCTCTCTGACCTCCTCGGCATTGCCGCTGAAAAGGTGAAAGGCGATATGCGGATATTCCCGGCGCACTTCCCGGATGGTGCGAGCAAGGAACCGCATGCCTTCGGTTTCTCCGCCGCCGATGTACACATCGCCGCTGACCTCCTCGCCCGCCGCGGTGAAGGCCGCTTCGGTCCGCTCCAGCAGGGACACGATCTCCTGCGCCCGCTTGCGCAGGAAGAGCCCTTCTTCCGTCAGGCTGATGTGGCGCTTGCCGCGTGTGAACAGCGTTGCCCCCAGCTCCTGTTCCAATTCCATGAGCTGACGGGAAAGCGTCGGCTGTGTGACATGCAGCGCGGCGGCTGCGCCGGAGATGGTCCCTTCCCGCGCTACAGCCAGAAAATAGCGAAGTACCCGTATATCCATTTTTATTCGGCTCCTTGCCTTGTCCGCCAGTTGCTTCAGGCGGCACAGGTTCGCCATATCATGCTTTAAAGGCATGGTAAAGCATGCAATATAAGTATTTGCTCTTTTTTCCGCCTGTCCGCATAAGGAACAGGAAGGGGATCGCCGCCGCGCACCGACTGTGCCGCTTGCCGCTGGACGGTGGCAGCCATCCCCCGCCAAGGAGATATCCCATGAAAAAGATTCTTGTTCTTTCCACCAGCCCGCGCAAGGGCGGCAATTCGGATATGCTGGCGGATGAATTTATCCAGGGGGCGCGTGGGGCAGGACATGATGTGGAAAAAATCTGCCTGCGTGAGAAGGATATTCGCTATTGCAGAGGCTGTCTCGCCTGCCAGAAAACGCAGTCCTGCGTCATCCACGACGACGCGCCGGCCATTGTACGAAGCATGCAGCAGGCTGATGTGCTCGTCTTTGGCACTCCTATTTATTATTACGGCATGTGCGGGCAGATGAAGACCCTGCTTGATCGTGCCAATCCGCTCTTTCCTGCCGAATACGCCTTTCGCGACATCTATCTGCTGGCTGCGGCCGCAGATGATCAGGAAAGCGCCGTTGACGGCGCCGTCAACGGACTGAACGGCTGGATATCCTGTTTTGACAAAAGCCGCCTGCGGGGTGTTGTGCGGGGTGTGGGCGCTACCCTGCCGGGAGATATTCGGCAGAATCGTGCCGCACTTGAGGCGGCCCGCCAGATGGGCAGACAGGCCTGACAGTTGCGTCCCCGCCACCGGACAGGCGGGCCGCCGGAATGCCGGAATGGGTACTCGGCAGGGAGTCCACAAGCAAGGAGAATATCATGCAGTATACGACGCACTACACGGAAGGGAAAAAAGTCACCTTCAAAAAGTTTTCCCTGAATCTTGCCGGGCTGCTCTTCCTGCCGCCCGACTTTGACGTCGCCCGGGCGTATCCGGCCATCGTGGTGACGCATCCCGGGGGCGGAGTGAAGGAACAATGCTCTTCCCTCTATGCCTGGCATCTGGCGCAGGCCGGCTATGTGGCCCTTGCTTTTGATGCGTCCCATCAGGGGGAAAGCGAAGGCCTGCCGCGCTATCTGGAAGATCCGACCTCGCGGGTGGAGGATATCCGTTCCGCCGTGGATTATCTTGTGACGCTGGACTATGTGGATGAGCGGCGTATCGGCGCCATGGGCGTCTGCGCGGGCGGCGGCTATACCCTGAGCGCCATGCAGACCGAGGCCAGAATTCGCGCCGCGGCGGGCATCAGCACCTGGGATGTGGGCGACAGCGCCAAAAACGGTTTTCCCGGCGTGCACATCGACAATTTTATGCAGAAGCTGCTCCAGGAAGTGGCCGAGGCCCGCACTGCGGAGGCCCGCGGCGGCGAACCCGCCTACTGGAAGTATGTGCCTGACGACAGCAGCGAAATTACCGAGCAGACTTCGACCATCCAGCGGGAAGCCTGGGAATACTACCGTACTCCCCGCTGCCAGTATCCCACGTCGGTCAACAGGTATCTTGTCTCCAGCAATGACAAGCTCGCGGCCTTCGATGCCTTTGCCCATCTGGATACGGTCTCCCCCCGGCCCATACTGCTCATCGTCGGCAGTGAGGCCGATACTCTTTATTTCAGCGAGGCCGCCTATGCTGCGGCGCGGGAACCGAAGGAACTCTACTGTATCCCCGGGGCCAGCCATGTGGATCTCTACGATAAGCCGGAGTTCGTCCAGCCCGTCGTACGAAAGCTGACCGACTTTTTCGGGCATCATCTGCAAGGATAGGACTGTCAGGGTCTGCTAGGCAGTGTCGTCATTTCATGTTCAACCATTTGAAATCACTAAAAATTCAAATCTTTGCGTTCTATAATTTATTTCAGTAATTTCAATAAATTACATGAAATTGACGACACTATCTAGAAGTAAAGATGAATTGAAAGAGAGGGTTGAGCAAAACTTCTTTTCCGCTATGAGTCAAATATATGTCGCAGCCGTGATGTTTGTTCAGTATGGCAACATACGATAGCTTGTTGCTGGCCAGGAGAGCATCAATGATCTGCGCGTTTGCGGAATTTGCGCCTAATTGGGCATAGGGAAGAGATATCCATCCATAGCGGAAAACGCTAAAGACAAAGCTCCTGCTCTGCGCATCGTGCATTACATATTCCGCCTCAAGAGGGGGATCGAAATAAAAGAAGATATCTGTTCGGTACTTGTACAAAAAAGCGCCAAAAAAGAGGAACAGAGTTGAATACAGAAGAAAAAAGCATAGTCTGATACTGTTTTGTGCTTTCATCTGCTGACTTCTCCACGGGGTGGCTGGTGATGACGCAAAATGCGTCTGCGGAAAATACATTCCCGATCGCTGTGATTGTCAGCAGGTCATTGTGCCGTACACCGATCGGATCGGCTTGCCGCCCTGCCCTTTATGCCTACTGCGGCGGGCAGAGGGTGTCCAGTCGGGCCAGTACCGCGTCCAGTTTTGTTTGTGTTTCCGCCAGCTCCCTGTCCAGTTCGTCAATGCGCTGCCCTTCCGGCTGCCCCATTTCTCCTCCAGCGGGCAAAAGAAAGCGGGAAGGTAGCCAGACATTGTGCGCCAGAACGTCCGCGCAGGAAACGCTGCGGCTGATGCCCGGCATTTCATGGCGTTCTGTCAGCATTGCAAGCGCCTGCCGGACATGCGTTTCCTCAAAATAGCAGCGGGTACGGCTGCGCCGTCCCAGAGAGGAAAAATCGGCCATGAATACCGTATCTCGGTCGGCTTGGGAACCGCCCTGTTCTCGACGACGGTCAAAAAGCAGGATCGCATGCGCGGCATTGTTCCGTTGAACCACGTTGCCGGGCAACAGGATGACCGCATCCAGCAGGTTGCGGCGTACCAGTTCCGCCCGCATGTGTGCCTCCTGCTCTTCACGGAACAGCGGTCCCAGTCGCGTCAGCAGTACGCTTCTGCCGTATGCGGGAAGCGCCTCGCTCACATGGCGGCATATCCAGAGCAGCTCTTCCGTCCCCTGCTGTACCGATACAAACGCCGGTGCGGCACTGAGTGTCAGATGGCTTGTTCCTTCATCCGTCACATGGCAGCCTTGGGCGGAGGGGACTGACTCCGGGGCCGGGACGATTCGTTCACAGGGGACGTCCGCCTGCACGGCGGGGACGCCGCAGAGATACAGCAGCAGCATGCCTAGCGGCGGGCGTGCGCCGTCCGCTGCAAAATAGACTCGGTCGGCCAGATGCTGCGCAAGTGCAGCATCTGCCAGCAGCGTGCCCGCGCCGGACGCCAAATCCCGCACGCGCTCGCCGCTGACGGGGCAGCCCATGCCGCTCATAAGTCGTGCCAGCCACGGGGGCACAATGCCGCAGGCAAGTTCCCTGCCCCGACCGGCGGCATAGTCGTCGAGTTTGTCCAGCAGAAGGCGGCTTGCCGTATCCCGGTCCAGCAGCGGCATGTCCATAAAGGCCTCAAGGCAGGCTGCAAGGGCGTCGGGAGTACATAGATGCAAAGGGGTGAACAGTTCGGCCCCTGCACGGCCAAGGGCTGTCCGGGTCATGGCGGCCAGCTGCGGCCATTCGCCTTCCTGCCAGGGCGCTGCCGGGTCTGATCCGGCCAGGCGTACGGGCGGGATCGGCCTCCCCTGCTGGAGCAGCCGCAGCTGCTGCGCAAAAAATCCCGGCGGGCATAGTTGGGAAAGGGCAAAAAAGCTCAGTGCCGTTTCCGCTTCCAGAGTATAGGTAGGGGCGGGATCGGCCATATCGGGCAGCGGGTTGCGCGCAAACCATTCTTCCACCTTGCGACAGGCCTGATCAAGGCCATATCGACCACTGGCTGCCGCGTTCTCCGTCCTGGTGTTTTCCATCATATGCCCTCCAGACGTCCCCATGTCTGCTCTTCTCTTCTATCTGCAACAGTGGGAGGGGGCGGTGGCGTGTTGGGCTCCGCCGCAGCTTCTTCGGTTTCAGCGTGGCGCAGCAAAAGCCGCTGGATCATGGCGCGCCTCTCTTCCAGCACCTGACGGCGCAGCAGTAGCTCCCGCTCCAGCAGTCCGGCGGCTTCAACAATCAATTTTTGAACCGCAGGGGCTGGTACCGGCAGCCGGAGCTCCTCCAGCACCCCCTTGCGCAGAATTTCCGCATGGTGTCCCGTGCTCTGGGCCCGCAGGACGGCCTGGGTTTGCGGATGATTCAGCAGCCAGTGCACATAGCGGGCATCAAGTTCCGTCACTCCTTCCGGCAGCCCGCCTGCCCGGTCTGGCGAGGGGCGGACTCGAACCACCACAATGGGCGCGGCGGCCACCACGCGCACAATACCCGGGCTGAACGTCATGTCGGCTACATAAGTGGCGTCGTTGATCTGGCTGCGTGCGCGGAGCAAAATATCACCGGGCTGCAGCGAAAAATGCTCGCGTATTTTTTTCAGATGTACACGTACAAGCGCGGTGGTATCCAGAACGCCACCGTTCAGATCGGCAAGCTGTACCAGCGCCGTTTCTCCTTGCGGGTCCGGCGTTACGCGAGTGCGGAAAGGATAGCCGAGGCGCACGTCAGCCAGGGCGGACAAGGGAAATCGCATGCCTACCTCCAAAGAGAAATATAAAAACAATATGCAACGCCTCTTTCGGAAGCAAGCATGGACGAAGTCAGGGAGAGGGGTATGGACAAGGCCGTTGACGGGCAAAAAGCGAACGCTGCGCCGCGACAACGACGCTGCGGATCAGCACCCGCAGCGCCAAACGCATATAACGCAGGCAAGTGCTGCTTATTGCTTTTCGCCGTCGTCAGGCAGCAAGGGAATGCGGATAAGAACGCGATTTTCCCGGAAGAGCAGCAGATGTCCTTCCACAGGCAGGTTGTCGGCCTCTTGCGGCGGGAAGACCGCTTCCAGCGCCCAGCGGGAACTGCTTTCGTCTGACGCATGGGCAAGAGGATGACGCTGCGCGCGGACAGTCATGTGCCCCCATTGCAAGACGACCTCATCGCCGGACTCCAGCGCATGGGGCAGCTCCAGCAGCCCCCGTATGCGGCAGGCCTGCTTGCCGAGGCGAACCTGACGCAGGTATGCCGTCCCGCATTCCGGGCCGGACAGCAGATGCTGCACATCCCGGGCCAGCTGCGCCTGCTGCGGGGAGCAGGCAAAACGGGACGGCAAGGCCGCGGCAAGGCGTTCCAGCCGTTCGATAAAGCAGGCTCGTACCCGTTCGCCGGAACTGTCGGCACATGCCGCTTCCGTCAGATCACATCGTTCCTCAAGGCCGTAAAAATAGGCGCTGCCGTCGGCGTCAATGCGGACATCCCAGTAGCGCTGCGGCAGCACCTTTCCCACAGCCACCGGGCCGGGACAGCTCAGGCTGCGCATGTCCGGCGGCACATCCCCGGCAGCGCGCCGCTGGGCAAAGAGCTCCCGCCAGAGCGTGAATTCATAAATGATGTTCTTATGCTGTGCGGACAGGCGGGGCAGGAGATTTTC
>CALVGJ010000017.1 GCA_944327045.1 uncultured Desulfovibrio sp.
CGTCCGCTGAATGCCCCCTGATATGGTGTCTGTCCCCCGGAAATGCTGGGGATGCCCCTCAGGGGAGAAAACTTCTGGAAGCTCTCGGCCCTACGCCTGTGCCCTGTAGCCTCCTTATGGATAGAGCGTATGAAGGCAATGAGACACAGCGCCTGAGTCGTCGCCTGGGTTATGACCCTGTTGTCCCTCCCAATCCTTTGCGGCGCAATCCTTGGAATTATGACAAGGAGTTATACAAGAGGCGCAATGAGGTGGAAAGGTTGTTTCGACGCTTGAAGGGCTACAGGCGCATAGCAACACGTTACGACAAACTGGATGCCTTGTTTCTGGGATTCATCATATTTGCCTTAATCGTTGAGTCTCTTAAATAGTGTTAACAGGCCCTAGAGCATTTTCAGTTTGAAACGCTTCGCGTTTCAAACCATACGGCCTGGCGTTTCGCGGAAAAAAACGCGGTTTTTCCGCTCACTTTTGGCCGGGCGGCGCTGTGCCGCCGCCTCGCATTTTATTTTTTTCAAAGACAAAACGCTCTAAAAGCGCACAGGGAAAGGGGCGGGTGGGGAAGTGCCGTTTACTTTTTCCGCTCGAGTTTTTTTCGCCGGGCCAGCTTCCAGGTGCACTTGATGACGGAGCAAAGCTCATTGACGCCGGGCAGGCGGCGGAAGAGCGAGCTGCTGGCATCTTCTTCGGAAAAGGGAGCAAGGTAGGGGGATGTGGTCGCGGGCGGCAGGGAGGGGCTTGCCGCGGGCAGCGCTTCACGGGGAGGCGCTTGTTCGGGGCCGGGCTTGCCGCCGGATTGCCTGCCGGCGTCATCCGCGGGGGCGTTCTTGCGGGGAGCTGTTTCCGTCGGAGCCTCAAAGGGGGCGGCCACGGGCTGCTCGGAAAGGGGGCCTTCCGCGGCGGTCGCATCATTGCCGTTGCCGGCAGCATCATTTTCACGGGCACGAGCGCGCATTTCGCGGGCAATGAGACGCTGACGCTCCTGTGCGCTCTGTTTTTGCCGTTCAAGCTGCTGCTTTTGCAGGTCTTCCATACGGCAGCGAATGGCCTTGGTCAAATCGCCCGCCTGTTTCCCCAGTTCGCCGTCCAGATGCTGCCGCAACTGATCGAACATGGCCTGTGGCTGACCGGAGGCCATGCAGATTTGGGCCAGACGCGAGCCCACCAGCTGGGGCGGCGTCAGGTCAATGCCTGCGGCCAGCGCCCGGGCCGCGTCGGCATAGCGGTTTTCCCGCATGAGGCGCTGCGCGGCCGTGAGAAAGGGACTCTTGGCCTGCGGGTCTTCCAGCAGCAGGCGCACAAAGACCGTGCGTGCGTTGTGCCAGCGTTTCGCCAGCGCAAAGGTGAGGGCCGCCTGCTCAAGGCAGCGGCGGCAGCGCACGAGATCGCCCTTGCCGCGCCAGGCCACAGCCATGCCGAGAAGCGCCTCGCCGCGAATCTGCGCGCCCTGCAGGCTGCGCTGGAAGGCGCTCAGGGCCGAATTCCAGCGTTTTTCCTCCAGACAGCGCATGCCGACGTAAAAGTAGTCATCCGGCGTGCGCACCGGCTTGAGCAGAACGCCGTACGTGGAAAGGGCATCATCAAAGGCCTTCTGATCGGCATTGTCCTTTCCCTTGTCGAGCTGGGCCATGCGCAGGTCATAGGCCATGAGCGCTTCCAGATTCTTGCGCAGGGCATCCACGGAAAAGGGACGTCCCATAAGGGCGCTGGCGCCGCAGCCCAGGGCGCGAAGCTGGGCCTCCTCGTCATCATTGGGCAGGAGGAGCAGGATGGGCATGCCCAGCAGGCGCGGATGCAGACGCAGCAGCGCGCAGAACTGTTCCCCGTCGATATCGTCCAGCTTGTGCTGGCAGACGATGATGTCGGGGTTGAGCTCGGGCTTGTCCGGCTCCAGACCGGCCATGATGCGTGCGGCGTCAAGGCCGGAAGTCATGGTGCGGATATGGATTGCTCCGGCATCGCGCAGGGCGCGTTTGTCCACCGCGGCAGCCTGTTCGCTCTTGCACAACAGGAGGATGGAAGGCTGTCTGGTCGGTACGCTCATGAATGCCTCATTACAGAAAAAAGGAGCGACACAATGGCGCTCCCCTCAAGTATACGAGGGGAAGGGAAGGACTGCAAGTGCACGTACAGGAAGGGGTACGGCGTCACCGGCAAGTCGGAGAGGGGGTCAGCGGATAAAGGGAATGATGCGGGCCATGCCGCCGTTGCCGGGCCGGATATCTGCGGGGTGCGGCAGGGCATGACGCTGGCCGCAATAGGGACAACAGAGCGCGTGATCCGTCTTCTCAAGGCGGATGAGCGCGCCGACCGTATCGTAACACTGCGGACAGAACGGCCCCTGCCGGACGCCGGGGGTTTGCAGCCAGTAAAAACCGTTTTCCCGGCTGAGATTCTTGGAAAGATAGAGGATGTCCTCAAGGGTGCGTATCTGTCCCCTGAGGCGTTCCATTTCGTCGCGCAGGGCAATGCAGCGCGATTGCAGCTCCATGAGCAGATGCCGCGCCTTTTCCGGCTGACCGGCGGCAAAGAGATCGTTTATTTCCTTGAAGCGGCGATAATCCAGCATGATTTTCCCCATCCGTTAAGCACCCTATCGGAGGGGAAAAACAAAGCTTTAGGCCGTCCCGGCGCGGCTACATCTTGTGGGAGGTGACGGGTTCGAGCACCCGCAGCAACTCCCGGTAGCGGCGCTCCACGTCGGGGTCGGCATGCGGCAGTTCGCGTCCGCGCAGGAGCATGCCTGTCAGGGTGTCCGCCTTGCGGCGGGCTTCAGCCTGACGGGCCATGTCCGAGGCGGCGTCGGGACGCTGGGAGAGGGGCGCCCCGGGGGAAGCGGCCTCTGCGGCGGCTGTTCCGCGGGGAAGCAGCAGGGAGCTTTTCACAAAGATGGGGGCCTGTGCCCGCAGGGCAAGCGCCACGGCATCCGAGGGGCGGCAATCCAGCCGGATGGCCTTGTCCGCCATACGGAGATTGAGGGCGGCGAGGTAGAGTCCGTCATGCATGCCGCAGATTTCCACACCGCCGAGCCGGGCGCCCAGCGCCTTGAGGCATATGAGCAGCAGGTCATGGGTCAGCGGCCGGGGAAGCTGCTCGCCATTGAGCATGAGCGAAATGGACAGGGCTTCCATGGCTCCCACGAGGATGGAAAGTCTGGCCTCGCCGTCCACCTGTCGCAGGTAGACAACGGGCGTCTTGCTGCCGGCATCAAGGCCCAGCCCGGTAACACGCATTTCTAGCATGAGATATCCTCGCTGACGGCTCCCACAAGGCTGTGCCGGTGGGCATGCTCGATACGGACGCGCACCATGCGGCCCAGATGATCCCCGGCGGGCAGGGGAACATGGACAAGCGCGCCGTAGGCGTCGCGCCCCTGCCAGCTTTCTCCGTTTCCGGCGGCGGCATCCCGCGGACTGCGACCTTCCAGCAGCACATCGGCCTCCTGACCGACGCGCGCCGCCAGCCAGCGATTGCCGAGCTCGTCCTGCAGGGCCTGCAGACGCAGAAGGCGATCCTGCTGCTCTTCCGGGGCGATCTTGTCCAGAAAGCGGCTGGCGCGCGTGCCGGGGCGGTCGGAATAGCAAAAGGAAAAGCTCGCCATGAAGTTGCAGGCCTGCATCATGTCCAGCGTGGCCTGAAAATCGTCCTCGCTTTCGCCGGGAAAACCGACAATGAGGTCCGTGGACAGGGCAATGTCCGGTCGGGCGCGGCGCAGTTGCTCCACCAGATCAAGAAAACGCCCGGCATCGTACTTGCGGCCCATGCGGGCCAGCACCCTGTCCGAACCGGCCTGCAACGGCAGATGCAGCCGCGGGCAGAGATGGCGCAGCTCGCCGAAGGCCGCCACATCCCGCGCGCCCATGTCCTTGGGGTGCGGCGTCACATAGTGCAGGCGCGCCAGGCCGGGCAGGGCGTCCACCTTGTCCAGCAGGGCGCGGAAGCTTGTGCCGTCTCCGCTCTTGTCCTGACCGAAGGCATTGACGTTCTGCCCCAGCAGGGTGATGTCGGAAGCGCCGGAGGCCAGCAGGGCGGTGCAGTCATCGAGGATGGCCGCCGTGGCGCGCGATTTCTGCCGTCCCCGGGTATAGGGAACGATGCAGTATGCGCAAAAGTTGTCGCAGCCCTGCATGATGTTGACATGGCCCGCCGCGGCGCGCGGCAGCGGTGCGCCCGGTTCGCGTTCTTCATAATGGCTGGTGAAGTCCAGCAGGGAGAGGCGCAGGGCGGGATCGTCCAGCAGACGCTCGATGGCGGCGGGGGCGCCGCTGATGCCGTCGCTGCCCGCCACAAGACGTACCTGTCGCTGCCGGAAGAGAGCGTCGCCGAGCTGCTGGGCCACACAGCCCGTCACGCCCACCAGCACCCGCGGCGAGTTGCCGGTCGCCTGCCGGATGCGGCCGAGCGTGCTCATGACCTTGAGTTCCGGTTTTTCCCGGACGGAACAGGTATTGACCACCACCACCTGCGCCTCTTCCAGCGGGGCCGCCGCAAAGCCGCGCGCCTCCAGCGCACGGCCCAGCCACTGGGAGTCGTGCACGTTCATCTGACAGCCGAAGGTGATGATGTGGTAGGTGCGTTCTTTCATGCCCGCTTACTGCTCCAGCCCGGAAGAGCGATTGCCGCCGAAAAAGCCCGGCCCTTCGCCTTCTTCCATCTCAAGGTAGGAAATGCGCTCTTCCAGCCATTCCAGCAGGACGCGCGCCGTATCGTAATTCAGCAGGACGCGCGAATGAATCTGGCGGGTGATGCGCTGCACCTCCATATCCGCATCGGAGAGCATTTCCGGCCCCACGGAGCCGTCCGGCGCCACAAGACACTCGGTGGTGTCCGGCAGGGCGTTGCTCTCGTGGTAGAAATTCAGCTCCAGTTCTCCCTGATGATTGATGCCGCCCCAGACGCCATGCGCGGTTTGCAGCCGCGCTTCGGGATTCATCTTGTAGGTATAGCGGATTTTTTCGGGATGATCGTTGCTCATGGGTTCTCCTTGGCTGGTGGAACGGATAAATGGTAAAGAAGAGCTCTCGCGAAGTAAAGCCGCCGTTGCGCTTTTCCCTTGACGCTGGGCCAGCGGTGAATACAATATTCGGGAAAAAACATCGTCAACCACAAGGAGCCGCCGTGAGCGAAGCCGTCATCAAGGAACACAGCATTACCCCGTATTTCGATATGGAAGGGTTCATGACCCTCAGTCAGGAAACCCGGCTCGGCGGCGCCGTGCTGGAGCGCCTTGTGAAGCTCTGGGGCGAATGGATGCAGGAGTTGCGGGTGGTGGAGGTGACGACCGGCAAGATTTCCTATCTGGTCGTCTGGCTGCCGGAAAGCATCGAGCAGGCCGTGGACGCCACCTGGGAAAAGTCGCCCTCCGAAGGCTGGCAGGACAATAACCTGGCCCAGTTCCTCTGCATGGCCGCCGTGCAGCAGCTTCTGCCGCAGGTGGAGGACGCCGGCTGCGCGCCCGCCCCGCGCCCGACGGAGGCGCTGCGCGAAGCGCTGGCCGGGCTGGGGCTGGAATACAAGGAAGGTCAGCCCACGCTCAATCGTCGCTTTGCGCTGGTGACGCATTATCCGTTCAAGGGCGGCTGTGAAATCTGCCACCTGCAGGACAACTGCCCCAAGGGACAGGGACAGGCCGAAAGCATGAGCGTGGTGCTGCCGGGGCACGAGCCGGGCAAGAGCTGAGCACGGCACGGAGGGGAGTCCGCCTGTCCGGCGAGTGCCGCTTCGGCAGGCGCAATGACGGGATACGCGCCGGAGGACGGCGGGAAGTCTCCATGCAGGATCGCGGAAACCCCGATGCCCCGCATGCGGCTGGGCAATGCGGGAGCAGGATGGTTTAGCGGCCTTCCATGACGAGGGTGCGCGTTCCTCCCTCCGGGGTACGGACAACCACCTCGACGGTGCGGCTGTTGCGGGTGACGGATTTGACAAGGCAGGTGGTCGTCTGATCCGTGGTATAATCGCGGACGTCCACGTTTTCGCCTTCAACAGGCAGGGCATCGGGAATGATTTCCACCAGTTCCGTCGAATCGGCATCAAAGCCGTCCCAAGCTGCCGCAGGATGGGCAGACAACAAGCAATATGCGGGCACGATGGCCCCGATGAGCAGGTGTTTCATGGCCGCTTCTGTAAATCGAAAATGCCGTCTTGGCAACTGCCGGCAGGGGGGCGCGGCATGAGCTGTCTTGCCGACGGACGCGGCCGCGTGGTGCGCTACCTGCGCCTTTCCGTCACGGATCGCTGCAATTTCCGTTGCCTGTACTGCCACAGCAATGCCCGGCACAGCTTCATTCCGCATCCGCATATCCTGCGCTATGAGGAAATGGCGCGCATGGTGGGCGTCATGTACGGGCTCGGCGTGCGCAAGGTTCGTCTTACCGGCGGCGAACCTTTTGCCCGCAAGGGCTGCGGGGATTTTCTCGTCATGCTGCGGCGACGCTTTCCGGATATGGACCTGCGGGTGACGTCCAACGGGAGCCTGCTGGCGCAACATCTGGACGCGCTGCGCGCCGCACGGGTCAGCGCCGTCAATCTTTCTCTGGACAGCTTCGATCGGCAGACCTTTGCCCGCGTGACCGGACGGGATATGCTGCCCGCCGTGCAGGAGGCGCTGGATTCCCTGCTGTCCGCGGGCATCGGCGTCAAGATCAATGCTGTCGGCCTGCGCACCATCAATGACGGACAAATGGCGGATTTCGTCCATGCCGCACGTACGCTGCCCATTGATGTGCGTTTTATCGAGTTCATGCCCATGGGCGGAGATACCCTCTGGAGCGAGGAATATTTCTGGCCCGCTGAGGCCATGCTGGCGGCGGCGCGGAGGTGTTCGGAGCTCGTCCCTGCCGAGGGGGAGGCGGAGAGCGCCGGCCCGGCCCGCATGTTTTCCCTGCCGGGCGGCAGGGGACGGCTGGGTTTCATCACGCCGCTGAGCAATCATTTCTGCCATGCCTGCAACCGCCTGCGGCTGACCAGTGACGGTCGCCTGCGAACCTGTCTGTTTGCCGACCGGGAATACGCCCTGCGTCCGGCCCTGCGCCATCCTCGCCTTGCCGATGCGGCTCTGGAGCGTATGGTGCAGGCCGCCTGCCGCCATAAACCGCTTGGCGCAGACATCCTGCGCGAGCGGCAGGGTGCCGCGGTAGCCCTCAAGAGTATGCAGGGCATAGGCGGGTAGGCGGGTGGATCAATGAATAAGGAAGCCGCATGGGCGCGTGTCCATGCGGCAGAGGGCGAATGCCGCCGGCGTGAAGGAGAGGAGTATGATCGCCTATCTGGAAGGATTGCAGGCCGAGGTCTGGGGCAGCTGCTGCCTGCTGGTGACCAGGGGGGGGGTGGGCTATGAGGTGGCTCTGCCGTCGCATACCCTGTCGGCCCTGCCGGGGCGCGGCGAGCCTCTGGCGCTCTACACTTCACTGGTGGTGCGCGAGGATGCGCAGGAGTTGTACGGCTTTGCGACCTTTGAGGAGCGGCAGACCTTTGAGGTGCTGCTCTCCATCTCCAAGGTCGGCGCGCGTACGGCGCTGGCCATTCTGTCCATCTTCCGCCCCGATGATTTGCGGCGCATTGTGCTGGAAGATGACGTGCAGGCCCTGACGCGGGTCTCCGGCATCGGCAAGAAGACGGCGGAACATGTTTTTCTGGAGCTGAAGTACAAGCTCAAGGTGGAGGACGTGCCGCAGGCAGCCGTCCTTTCCGGCGGCGTCAGGCCGGGGTCCGTCCTCCGGGACGTACTGGACGGGCTGGCCAATCTTGGCTATGGCGAAGAGGAATGCGCGGCGCTGGTCAGGGACATTCTGCACGCGGAGCCCGACCTTGACGTGTCCGGCGCGTTGCGCGCCGCGCTCAAGGCTTTGGCGCGCGGGCGGGCATAATGCCGGGCGACTGTCCGGCGCGTGCATGTCCACGAACGCAACGAGCAGGAGAGTAGTTGAGCACCATGCCGATGGCTCAGGATTTTTTTCATCTCCCCGACGGAGCGGAGCTTTCCGAGGCAAGCGCGCTGGATGAAAGCGTCCGTCCGCATTCGCTGGTGGATTTTATCGGACAGGATGAGCTGCGTGCCAATCTCCGGGTCTATCTGGATGCCGCCCGCGAGCGCGGCAAGGCGCTTGATCATACCATCTTTTTTGGAAATCCCGGTCTCGGCAAGACGACGCTGGCTCAGATCATGGCCTCGGAACTGGGCGTCAATCTGGTCTGTACCTCCGGGCCCGTGCTCGAGCGCAGCGGCGATCTGGCAGCCATCCTGACCAACCTTTCCCGCAACGACATTCTGTTTGTCGATGAAATTCATCGCATGCCCATTGCCGTGGAGGAAGTCCTTTATCCGGCAATGGAAGATTTCAAGCTGGACCTCGTCATCGGACAGGGCCCGGCCGCCCGCACCGTCAAGATCGATCTGGAACCCTTTACGCTGGTGGGGGCCACAACACGAATGGGCCTCATCTCCTCGCCGCTGCGTGATCGCTTCGGCATTGTCGCCCGGCTGGAATATTATACGCCGCAGGACCTTGCCCGCATCGTCACGCGCACGGCGCGCATCCTCGGCGTGGGCATCAGCGCTGACGGCGCGGAGGAGATCGGGCGGCGTTCGCGGGGGACGCCCCGCATTGCCAATCGTCTGCTGCGGCGGGTGCGGGACTTTGCTCTTGTCCACGGCCGCGAAACAATTACCGGGCCGCAGGCCGCCGCAGCCATGCAGCGCATGGACGTGGACCCGCTGGGGCTCGATCAGATGGACAGGCGTCTGCTGGAAGTGATCATCCGGCACTATGACGGTGGCCCCGTGGGCATCAAGACGCTGGCCGTTGCCTGTTCGGAAGAGGTGCGAACCATAGAGGATATTTACGAGCCCTACCTCATCCAGTGCGGTTTCCTCAAGCGGAGCCCGCGCGGACGTATGGCCACGGCCAAAGCCTACAAACATCTCGGTCTCCTCATGAATTAGCGATCCCTTCCACAAACGATTTCCCGGCGGCAAGGTGATGACGGCACGCCTTCCCCCCATGAAGGCAGGTTCGTCACTCACAGAGCGGCATGCCGCTTTCCCCACATCTTTTGCGCAGGTTCCCTCCCGTTGCCGGAACTTTTACGCAAAGAGACGCAGCTTTTTTTCGGCCGCTTGAAAATGCCCTGCCATCGGCGTACGTTGTGGGGATGAAAACGAAAAAGGAAATCGCCAAACGCTACGGGGGCCTGTGCGTGGCCCTGTTTGTCTGCGCCTTGGGAGTGGCACTGATCACCAATGCGCACCTGGGCACGTCGCCCATTACCAGTCTGCCCTATGCCCTGACCTTCATGCTGCCGCTCAGTCTCGGTGCCTTCACCTTCCTGAGCAACATCATTTTTCTGGTCATCCAGAAGATGCTCCTGGGCAAGCAGTTCGGCATCGTCCAGATATTGCAACTGCCGGCAGTACTGATTTTCGGCATCTTCATCGACTTCTGGATGTGGGCAACAACGCCACTCATATCCGGCAACTACGTCTGGCAGGTGGGCATGTGCGTTGTCGGATCGGCCGTTCTCGGTCTCGGCGTGAGTCTGGAGATCGTCTGCAATGCCACAGTGCTGCCGGGTGAGGGCATGGTGATCGCCATTGCCTACAAGACCCGCAAGATGTTCGCCAACATCAAGATACTCTTTGACATTTCGCTGGTCATCAGTGCGGCGGCGCTCGCGCTGGTGGTTCTGGGGGAAATTGTCGGCCTGCGTGAAGGGACGGTGCTTTCGGCCTTTTTGGTGGGGCAGTTCGTCAAGCTCAGCAGTAGATGGACCAGACGACTCAAGCCGCTGTTCTGGACCGCGCGACAGCGAAAACAGGCCAGCGCGCGCCGTATTCCACGCTGAGTTCAGGCAAAAAGGAGGTTGGACGACGAGGAGGCGTCAAAAACCTCCTTTTTAACATTTTGAAATAATAGAAGAAAGAAGAATAGCAAAAAAATGAAAAAAACTTCTTGACCTTTTGTGGGAAAGAGTCCATAAACGCTTCTCGCGCCGGGCGGAAGCGGAAAGCGGACGGCCCGGGGTGAGTTTGACAAGTACAGAGAGTGCGCCGTGACGACGGGCTGACGGAGGGTTCGGAAAAGAATTTTTCGGAAGCTGAAAAAAAAGTTGTTGACAGCGAGGGCGGAAATGAATAGGTTCTCTCCTCGCGACGACGGCAACGCGTCGAGTGAAAGAAAAAAATCGAAAAGTGGAAAAAAAGTTGTTGACAAGCGGTCGAGCTTTGAGTAGCTTCACGAACCGCGCTGACAAAAACAACTTCGCCGCTTCGAAAAAAAATCTTCACGGAACGAAAAAAAAGTTGTTGACACGGCGCAGCGAAGTGAGTTAAACTCACTGAGCGCTGAGGCGGATGCCGAAAGCGAATGGTTCATTGAC
>CALVGJ010000018.1 GCA_944327045.1 uncultured Desulfovibrio sp.
ATACCGCGGTTCGCCACAAGGATGGTCTTGCCCTTGAGAAACTCCTGAACCTCAGCAAAGCTCTTGTTGGCCATGTGCTACGCCCTTTGATTGTCGTACGGAAGACGCAGGCTCCCGCTGTAAAAAATCCTCTCCCCGTTTCCGCACAGCAGACGAGCGCCGCCGTCGGCGTGCAGGCCGGCAAGAATGCCCGAAACAGTTTCTTCACCGTCCTCGATGACCACTTGCCTCCCCTGCCAGAGCAGATGACGGCAAACCGCCTCATGACAGCGGATCATGGGAGAACGTCGGGCAGTATATGCGGAATACAAGCGCTTTACAAGCATGGGCCACAGTCTTTCCGCGGTCGGACAGCAGGCGGCTCCCCCCGGCCAGGCGGCGGCAAGACAGGCGGCGGGCAGGGCCGCCCCGACCCGCAGGGATTCCCTTTCCGGCCGCCAGATGACATTGATGCCGATCCCCGCGCAGAGGACGCCGCCTCTCTCTTCCATAAGGATACCAGCCACCTTGCATGGCCCGTCCGCTGTTTCCGCTACGAGATCGTTGGGCCATTTCACGCGCACGGTCAGTCCCAGTTCGGCACATGCCGCCGCCAGCATGAGACTCAGGGCCGGTGTAGCTTCGCTGCCCAGAAAGGGATCGGCCTGCGGTAGGCGCAGGGTGGCGTATATATTGCCTGCCGGAGATATCCATTGACGCCGCAACTGCCCCCGGCCGCTGGTTTGCCGCACGGCCTGCACGCTCTCCCACGGCGCCAGGAGCCCGGCATCCATCAGGGTACGGGCTGCGTCAAGGGTGCTCGACACCTCACCCAGACGCCAGACAAAGGGGCAACCGCTGCTATCCTGCAGTACGGCTTCTGTCCGAACGCCCGGACAGGTCGTTGCCGCTTCTGAAAAACGAGTGCATTCTTCGCGTGCTTCTGTCATATTCCCCTCATGGACATATATCTTGTAGGAGGGGCAGTGCGCGACCTGCTGCTGGGCCGCCTGCCCCATGAATGGGACTACGCCTTCAACGGCAGCCGGGAAGCCTTTCTGGCCGAGTATCCCGGCGCTGAGACTGTCGGCGCGGTACGGGTCTGTCTCTGGCAGGGGCACGAATTCATGCCGTTGCGGGGAAACAACATCCAGGCGGATTTGTGCGCCCGGGATTTGACCATCAATGCCCTTGCGCTAGATGCGGCAGGCCGCCTGCATTGTCATCCGCAATCCCTGCACGATCTGAGGCACAGGCTGCTCCGCCCGGCCTCTTCCACAGCGCTGGCCGATGATCCCGGTCGGGCTTTCCGACTGGCGCGCTTTGCCGCCTGCCTGCCGGACTGGCAGCTTGCCCCCGAGGCGACGGATCAACTTTGCCGTCTTGGCCCGGCTGCGCTGGCGGGCCTGCCCGCCGAGCGCGTAGGCCGAGAACTGCTCAAAGCGCTGACCGGTCCCGCTCCCAGCCGATTTTTGCGCGTGCTGGCCGCTGGCGGCTGCCTGTCGCCCTGGTTTGCCGAGTTTGAGGAAGCCGCGCATATCCCTGCCGGGCCGCCGCGCTGGCACGGAAACAATTCCGTACTTGATCACACCTGCGAGGTCATGGATCGCTGTGCCGGTGATGCGCTGGCCGTCTGGATGGCGCTCTGCCATGATCTCGGCAAGCTGCGCACGCCTGCGGACAACTGGCCGCACCACTACGGGCATGATGCGTTTGGCGTCCCCGTCGCACTGGAGCTGTGCCGGCGTCTGGCGCTTTCCAACCAGCATCTGGCGGCTGCGGAAACCGCCTGCGCCGAGCATATGCACGCGGGACGTTATGCCGAACTGCGCACAGGTACCCGGCGGGACATTCTCTGGCGGGTGGATCGGCGGGGCCTGAGCCGTCCTTTCTGGCGGCTTGTGGATGCCGACAGCCGTCAGATATGGAGCGCGCAAGCCGAACGGGAGTTGAGCATCCTGCGCGCTGTCCGCCTGCCGGAGGAGTGGCGCAACCGCGGCCCGGAATCGGCCCGGCAGTTGCGCGACCTGCAATGCACGGTGCTGACGGAAAGCGGCTGCCACTGACTGTTTTTTTGCGGGAGGGGGAACCCCTTTCACTCGCGCGAAAAGGGGGGGCCCCCTCCCACGCCATCCCTTCCCCAAACGCGCTTTACCGGGAAATATGTCATGGATCGCCCTCCGTCGCAGGTCCCCCGGGCAGTTATCCGGGGCACAGGAAATATGCCTATGACGGCGTGCCTGCACCGCACACGGAGAGTGCCGCGCATCCGGCCCGCAGGCAGGCTCCGGCCAGAGCATCCATTTCCGGGCCGTGATCCAGACCGGCCAGATGCCCCATGCTGTGCGCCAGCAACCGCAGAAGATGCTCCCGCCCATCCTGCCCATACAGCAGACACTCTCTCCGCCATGTCGGCAGGGAAAGCACCATCTGGCCCGGCAGGGTGGCATCCCCCGGAAAAGAAAGAACATTGGTCGGCCCGGGGCAGGCCATATGGCGGGAATTACAGTGCGCCATGCAGCCATCGTCCACCAGATGCAGCGTCAGCACGGGGATGGGATAGCCCCGCTGCACGGCCTCAGCCTGCATGGACGCCAGAACCTGCCGCAGTTGCCGCTTGTCCAGATCGCATAGCCAGGTGTACGCCGCACTGTGCGGCATGATTTCCACTGTCATAAGAGTTTCCTCGGCATCCTTGCCTTCCGGCCGGACCGCCTGAACCGCCTATACACTACGCACAGGCGTAGTGCTGCTGCCCGACGGCTTTGACGGCGCCGCGCCGGACACCTGCGGCATATCCGTTCCGTAAAGACCACCGGCATGCGAAACCACTGTCGGCGGAGGCGGTGCCCCCACTCCGCTGCCGGAACGCCCCTGTGCGGAAGACGTAGTGCGGGCTTCCGGGCGGGAGTCGGTCTTGTTTTCCGTTTTGGGGACAATGCCGCTGCTCTTGAGCTTGGCATCCGGATAGACGATACGCTGATGGAAAATGCCCGTCAGGATACGCTGGAAATTCTCGCTCAGGAAATGCAGGTCCTTGAAGGTCAGCTCGGACTCATCAAGCTGCCCCTCGGAAAAGATGCCCTTGATGATGGTATCAATGTGCGAGCGGATACGGGCCGGAGTGGGGTCCGTCAGCGTGCGGCTGGACGCCTCCACGGAGTCGGCCAGCATGAGAATGGCGGCTTCCTTGGTTTGCGGGCGGGGGCCGGGATAGCTGAAATCGGATTCGCGCGGCTTCTCGCCCAGATTGATGGCTTTCTGATAAAAATAGCGGATGATGCGCGTGCCGTGATGCTGACGGATGATGTCGATGATTTCCTGTCCCAGATTGTAGCGTTCAGCCAGCTCCGCTCCCTTCTTGACGTGAGAAATGAGGATAAGCGCGCTCATGGAGGGGGAAAGCTTGTCGTGCTTGTTGGGGCCGCCGAACTGATTTTCAATGAAATATTCCGGGTAGGCAATCTTGCCGGCATCGTGATAGAGCGCCGCCACCTTGCATAGCAGACTGTTGGCACCGATGGCCTTGGCCCCGGCCTCCACCATGTTGGCTACCACCAGCGAATGGTGATAGGTTCCGGGAATGGTCACCATCAGCTCCTGCATGAGCGGATGCTCAAGGCTCATCAGCTCCATGAGCCGAAAACGCGTACTATAGCCGAAGGAGAGCTCCAGCACCGGACTCAGGGCAAAAAGCAGCAGGAGGGACACCACGCTGTTGGCCAGCACGGCTACGGCATAGGCCGGATAGAGCTCCGGCGCCACATTGAACGAGAGCAGCAGTGCAAGGCAGATCACCGCCTGCCCGATGGTCAGGGGAATAATGCTCCAGACGACATCCTGCCGGTTCTGGGCACTGGTCACCAGCCAGGTGGCCAGCATGCCGCCGAGAAAATGGAAGAGAAAGACCTGATAACCCTGCTGGAACATGAGCGTGACGAAAAGGCAGAGCAAAAGTCCCATTGTACAATAGCGGCGGGCGGCAAAGACCATGGCCACCAGCCCCACCGCCCCGGCCACGGGATAGGCCACGGCGTAGGCTGCCAGATGATTGAGATCGCTCACGACAAGGCTCAGGGCATACAGGGCCCTGGCGCCGATGCCGAACAGCAGGAGAATCAGCGAGATGAGAAGCATGTCCTTGCAGCGCAGGGGCGTGCCGGGCTTGCCGCTGGGCGCCACATAAAACCCGATGGCGAAGATGAGGGAAAAGATGAAGGCCCCGCCGGCCACCGTCCAGTGCATGCCGTCGCTTGCCTGATCATACATGGCCTGAAGCTTGATCTGCTGCTCGCGGCTGACGCGAGCTCCCTTGCGGACAATGAGTTCTCCCTTCTGTATCTGATAAAAGACGGGCTCCACGTTTTCCGCCACGGCGTTGCCGCGCTTCTGCGTGGACTCGCGGTTAAGGGTAAGCGTAGGCGGCAGGGTTACCGCCAGAAAGGCGCTCAGGGCTCGCCGCGAGTGGACGTTGAGGCTGCTTTCCCGCTGCATGAGCGACGAGATTTCCGCCAGAAAGGACTGCACGTCCGGCAGGCTTGTCACATCCGGCCGCAGAAGTTCCGAACCGTTGTCCAGATTATGGATGATGGCGCCGGCCCGGCCCACGCGGGCTACACGAATGTCGCTGACCAGTCCTTCGGTCAGCCGCTCATTGATCAGGGGAATAAGCTTCTTGAGCAGATAGGTCTGAACTTCCGGCTGGGCAAGTTGCGGCAACACCTCTTCGGCCACACGCGGCGTCAGTTCGTCAGTCAGCCGCCGCAGGGCGCTTTCACCAGGCGCAGCGCCTTCACCGGCGGCAGCGCCGTTTTCGGCAAGCGCGGCAGCCCCGCCGGCAGGCGCATCGCCCGGCTGTTCTCCCGCCAGCTCCCGCAATATCGCCAGCACCCTTGTCTGAAAATGAGTCAACGGCTCCAGACTCAGATCATAGACGGGGGGCTGCAGCATGAGCACCTGCTTGCGCCGGGCGGCCGTAGCCTGCGAGTCTTCCACCTGCATGTCCCGGTCGGCCACCACGTCGTGATCGGCTACCTGACCGGCAACATAAAAATGGCGTTCGCCCTCAAAATTGGCCCCTGCCAGCAACGAAAGCACAAACAGGCTGCATACCAGGACAAGAAGCCCCTGGCCGCAATGGTGACGCGAACGAATGGTACGAACCAGCGCGGAAAAGCTAGAGGGGCGAACGGCTTTTTTCGGCGTCGTCATAAGCGCTCACAATAGCCCCCACAAGAGGATGCCGCACCACGTCAGCCTTGCAGAACGTGTGCACGGCAAGCCCCGGAACATCATGCAGCACCTGAAGGGCATGCACCAGCCCGGAACGTCCGTGGGGGGTCGTGTTCTGGGCGGGCAGGTCGATTTGCGTGGTGTCGCCGGTGACGACCACCCGCGATCCGAACCCCATGCGGGTCAGGAACATTTTCATTTGCTCGTGTGTGGTATTCTGCGCCTCATCCAGAATAATGAAGGCGTCGTTGAGGGTGCGGCCTCGCATGAAAGCAAGGGGAGCCACCTCGATAATGCCTGTCTCCAGCATGGACGCCACCTTGGGCTGCGGCATCATGTCATGCAGGGCATCATACAACGGACGAAGATAGGGGTTGACCTTCTCGGCCAGATCGCCGGGCAGGAAGCCCAGTCGTTCCCCGGCCTCCACGGCGGGACGGGTCAGAACAATACGCTTGACCCTGTGCTGCTGCAGCATGGAAAGCGCCATGGCCACGGCCAGGTAGGTCTTGCCGGTACCTGCGGGCCCTACGGCAAACACAAGCTCGTGACGCCGCAACACTTCAAGATACCGCTTTTGCGCCACATTGCGTGCCGCAACGCTCTTGCGGGGCGTATTGACGAACACGGCCTCCCGGAAAACCTGGCGTAAATCAAGCCCCGGATCGCTGTCCAGCATGGCGTAGCTGCGCACCACATCCTGCCGACTGATCTCCATGCCCTCGCGCAGCAGTGCATACAACTGAATGAGCACATTGCACACTCGTTGTCGCGTCTGTTCGTCGGGCGATTCCACCCAGAGGTGAGAGCCGCGGCTGCCGATGCGTGTGCCGCTTGCCTCGGCCAGCAGATCCAGATGCAGATTCTGCGGCCCGAAAAGACTTGCCGTCAGCGCGGGATCATCAAAATCTACTGTCTCAACATGTTGCGAATGAAAAGCCATAGGTAATCAGCATAGCCCTTTTCCCCTTCCCTGTCCATTGTCTCTCCCTGCGGGCAAAGAATTCCGTGGCATACATGTTGCATAAGCTTGGGCAACTTACTTACCCGCAGCGTACAGCGGCAAAAATTGCAGGAGTCATCATGAGTATTTCCGGTCTCAGCGTTTATTCCAACAGCAGCAGCCGTTACCAGTGGCAGATCACTCAGAATACTTCCTCGTCCGCCAATCGGACGCAAAACGAGCTGAGCGGTCTGACGTCCTATACCTCTATGGCCAGCCAGATCTCCGGCATGGTTGAACTTGTGCAATATGCCATGAAGGCCATGGGGCTTTCCGAAGACAGCCGGGTGACGTTCAGTCAGATCAGCAAATATCAGCAGCAGATTGAGAAGGAGTTCGATGACTCCCTCAAGAAGGCACTCGAAGAATCCTCCTTGTCCGACATATCCGGTTTGACGTTTACGCTGGATACGGAAGGCAAGCTGACCGCTGCCGGTTCGACGGAAGAAGACACCAAAAAGGCGCAGGATTATCTGGACGCGCATCCCGAACTGGCTGAAAAGCTCGTGGAGAACTTGAAGGAAGCCGACATTGAACTGACGACAGACCTGAAGTTCACCATTTCCTCGACCGGCGAATTCAAGCTTGCCAGCGGTTCCACCCACGAGCTCCAGAGCCTGCTCGACGAGGAAAGCGAACTTGTCGACAGTCTGCGCGAAGGACTCGCCGGCATCAACGTCAACCTTGACGAACTTTCTCTGGTCTTTGACGACGCCGGCAATCTGGTGGCTGACGACGATCATCCTCAGGCCTATGACATCAACAACTGGCTTCGCCAGCATAATGAACTGGAAACCCTCCTTAAGGAAAAGCTCGAAGAAAAGGACCTCGCTCTGGCGGATGTCAGCCTCACCCTGCCGAAGGACGGCGGTATGGCCATCAGCATTGCTTCCGACAACAGCGAAGAGGTGCAGCAGGCTCTGCGCGATCAAAACGAGCTGGGCAAGGAACTCTATGACGGACTTGCCGGGCTGGGCATAGACCCGGACATCACCTTCTCCATGCAGGTGGAAAGCGACGGCAGCGTCACCGTCAACAGCTCGCATCCCGATGCGGACAAGCTGCGCCAGCTGTTCAAGGACAATCCTGACCTGACCAAGCAATATGCTCAGGTGCAGGCGCTGTCCGGCCTTGAGGATGCCCGTTCGGCCATGCAGATTGAACCCTCGGCCATGCGTACGCGCCTCCAGATGGAAACCATTGCCTCGTCCTGGTTTTCCAGCCAGTCCTCCAGCGGTTTCGGTACCTACTCCAGCACGAGCGGTCTGAGCCTGCTGGCCGGTCTGAACATGAATGTTTAACGCACTTGCGTAAGTATTACCTGCAAGGGGAAGGGAAGGCTGCAAAAAGCTCCCTTCCCCTTGTTCTTTGTCTCTCCCGGCTATAAAGCCCCCTGCACACGCCACACGTTTCCCAGCCTCCTTCCGTCCGGCACGCCTCTTCCGCAGGCGCTGTGCCTCCTTTCATTTCAGATTCTCTGCCGCCGGGGGGCTTCCGCGTCCTGCTCCAGATGTACAGAAAAAGAGTGACAAGCGCCGCATCTGCGTCTAGAGCATTTTCAGTTTGAGACGCTTTGCGTTTTTCAAACCATACGGCCTGTCGTTTTGCGGAAAAAACGCGGTTTTTCCGCTCATCTTCGGGCCGGGCGGCGATGTGCTGCCGCCTCGTGTTTTGACTTTTTCAATGGCAAAACGCTCTATGCCCACCATGTCCTTGCTTGTGCCCGGGCTCCATCGACCGGACAGGGACACGGCCGACACAAACCTGCCGCTTTTGCAGAAGGAGAATCCACTGGTGAGTACCCCACGCACGTTCAGCACCCTCAACCACTTCATCCTCTGGTTCGGCGCGTCCATTTCCATTGCGGAGATTGTTACCGGTACCCTGCTTGCGCCGCTCGGTCTTGTCCAAGGTCTGCAAAGCATCCTCATCGGTCATGTGATCGGCGCGTCCATCCTCATGCTGGCAGGCCTGACAGGCGCCTGCAGCGGCCTCTCGGCCACGGCAACCTTCCGCATATCCTTCGGCCGTTACGGGTCCTACGTCTTTTCCGTGCTCAACATGGTGCAGCTGCTGGGCTGGACGGCCGTCATGATCATCTGCGGCGCCAAGGCCCTGGACGGCATTGCCCGCGTTCTTCTGGGCATCGAACAGGAAAAGGTGTGGTGCCTGCTCATCGGCGGTCTTATTCTCATCTGGATTTCCCGCGGCCTGCAGGCCATCTTCCGCATCCATACCGTGGTGGTTGCAGCCCTGTTCTGCTGCTTCATGGTGCTGGCCTACAAGGTGGGTACATCGCCGATCCCCTCCATGACAGCCCCTACGGATGTCCTCGGCTTCGGCAGCGGTGTGGAAATGAGCGTTACCATGTGCCTCTCCTGGCTGCCGCTCATTTCCGACTATTCCCGCACGCTCAAACATCCCGTCAGCGGTACGCTCATCGGCGTCATGGGGTATTTTTTCGGCAGCATGCTCATGTTTTCCATCGGCCTGGGAGCAGCCCTGCTGGCCGGCACGTCCGAAATCAGCGAGATGCTTCTTGGCGCGGGCCTCGGCGTCGCAGGACTCTTCATCGTAGCTTTTTCCACCGTAACGAACACGTTTTTGGACGCCCACTCCGCCGGCGTCAGCGCGGCCAACATCACGACGCGCGCCAATGAACGACTGGTCGGCATCACCGTCTGCGCGCTGGGCACCCTCGTGGCGCTGTTCGTGCCCATGAGCCAGTACGAACAGTTCCTCTATTTCATCGGCTCGGTCTTTGCTCCGCTCTTTGCCATTCTGCTGGTGGATTTCTTTATCTTCAAACGGCGGGACATCGAGCAAAGCCTTAACGTGCCCAACCTGCTGCTCTGGCTGGCGGGGTTCATCGTCTACCGCCTGCTGCTCTCTACAAGCATCTTTCTGGGGACGACCTTCCCCGTCATGTGCATCATCGCTCTGGCCTGCCTGATCATGAATCTCTTGCGCGGCAAAAGGCCCGCTCAGGCGTGTTGATCCATTCGGAGCGATCCGTCCGCCTCGCGTTTTTCCGCAAACGACAGGCCGTATGGCTTGCAACGCGAAGCGTTTCAAGCTGAAAATGCTCTAAAAAAGGGAGGGACGCGGCGCGTCCCTCCCTTTTGTGTTACCCTTGGCGGAGCCTACCAGCCGGATTCCTGCGTATCGGCCGGTATGGTGTACTCCCGTATTTCATTGGATACCCGGTCATCAGGTTCAAGAGTGTATTCACGTACTTCATTGAAAATCCGGCCATCAGGCTCAAGCCCGACGCTGCGCGCCTTTTCATACCACTGGGCGGACTGGGCAGGGTCTTCATTCACGCCAACGCCGTGCTCATAGCAGGCGCCGACAAAGAGCATGGCCTGCCCGTAGCCTCCCTGTGCCGCCTTGAGCGCCCATTCAAAGGCCGTTTGCGGATTTTTTTCCACAAAGCGCCCCTTGGCATAATACTGGGAAAGGGCATACGCCGCTTCCGGCAAGCCGCCATCGGCGGCGCGTTGCGTCCACTGCAGGGCCAGGGAACCATCCTGGGGCACGCCTACGCCTGACTGATAGGCATAGGCCAGCAGCAGCTGCGCCTCCATATCATTCTGTTCGGCAGCCAGCGCATACCACTGTGCGGCTGTTTCCATGTTCTGTTCCACGCCGAGCCCGCTTTCATAACAACGTCCCAGCATGACCTGAGCACGCGGATTACCTTCGCTGGCCAACGGCTGTACCAGACGGAGGGTGGTGGCATACTGCCCGATGTTGAAGGCTTTCCAGGCCCGGTCAAGCGTATCCTCCGTGCTGGCCGCCCAGAGGGAACCCGTCGCTCCCGACAGGGAGAGTCCGGCTGCCAGCGCCGCGGCACAGGCCCAGCGGGCATATTTGCGGAATTGACCTTTCATGCTATACTCCTTTGCAGAGAAAAACTCTGTCAGCCAGCATACAGGCATGCCCGCCCCTTTCACAAGGAGAAAATGCCTTTGTCGTCGGCTGGAAAAAGCACAAGCCCGGAAAACATGACGCAGTCTCCACCCATCTTCATACGCGGCGCGGGCGAAATGGCCACGGGAATTGCCCTGCACCTGGCTGCCGCCGGCTTTGACCGGCTGGTTCTTCAGGAATGCCCACACCCCACGGCCATACGCCGGGCTGTCTGCTTTTCCGAAGCTGTCGCCGCAGGGCGCTGGCAGGTGCGGGGAAAAAACGCCCGACACCTGAACGTGCCGGAAGAATGCCCTTCCTGCTGGGAGGAGGGGGAAATTCCTGTTCTAACCTGTGCGGAAGAGACGAGCCTGCGCGCCGTGTGCCCGACAATCTTTATCGAGGCCACCCTGCGCAAACGCCCTGTTCCGCTCGGCAAACACCTGGCATCTCTTGTTCTGGCACTGGGGCCGGGCTTCACGGCAGGACAGGATGCTCATCTTGTCATGGAAACCCATCCCGCACACTGCGGCGAAATTCTTGTATGTGGCGCTGCCCGCCCCCCGGAGGGAGAGCACTCCCCTGCCGCCGTCCGGCATCTTCGCGCCCCGGTTGACGGTCGCTTTCATACCGAATGCCGCCTGGGCGACCACCTCGAAGTCGGCTCTCCTGTCGGTTTCCTGCAGACCGGCAAAGACGCCATTCCCCTGTACGCGCCCATGTCGGGTATGCTGCGCGGTCTGCTGCGGGACGGAACGCCGGTGCGACAGGGCGGCAAGGTAGCCGATATGGACGACAGGCCGCACATTACTCCTCAGACCCTTTCCAGCCGGGCCACCGCTCTGGGACAGGCCGTGACGCGCCTTGTCCGGCAGTGGCTGCAAGGAGATGATACATATGCCTTTATCTGAACAGCCTCCCCGCGAAGACGGCACGCCGCAGGAACCGCGAATCCATGATGCCGAGATTCTGCATGAGCAGAACCACCGCAATACCCATGATGCAGGAAACGGAGGACGGTCGACCTACTCTGTCCGCTTCGTACAGTTCCGCCAGTCAAGCTTCGGCGCTGCCCCCTCCGAAGGCTGTCTGGCGCCGGCCATAACCTTTGGACTTTTTCTGGGCTGCCTTGTCCAGCTGGGCATTCTGGCGGCCATCGGCTTTGTGGTCTTCTGGTGCGTCGGCGCCGTGGTCGGCACCCTGCTTCAGGTACGCCGTACTCTCAACAGACAGCCAACCAATCCCTGGCTCTGGCGGATCGCCAACTGGCTGGTCTGCCTGATGCTGGTCTCATGGCTGGCCGAAGGTCGATCGTGAGCACGGACTGGCACGTCTATCTGCTCCGCTGCGCGGACGACAGCCTGTACTGCGGCATAACCACGGATGTGACACGTCGCCTCGCCCAGCATAACGGTCTGCTGCCCGGCGGAGCCAGATATACCCGCATACGTCGCCCCGTCCGCCTGGAAGCCTGCCGCACCTGTGCCGATCGTTCACAGGCCCTGCGGCTCGAGGCCCGTATCAAGAAAACGCCCCGGCGGCAAAAATGCCGCCTGCTTCACACCGCCTCCCTATGATTACCCTGCAAATCGCCCTGTCATTTTTCGGCATTGCCCTTGGTCTGGCCATCGCCCCCGGCCCGGACATCATCTTTGTCCTTACCCAGTCCGCTCTTTATGGAGCGAGGGCCGGTCTGTCCACCACACTTGGCCTCATGAGCGGACTGTTCTTTCATACGGCGCTGGTGGCTGTGGGCGTGGCCGCTGTCTTTCAACATTCTCCCACAGCCTTTCTGCTGCTCAAGGGAGCCGGTGCAGCCTACCTGCTCTATCTGGCCTGGCTTTCCCTGCGTTCCGGGGCCGTGCTGGCGCAGGGGGGCCAGGGCACGTTCATCGGCTATGCGGCGCTCTACCGCCGCGGCGTACTCATGAACATCACCAATCCCAAGGTCACGCTTTTTTTTCTTGCCTTTTTGCCGCAGTTCTGTTCCCCTGAACGCGGAAGCATGGTCATGCAGATCGTCCAGCTCGGTCTGCTCTTTCTGCTGGCCACAGGTATTGTCTTCGGCCTTGCGGCCCTGCTCGGTGGCCGTCTGGCCTTGTGGTTCAACACCAGTCCCCGCGCACAGGTACTTATGCACCGTCTGGCCGCACTGGTGTTTGCCGGACTGGCCTGCTTTCTGCTTGCTGACGGACTGATGTCCTTTTTGGGACGGGAAAATCCCGCACCGCCTACTCTTGCGAGATGCTCATGCAGAACCCCCATCTTCTTTCGCTCAATGATCTCCCACCGGACGGCAGACGGCTCACAGTGGACGACGACGCCCTCTGGGCAACAAATCTGCGTGAATTTCACATGGATTGCCGCGTAGAGCAGCCGTTGAAAGTCGAACTGCACGTTCTGCCCGTGGAAGATGGCTATCTGGTGCGCGGCACGCTGACGGGAGGCGTCATCATGCCCTGCAACCGCTGTGCGGAAGACGTGCACATCCCGCTCGACAGCAGCTTCGAGGAATTCGAGGAAGTGCCGAACGGTGAAGAGGCGGAAGACGAACAGCCGGGGGACAGCCACATTCTTCTGGAAAAAGGAGTGCCCATGCTGGATATGGCGGCGCTCTGCTGGGAAGAATTTGTACTGGCATTGCCCATGAACCCGCTCTGCCGTGAGGATTGCAAGGGCCTCTGCCCCCAGTGCGGAGCCAATCTCAATACCTCCGCCTGCCACTGCACCCGCGATGAGGGCGATCCTCGCCTGGCTGTGCTGCGCGGACTTGCGCTGCAAAAAGACTGGACAAAGAAAAAATAATCAGTTAAAGTTTCAGCCCTTGAGCGAATATTCTTCGCCAGTGACCGACAACATTTTCCGCCGTGGCGGAGAAGGAGAACATCATGGCTGTCCAGCAGAACAAGAAATCCCGTTCCCGTAAGGGCATGCGCCGTTCCCATGACCGTGTGGCCGTGCCTGCCGTCATCTATTGCTCCTGCGGTGAACCGACCGTTCCCCACAGCATCTGCCCCAATTGCGGCACCTACAAGGGCCGTCAGGTGGTGGTTGACAAGAACGACGCGGAATAATGGACACGCGCCCCATCATAGCCGTGGATGCCATGGGAGGCGATTTCGGGCCTTCCGTGGTGGTGCCGGGCGCCATTGAGGCCGCCCGGCTTCATGACCTGCATGTCCTGCTGGTGGGCGATACGCCCAAGATTGAAGCGGAACTGGGCAAGCTTGATCTTGCCGGTGTGCAGTTCGATATCATCCATGCCGATGATGTGGTTCACATGAATGAAAAACCGTCGGATATTCTCCGACGCAAAAAAAACGCCTCCATTCAGGTAGCTTGCCGCCTCGTCAAGGACGGTGCGGCACAAAGCGTCGTCAGCGCCGGCCATTCCGGTGCAACCGTTGCCTGCGGCATGTTCATCATGGGGCGTCTGGCCGGAGTGGAACGCCCTGCCCTCGCCGCTCTTTTGCCTACCGAAAAAAATCCTGTTGTTGTGCTCGATGCCGGCGCCAATGTCGATTGCCGCCCCTATCATCTTTTTCAGTTCGGTCTCATGGGTGATGCCTTTGCCCGTGACCTGCTGAATTATGCCTCGCCGCGTGTCAGCCTGTTGAGTATCGGCGAGGAAGAAGGCAAGGGCAACAGTCAGGTCAAGGAAGCCTATGAGCTGCTCAAACTGGCGCAGAACCTGAATTTCATCGGCAACGCGGAAGGACGCGACATCTTTACCGGCGATGTGGATGTGGTGGTGTGCGACGGTTTTGTAGGCAATGTGGTAGTCAAGATGAGCGAAGGACTGGCCAGTTCGCTTATCCGCATGCTCAAGCGCGTTTTTACCTCCGGCGTGCTGCCCGCCCTCGGCGGTATGCTGGCCAAGGGCGCATTCAAAAAATTTGCCACCACCATCGACTATGCCGAATACGGCGGTGCGCCGTTGCTGGGTCTCCAGGGACTGGCCATTGTCTGCCATGGGCGCTCCAATTCGCGTGCCATGATGAATGCCATCAAGATGAGCGGCAACTTTGTCCGCAAAGGCACCAATGATCGCCTTGCGGAAACCATCCTTGCCAACGAGGAGCTGACGCGCTTCTCGCGGGCTATCTAACATTTCCTATCACCGAGCTTTTCTATGAACGCACGCTGCAATCTTCTTTCCTTGAGCAGTCATGTGCCCTCTCAGGTGCTGACCAACGACGACCTCGCCAAAATGGTCGACACCAGTGATGAATGGATTACCACCCGTACGGGTATCAGGGAGCGGCGGCGGCTGGCAGCGGCGGAAAACGCCTCGGATTTGGGCTACAAGGCGGCCCTCAAGGCTCTGGATGAAGCCCGCATGAAGGCCGGCGACCTGACACATATCATTGCCGCCACCTGCACGCCGGATACTCTCTGCCCGTCTGTCGCCTGCATCATCAGCGGCAAGCTGGGCGCCGGGGCCGTTATGGCCTTTGACGTCAGCGCCGCCTGTTCCGGCTTTCTGTACGGCCTTTCTCTTTGTCGCAGCATCCTTGCTCTGGAGCCCGCCGCCAAGATTCTTTTTGTCTGTGCTGAAGCCCTGACGCGTCGTTCCGACTGGACGGATCGCACGACCTGCGTTCTGTTCGGCGACGGTGCGGGAGCCTGCATTCTTACGGCTGATGACAGGCCGCCGCTTGCCACGCTGGAGGACGCCATCTGCAAGAGCGACGGCAGTCTCAACCAGCTTATCATCGTCGGTGGCGGTACCGCCAGCCAGTACAAGCAGGGAGACCCCGTCGGCAGCGACTTCTTCATTCATATGCAAGGCCGGGAAGTTTATCGGCATGCCGTTCGACAGATGTCTGCCATTTGTGAAGAAATCCTTGAGCGCAACGGCCTGACCATTCGGGATGTGGACCTTTTTGTGCCGCATCAGGCCAATCTGCGAATTATCGAAGCCGTGGGCAGCCGTCTGGAAATTGATGCCGGCAAGGTCTTCACCAATGTGGAACATTACGGCAACACCTCGTCTGCCTCTGTGCCGCTGGCGCTCGTGGAGGCCAGAGCTCAGGGGCGCCTTGCGCCCGGCATGCGGGTACTGATGACGGCTTTCGGCGGCGGATTGACCGTCGGGGCAACCCTGCTGCGCTTCTAGCTCCTGACCTGTCCTGCGAGGGGAATGGCCCCTGCCAGAGGGTGCGGACGTGCGCTTGTCGCGCGACCGACGAAGCTCCTGCATTGCCTTTGGCCTTCCTTTCGTGTAAAGTCTGAAAAATTTTTTTGAGGTATCCGCATGAGCGCACTTTCCCCCAGCGCCCCGACAGCGCTTGTTACCGGCGGCTCGCGCGGCATTGGCCGCGCCATTGCCCAGACACTTGCCAAAGACGGCTTTCAGGTTCTGCTCACCTATGTGAGCCGCCCCGACGAAGCGGAAGAAACCGTTGAAGCCATCCGCCAAGCGGGCGGTGTGGCGCAGGCTGTTGCGCTCAATGTGGGCGATGCCGAAGCTGTCGCGGCCTTTTTTGCCGAACAGGTCAAGGACAAGATTCTGCTGGCCGCACTGGTCAACAATGCCGGCATCACCAAGGACGGATTCCTTGTCCGTATGAAGGACGAGGATTTTGACCGCGTGCTGACCATCAATCTGCGCGGTGCCTTCCTGTGTACCCGCGAGGCAGCCAAGATCATGAGCAAGAACCGGCGCGGACGCATTGTCAACATTTCTTCCGTCGTCGGCCAGATGGGCAATGCCGGGCAGGTCAACTACGCCGCCGCCAAGGCCGGTCTGCTTGGCCTGACAAAGTCCTGCGCCAAGGAGCTGGCTGCCCGCAACATTACGGTCAATGCCGTGGCCCCCGGTTTCATCGAAACGGACATGACTGCCGCCCTGCCGGACGATGTGCGCGCCGCCTACGCTGAGGCCATCCCTCTCAAGCGTATGGGGACAGCACAGGAAATTGCCGATGCCGTGTCCTTCCTCGTGTCGGACAAGGCCGCTTATATCACCGGTCAGGTGCTTGGCGTCAACGGCGGCATGTACTGCTAGTTGCAGCCGACAGGCGGCCTTGCCGCCTTTTCCTATTTGCAAACTACTCAATCTGGAGGAATCCCATGTCTGATGTCGCTGATAAGGTGAAAAAAATCATTGTCGATCAGCTCGGCGCCAATGCCGACGACGTTAAACCCGAAGCGTCCTTTGTGGAAGATCTCGGTGCCGATTCCCTGGATCTGACGGAACTGATCATGGCGATGGAAGAAGAGTTCGATATCGAAATCGCCGATGAAGATGCCCAGAAGATTCTGAAGGTTCAGGACGCCATCAGCTATATCGAAAGCAAGAAGGGCTAGTCACAGCCTGCTGGCGGGCAACGGGCAGTTATTCCCCGTTGCCCGCCCCTCCTTGGCAAAACGCCAGCCCTGCAAGAAGGAGCATACATGAGCCGTCCCCGCGTCGTCATTACTGGTTTGTCCGGCCTGACCCCGCTGGCCAATGATATCGAGACCACCTGGAAACGCCTTATTGCGGGCGAGTCCGGTTTAGGCCCCATCACCCATTTTGATTGCTCGGCCTACGATTCACGCATTGCGGGTGAAGTGAAGGGGTTTGTCCCTGAAGATGCCATTCCGGCCAAGCAGGCGCGCCGTATGGATCGCTTTACCCAGTTCGCCGTGGCCGGGGCGCAAATGCTGCTCAAGGATGCCGACTTTGCCATTAACGAGGCCAATGCCTATGACGTGGGGGTCATTCTGGGGGTTGGGCTGGGCGGTCTGCAGACCATTGAGACCTACCATGCCAAGCTCCTGCAGAGCGGCCCCTCCAAGGTTTCCCCCTTCCTCATTCCCATGCTCATTTCCAACATGGGACCCGGACAGATTGCCATGTTCACCGGGGCCAAGGGCCCCAATATCGTGACGACAACAGCCTGTGCCTCAGCCATCCACGGCATCGGCACGGCCTACAGCGAAATTTTGCTTGGGCGCATCTCCGCCGCCATTACCGGAGGTGTTGAGGCGACCATTACGCCCCTGGGTGTTGCCGGCTTTACCGCACTCAAGGCACTTTCCACGCATTACAACGATGATCCGACCAAGGCTTCCCGGCCCTTCGACAAGGCGCGTGACGGCTTTGTCATCGGGGAAGGGGCAGGACTCCTTCTTCTGGAGACCCTGGAATCCGCCCGGGCGCGTGGGGCACGCATCTACGCGGAGCTTGTCGGCTATGGCGCTTCGGATGATGCTTACCACATGACGGCTCCCTGCGAGGACGGCAGCGGCATGATTCGCGTCATGCGTAATGCCTTGCGCGACGCCAATCTTTCTCCGGACGCCATCGGCCACATCAACGCCCACGCTACATCCACCATGCTGGGCGACAGGGCGGAAAACAAAGCCGTCAAGGAAGTTTTCGGCGAGCATGCCAAAAAGATCAAGATTTCCGCCACCAAGTCCATGACAGGCCATCTTCTGGGGGCTTCCGGCGGTATCGAATCAGTCTTTACGGTTCTTGCCCTCTATCATGAGACCCTGCCCGGCACCATTAATCTGGTCGATCCCGATCCCGAATGCGATCTGGATTATCTGGCTGACGGTTCCGAGCATGTTGCGTGTGAATACGCCATGTGCAACTCTTTCGGATTTGGCGGCACCAACGCAAGCATCATTCTCAAGAAGTGGACGGAATAAACGAGATATTGCCGACTGTCCGGCCGATTCCGCGTATCTTTTGTTGACCATAACCGAACGCATCAGCCCAGAGGAGCCCTCTCCATGGATCATATTCTGTTGCAGGACCCTGAACTTGCGCAGGCCATTGCCCTTGAATCCAGCCGTCAGATGAGCAAGCTGGAACTCATTGCTTCCGAAAATTTTGTGTCCGCGGCCGTGCGTGAAGCTCAGGGCAGCGTGCTGACACATAAGTATGCCGAAGGCTATCCCGGCAAGCGGTACTACGGCGGCTGCGAATATGTGGACATTGCCGAGCGTCTTGCACAGGATCGTGCCAAACAGCTCTTTGGGTGCGAATATGTCAACGTGCAGCCGCATTCCGGCTCTCAGGCCAATATGGCCGCCTATTTTTCCTGCCTTGAGCCCGGCGCCACCATTCTGGGGATGAACCTCTCGCATGGCGGACATCTGACCCACGGCAGCCCGGTCAACTTCTCCGGCAAGCTGTTTACCTTTGTGGCCTACGGCGTGCAAAAGGAAACCGGCTGCATTGATTACGATGAAGTCGCCTCCCTTGCCCGTCAGCACAAACCGGCCGCCATCATGGCAGGTGCCAGCGCTTATCCCAGGAAGATCGACTTCGCACGCTTCCGGGCCATTGCCGATGAGGTCGGCGCCATTCTGCTGGTGGACATGGCTCACATTGCTGGTCTGGTAGCGGCGGGCCTGCATCCCAGTCCCATCCCCCATGCCCACATTACCACAACCACCACGCACAAGACCCTGCGTGGTCCGCGCGGCGGCATGATTCTTTCCGACGAAAGCCATGCCAAATCCCTGAACAGCCAGATTTTTCCCGGTATTCAGGGCGGCCCGCTCATGCACATTATTGCGGCCAAGGCCGTTGCCTTCGGCGAGGCCCTGCATCCTCGTTTCAAGGTCTATCAGCAGCAGGTGCTTGACAACAGCGTCGTGCTGGCCCGTACGCTCATGGACGCCGGTTTTGATCTTGTTTCCGGCGGCACGGAAAATCATCTCATGCTTGTGGACCTCACCAACAAGGACATTACCGGCAAGGATGCCGAGCATGCGCTGGATATGGCCGGCATTACGGTCAACAAGAATACCGTCCCCTTTGAGACGCGTTCCCCCTTTGTGACCTCCGGTATTCGTATCGGCACCGCGGCTCTGACCACTCGAGGCATGAAGGAAGATGACATGCGTCAGGTGGGGCAGTTCATCGTGGAAGCCTTGGAGCGTCCCACGGACGAAGCCGCCTTGACTGCCATCAGCAAACGCGTGGAAGAGTTCGCCAGGGCCTTCCCCATTTTTGCCTGGTAAGGCTGCTGCTTTCTACGGGCCGTCCCAGAGGCGGCCCTTTTCTTATTCATGCTTGGCTTTTTCGGCCTCGCCGTGTACCATGCCTGCAGTGAGTTTTCCCATGCAGAACAGACTTCCGTGGCCGGATTATTTCATGAACATCACCTATATGGTGAGTGAACGCTCCACCTGTTCCCGACGCAAGGTGGGCGCCATCGCCGTCAAGGAAAAGCGTATTCTGGCCACGGGATACAACGGTGCACCTGCCGGTGTCCCCCACTGTCTTGAGATCGGTTGCCTGCGGCAGGAGCTGGGCATACCTTCCGGCCAGCGGCATGAGATATGTCGCGGCCTGCATGCCGAGCAAAATGTCATCGTACAGGCAGCCGTACACGGCGTAAGCATTGCCGGAGCCGAGCTCTACTGCACCACACATCCTTGCGTACTCTGTGCCAAGATGCTTATCAATTGCGGCATCAGGCACGTCTTCTTCCATCAGTACTACCCCGACGAACTGGCCAGCCGCATGTTTCGGGAAGCGGGAGTGACTGTGGAACAACTCCATTTTTCCCCCATGCAGATCAAGGACGTGCCGCATGCCTGATACGACAATGTACGAACCCTTTATGCGGACGGCCATGGCGCTTGCCGAACGCGGCCGCTGGTTGACCTGCCCCAATCCCACAGTGGGGGCTGTTCTTGTACGGGAAGGCCATGTGCTTGCCGAAGGCTGGCACCATGCCTGTGGCGAGGCACATGCCGAAGTGGACTGCCTTCGGGACGCAGCGGAAAAGGGAGTGGATCCGCGAGACTGCACACTTGTCGTCACGCTCGAACCCTGCAATCATCAGGGCAAAACGCCTCCGTGCACGGACCGGATTCTTGAGGCGGGCATCAGGCGTGTGGTTATCGGCCTGCGCGACCCCAATCCGATAGCTGCCGGGGGCGTCGAACGTCTTCGCGCAGCCGGCGTCGAAGTTATTGAAGGCGTCTGCGAACAGGAATGCCGCGATCTGGTGGCTGACTTTCTTGTCTGGCAGGAGAAAAAGCGGCCCTACCTGTTCCTCAAGCTGGCCAGTACGCTGGACGGACGCATAGCCACACGCACAGGACATTCCCAGTGGGTCAGTTGTGCGGCTTCCCGGGCAGGAGTGCATGCCCTGCGGGCCGGCGTCGGTCGCGCAGGTGGAGCCATCATGGTGGGCGGCGGTACGCTGCGGGCGGATAATCCTCGACTGACGGCCAGAATCGCACAGGATGGGGACTCTCCCCGTCAACCTTGGGCCTGTGTGGTGACTTCCCGCCTGCCTGCCGTCAACAGTGATTGCCATCTGTTGCGCGAGCGCCCGGAGCAGACCATTTTCATTTCCACTCCTGCGGTTGCGGCCTCGCGTCTGGCGCATGAACTGCGTGACCTGGGGTCGCGGGTGCTTTCCGTCCCTCCTTTGGCCAAGGGCAGTCTGGATATGGGCAGCATGCTCATGCAATTGCGTGAGGAAATAGCCTGTCCCTATATTCTCTGCGAGGGCGGCGGCAGACTGGCGCTTTCTCTCCTGGAATGCGGTCTGGTTGACGAATTTCACCTGCATCTTGCGCCGCGTATTCTGGGAGACAATCAGGCGGTTCCCCTGTTTGACGGGCGTACCCCTTTGCAACTGGATGAAGCCCTGCAGATGCGCATAAGCGATCTGCGGCGCTGCGGAGATGACGTGCAGATTGTTCTACGGCCACTCGTCTAGGGCGTGTTAACACAAATTTTATAAATAATTCCAATAGATAATACAAACAAACTGCACACACTCCGCTTGTCGTTGGAGGCGGGGTTGCCTCGTGCCCCAAACACTTTCCCCGGTAAAAACGCGCTGGGGAAGGGATAGGCGGCTTGGGGGGAAGGGGCCCCACCAGCGGCGGCGGCTGAAAGGCGGCCGCAGGCTGTGCTCGTTGCGACGAAGGAAGCTACGGGCATCAACAGCAAAGCGAGGCCCCCCAACAGGCAGCGAAGAGTGTCAACAGGCCCCAGGAGACGGGATGTTCACCGGCATCATACAGTGTACCGGTATCCTTACGGCTGTGCTGCGGCACGGCGACGAGCGGCACTTTACCGTCCGCCCGACGAATCCGTTTGACGATGTGCAAGACGGGGAATCCATCGCGCTCAACGGCGTGTGTCTGTCCGTGGAATCGCATTCGCCGCAGGATTATACGGTCTATGCGTCTGCCGAAACGGTAAAGCGCAGTACCCTGGGCAGCCTGTCCATCGGTTCCGAGGTGAATCTGGAGCGAGCCTTGGCGCTTGGCGAACGTCTGGGAGGCCATCTGGTCAGCGGTCATGTGGACTGCGTCGCCCATGTGCGGCGGCTGATTCCAGCGGGCGCGTCGCTGCGGGTTGAACTGGAGTATCCTGCCGCATACGCTTCCGAAGTGATTTGCAAGGGGTCCGTGTGCCTTGACGGCATCAGCCTGACAATAAATGATTGCGGTCGAGACTCGTTACAGGTAAACGTCATCCCCGATACGCAAAAACGCACGACCATGCGTCACTGGCGACCGGGGACTGCCGTCAATATGGAAACGGACATGATAGGCAAATACGTTCGCCGTCTCTTTCAGTGCGGCGTTGTCCGGGATAGCGGCATACCTGTCGCCGCGTCCGGAGGCAGTTCGGCCATCAGTCTCGAATTTCTGCGGCAAAACGGTTTTCTGTAGACGGGGCCCTGCCGTACCCATCTGCAGAGCAGATCAGACACAATACGGCCTTCTCCGCACCATGTGCGGAAGGCGTCTATTCCAGGAGTCAGCATGAACACACCAACCATCATCGCCGGGCAGATGGACGCCAAGGGCCTCCATATTGCCATTGTGGCCACCCGCTTCAATGATTTCATTGTGGAGCGCCTTGTGGGAGGCGCTGTGGACTATCTGGAACGTCACGGACTGGACGCCGCACACCTGACCATTGTTCGCATTCCCGGCGCGTTCGAGCTGCCGCTTGTCTGCCAGAAACTCGCGGCAAGCCGTAAATATCACGGTATTGTGGCTCTCGGAGCGGTCATTCGCGGCGCCACGCCGCACTTTGACTACGTCTGCGCCGAAGCCAGTAAGGGTATTGCCCAGAGCATGCTTGCCCACGAAACGCCCATCGGTTTTGGTCTGCTGACCTGCGACAGCATTGATCAGGCCATTGAGCGTGCCGGTTCCAAGGCCGGCAACAAGGGCGCGGAAGCCGCCGCCGCCATGCTGGAAACCATTCGCGTGCTGGAGCAGCTGTAAACCATGAGCAAGGGCAAGAACGCCAGCCGTCGCGCCGAGCGCGCACAGGCCTTTCAAGTGTTGTACGGCCTTTCCTTTTCCACGGACGCCACCATGCGGGATGTGCGCCGGGCCTTTCTTTTCTTTCCCGACAACAGAGAACTGGAGCCGGTGGAGGACGAAGGGCTTCTGCCGCCGCCTTCCGGTTTTGCTTGGGAACTTGTACAGGGGGTCTGGACCCGCGCCGGGGAGCTTGACCAGTACCTTGCCCGCTTTTCCCGCAACTGGCGCGTTGACCGCATGGGCCGGGTTGAACGAACCATTCTCCGCCTGGCCATGTATGAGCTGCTGTACCGGCAGGATGTCCCTGCCAGGGTGGCCATCAGCGAGGCTCTGGACCTTACCCGCCAATTCGGAGAGGACAATGCCGCCGCCTTTGTGAACGGCATTCTGGACGCTGCGGCCAAAGCGGCGGAAAACGGCACGCTGCATCCCGGCTCCGATACTGAAAAAAATTAGGCTGCTGCCCCCGGTAAACTCTGCGACGCTTGCGCCGCTGCCCGGGTTGGAAAGGATTTCCCGGACGGCCAGCCCGCTCCTCGGGCCGTACGAACCGGCATACCGCCAATGACAACAACATTCTGCCCCACGCTGTATTGCCATGAGCCAAGACCGCTATACCCCCAATGAGATCGAACTGAAATGGCAGGCCCGCTGGCAGGCGAGCAATGCCTTTGCCTGCAGCCATGAAAGCGACAAGCCCAAATACTACTGCCTGGAAATGTTTCCCTATCCGTCAGGCAATATCCATATGGGACATGTGCGCAACTACTCCATCGGCGATGTGGTGGCGCGCGTCAAGCGCATGCACGGCTACAACGTCCTTCATCCCATGGGCTGGGACGCCTTCGGCTTGCCGGCCGAAAATGCGGCCATAAAGCACAAAACCCATCCGGCCAAATGGACGTATGCCAATATCGACAACATGCGCGCCCAGCTCCAGCGTCTGGGGTATTCCTATGACTGGTCCCGCGAAACGGCAACCTGCCGCCCGGAATATTACCGCTGGGAGCAGGAATTTTTCCTGCGTTTTCTGGAAAAGGGACTTGTCTACCGCAAGAAGGCTCCGCAAAACTGGTGTCCTTCCTGCCATACCGTACTCGCCAACGAGCAGGTGATCGACGGTCTGTGCTGGCGCTGCGACAGCCGAGTGGAACAAAAGGACCTGACTCAGTGGTTCTTGCGCATCACCGCCTACGGCGATGAACTTCTGGAAGACCTTGCCAGGCTGGAGGGCGGCTGGCCGGAACGTGTGCTCGCCATGCAGCGCAACTGGATCGGCAAGTCCCACGGGGCCGCCATTGCCTTTACTCTGGAAAAGCCGCTGCCCGGCAAGGAACGCATCGAAGTGTTTACCACCCGTCCGGATACCGTTTTCGGCGTGAGCTTCCTGACCCTTGCCCCGGAGCACGAGCTGGTGGAACATCTCATCGACGGCTACGAAAAGGCCGATGAAGTACGCGCCTTTGTTGCCCGCATCCGCAACATGGATCGTCTGGAGCGGCAGTCCGACGTCCTGGAAAAAGAAGGGATATTTACCGGCGCCTATGTGCGTCACCCCTTCACCGGCGAGCGCGTTCCCCTCTGGCTGGGCAACTTCGTGCTGGCGGACTACGGCACCGGGGCCGTCATGGGCGTGCCCGCGCACGACCAGCGTGATTTTGAATTTGCCCGCAAGTATGCGCTGCCCGTCAAGGTCGTCATTTCCCCGAAGGATGCCCCCCTTGATCCCGCCGCCATGACTGAAGCCTATGCCGGCGAAGGCGTGATGATCCATTCCGGCGAATTTGACGGCATGCCCAACACCGAAGGCAAGCAGGCTGTGGCCCGCAAGCTGGAAGCGGACGGCAACGGCCGCGCCACCACCCAGTTTCGTCTGCGGGACTGGAATATCTCCCGCCAGCGCTTCTGGGGCGCGCCCATTCCGGTCGTCTACTGCGATGCCTGCGGCGTCGTCCCGGAAAAACGGGAGAACCTGCCCATCACGTTGCCGCTGGATGCCCAGATCAATGAGGACGGACGCTCTCCCCTGCCGCAGATGGACAGCTTTACCCGTTGCACCTGCCCGCAATGCGGCGGCCCGGCCCGACGGGAAACCGATACCATGGACACCTTTGTGGAATCCTCATGGTACTTTGCCCGCTACACGTCGGCCCGCAAGGAAGACGGCCCCTTCGACATGGACGCCCTGCGCTACTGGATGCCGGTCGATCAGTATATCGGCGGCGTGGAGCATGCCATCCTGCATCTGCTCTATGCCCGTTTCTTCACCAAGGCCCTGCGCGATTTGGGCTATTTCCCGCCGGACCTCGAAGAGCCCTTCAGCCGCCTGCTCACTCAGGGCATGGTGCTCAAGGACGGCAGCAAGATGTCCAAATCCAAGGGCAATATCGTTGCTCCGTCGGAAATGATCGACAAATACGGCGCGGATACCGTGCGTCTGTTCTGCCTGTTTGCCGCTCCGCCGGAACGTGACTTCGACTGGTCGGACAGCGGTATTGAAGGCGCTTCGCGCTTCCTGCAGCGCGTCTGGCGGCTTTTCATGGATGAAGAAAGCCGCTTTCTGCCGGTGCGCGGCTGTTCCTCCACGGCGGCGGACGTACAGAACGACACGGCCCGCGATCTGCGCCGACGCGAACACCTCACCGTCAAGAAGGCCGGTGAGGACATGTCCCGCCGCTTCCAGTTCAATACGGCCATTGCCGCCGTCATGGAACTGGTCAACGCCATGTATCTGGCCCGCGAGAAAATGGGGCAGGATGAAGGCGACCGCCGTGTCTTCTCCTCGGCCATGGCCTCGGTGCTGACCCTGCTCTCCCCTATTACGCCGCATATCTGCGAAGAATTGTGGGAGCGTCTCGGCCACACGAGCTCTCTGCAGGATGAGCCCTGGCCCGTGTGGGACGAGACCGCCCTGCAACAGGACAGCGTCACCATTGCCCTGCAGGTCAACGGCAAGCTGCGCGGCACCATCGACGTGCCCGCGCAGGCCGACAAGGCCGCTCTGGAGGCTGCAGCCCGTGACGATGCCGCCGTGCAGCGCCACACCGCCGGACTGACCATCCGCAAGGTCATCGTCGTGCCCGGCAAGCTGGTCAACATCGTGGCAAACTAAAAATCCTCCTTGCAGGCCGTCCGGGAAGGTTGACCGGACGGCCTGCAAGCTCACCGAACGCCTTTTCCGTCCTTCCTTTTTGCGCCGCAGGCCGACATGTCGCATCCCGGATTCACTTTTCTCATCTGCCCGGACAGCCGCCTGCTGCAGGCGCACATGGAGGGGCTGCTCTCCTCCGCCAAGGCGGACAGCCTCTGGGAGCGGCATGTCTACTGGGGGGATGAGGAACCGCCTCCGCGTTTCTGGGAACAGCTTACCCTGCAGGGACTGTTCGGTACGCCGCGCGTGCTTGTGGCTCGTCAGGCACATCTCTGGCCGGCTGCCGTCTGGAAAAAGATTTCCGCCGCCCTGGGGCATCCCTCGGAACAATGCTGGCCCTTCTTCTGCCTTGAAGTGACCTGGGAGCGGAGCCAGCCGAAAATTCCCGCCCATCTGGCCAAACTGCGCTGTTTTGCCTTTGCGGAAAAACAGGGCTGGATATGGCGAAATGAGGGCCTTACAGAGCGTGGCCTGCGCCGTCACGTGCAGGAACGGGCCACAGCGCTGGGGCTGCGTTTTGCCCCTGATGCGCTGGAGCAGTTCTGTGCCTCCGTCCCGGTGGCGGCGCAGGCAGTAGAAAACGAATTGCAAAAGCTGCTTCTGCTGGCCCCTGCGGATACGCCGCCCACGCCCACCTCTCCCCTGCGTGTGGATGTCGCCATGCTGGCAACCGCCTCCTGGAGCCCGGACTGCAACGTCTTTGCTCTTATCAGACATCTTGAGGCCGCCAACTTGCCTGCCGTCTGGAAAGAACTCGACCGTGGCCGCCGCGACGGCGACAGCCTCGTTTTCTCCCTGCTGGCCCTGCTGGCCCGCGAATTCCGACAGCTCTGGCAACTTCTGGCCGGAGAAAAGGTGCGCATGTCACCGACGGAAATCGGCCCCAAGCAACAGCTCGCCCACCGTCTGGGGTTTGAAGGGCTGAGCCGGGGCCTTGCGCTGATCATGGATACGGAATGGCAGATCAAGAGCGGCCGTCGCAGCCCGGAACAGAGTCTGGACTTTCTGGCAGCCGAGTTGTGCCGCCTGTTTGCCCGGGGACGGAGCTGACGCGTGGTGCCCCACTGCTCGTGCAAATGTTCTCATTCCGCCTTTTTCCAGCCTCTCCCCTTGCCTTGCGTCAAAAACGCCTTACCCTATGACTGCCCCGAAAGTCGTTCCCCTGCCGAGCGGCCGCGGCCCGAGAGCGTATCCTCATGACTGACAGGTCTCCCCTTCCCGCCGGAACTGCCGGCCATCGTGCACGTCTGCGTCAACGGCTGAACCGGGACGCGCAAACCGTGGAAGATTACGAGATTCTGGAACTGGTTCTGGGCTTTGCGCTGACCCGCAAGGACACCAAGCCGCTGGCAAAGGAACTGCTTCGCCGTTTCGGGACTATCCGCGGCGTACTGGATGCCCGCCCCGATGAGCTGCTGGCGGTGGACGGCTTCGGCCCTGGGCTGCTTTCCCTGTGGCAACTGCTGCGCGAACTGATGGTACGCTACCAGAGTTCGCAGCTGCGACGTCGGGAGGAAATAGCCACGCCCGAGGCCATTGCCCGGCTGGCACGCACGCAGCTGGCCGGTTGTCCGCACGAAGAATGCTGGCTGGCCCTGCTCAACGGCGGCAATTTTCTCATCGGCTGGGAACGCCTGCGGCAGGGCAATGTCAGCACGGTTCCGATCCTGCCGCGCGATGTGCTGGAGCTGGCCCTGCTGCGCAAGGCCCGCGGCATCATCATGGTGCACAATCACCCCGGCGGACAGGCCAGACCGTCCCAGCCGGACATGAACCTGACGCAAGGGCTGAATCATCTGGCGCCGCAAATGGGACTGCGCATGGTGGATCATGTCATTGTTACCGAAAACGACTGCTACAGCATCCTGCAGGGCAGGTTCCTCTAGGCAGTCGAGGAGATATACCTATGTCTGACAGCAAATTCGATCTGGAAAAGGCGCTTGGCGACATGCTGCGCGCATCGGGGCTGCCGACCCCCGACGACAGGGAGGATGACGTCACGGATGCCCCGCAGCAGATTCCCGATCAGCTTCCCGTACTGCCGCTGCGTGATGTGGTCATATTCAGCCACATGATCCTGCCGCTCTTCATCGGTCGCGACAAATCCGTGGCCGCTGTGGAGGCTGCCCTCAAGGAAGGACGGCATCTGCTTGTCTGCGCCCAGCGCGACGAGGCTACCGAAGACCCCTCCCCCGCCGATCTCTATGATATCGGCACCGTGGTGCAGGTCATGCGCATGCTCAAGATGCCTGACGGGCGTATAAAGATTCTTGTGCAGGGGATCAGCCGGGCGCGCATCACGGCCTACTCCCGCCATGAACCATTTCTCTTCGCACATCTCGAGCCCATCACCGACCCGGCAGCGCCGCAGGACGCTACGGTGGAGGCGCTGCTGCGTACTGCCCGGGATGAAAGCGAAAAAGTTCTGCATCTGCGCGGCGTTGCCTCGCCCGACGTCATGGGCGTTCTGCAGGGCGTGACTGATCCGGGCCGTCTGGCCGATCTCATTGCGGCCAATATCCGCATGAAAACTCAGGATGCCCAGCGCATACTCGAGGCCGTGGACCCTGTGGAACGCCTCACGCTGGTCAATACCCATCTGCACCGCGAGGTGGAGGTGGCCACCGTCCAGGCCAAGATACAGAGCTCGGCTCGCGAAGGCATGGACAAGGCCCAGAAGGAATATTTTCTGCGCGAGCAGCTCAAGGCCATCCGGCACGAGCTGGGCGATACCGGCGAAGGCGAGTCCGAGGACGATGTGGACGAACTGCGCAAGGCGCTGGACAAGGCCAAGCTGCCTCCGGCCGTCCGCAAGGAGGCTGACAAGCAGTTACGCCGTCTGTCCGCCATGCACTCGGATGCCTCCGAAGCCAATGTGGTGCGGACCTATCTGGACTGGCTCGCCGAGCTGCCCTGGAAAAAGTCCAGCCGCGACAATCTGGACATTGCCAATGCCGAGGCCATCCTCAACGAGGATCATTACGGTCTGGACAAGGTCAAGGACCGCATCCTGGAATTTTTGAGCGTACGCAAGCTCAATCCGCAATCCAAGGGGCCCATCCTCTGCTTTGCCGGCCCTCCCGGCGTGGGCAAGACCTCGCTG
>CALVGJ010000019.1 GCA_944327045.1 uncultured Desulfovibrio sp.
GTTGTTCCACTGGCTGCATGTGCCGGGCGGGCCCATGTTCGGGGCCGTGCTGGCCGTGCTGGCCGTCAAGCTGCTCGGGCAGGTCATGACCGCGACGCCCCTGTCCTTCCAGCTGGCGGCGCAGATCACCATCGGCATCTTTGTGGGGAACATGCTCACCCGGGACGGCCTGCTGGAGATCCGCAAGATGGCGGGCCTCATGGTGGGTTCCACCCTGCTGCTCGTGCTGGCCGGCTGCCTGGGCGCGTGGATCGTCTCCCGGCAGACGGGCATGGACGCGGCCAGCTCCGTGCTGGCCACCAGCCCCGGCGGCCTGCAGGCCGTGGTGGGCATGGCCGTGGATATGGGCGACAACGCCCCGGCGGTCATGGCCTTCCATATCGTACGTCTGTACACGGTCATCATCCTCGCCCCGCTGCTCAGCTGGCTGCTGCACCATTTCCTCTCACGCTGAGGTCGCGGCAAGGCGGCCTCCTCCCGACGACAACAGCCCTTATCGCAGGAACGATCCCATGTTCGGCAAGCAATCCGACCCCAGCAGAACGGAAGAAGCCACCCCCAAGCGCAAGCGCAAGCAGCGGCAGGAGGGCAACGTCCCCAAGTCGCAGGAACTTGGCAAGGTGGTAAGCATCGTGGGGGGCCTCATCATCCTCAATCTCTGGATCGGCCCCATGTCGGACAAGATCAAGCTCATCTTCCGGCAGTTCCTGCAGAACGCTCCCACCTTCAACGTCACCGAGGAGAGCGTCTACGCGCTCTTCTTCGCGCTCAGCATCGACATCGCCTATCTGCTCATGCCCATCCTGCTCTTCCTGGCGGTGCTGAGCTTTCTGGCCCAGCGGCTGCAGGTGGGCAAGCTCTGGACGTTCAAGGTCTTCAAGTTCAAACTGGAGCGGTTCAACATCCTGCGCGGGCTCAAGCAATGCTTCTTTTCGCCGCAGACCATATTGCGGGCCCTGAAAAGCCTGGTCTTCGCCCTCATCCTGGGCTGCATCCCCGGCTTCATCCTCTGGACGGAGTATCTCAACTTCCTGCCCATGTACTACGCCACGCCCGAGGGCGTGGCCGCCTACATGCTGGAAACGGCTCTCAAGGTCGTCAAATACTCCATGCTCCCGCTCATCGCCATCGCCATCTTTGACGTCTGGCAGTCCCGCTACGCCTACAACGAAAGCCTCAAGATGACCAAGGACGAGGTGAAGGACGAACGCAAGCAGTCCGAAGGCGACCCCGTCATCAAGAACAAGCAGAAGCAGAAGATGATGGAAGTCATGGCCCGGCGCATGCTGGCCGACGTGCCCAAGGCCGACGTGGTGGTGACCAACCCGACCCACATCGCCGTGGCCCTGAGCTACAACCCTTCGCAAGCGCCCGCGCCGGTGGTGCTGGCCAAGGGCGTGAACCGCCTGGCCGAGAAGATCAAGGAAGTCGCCCGGGAAAATCGCGTCCCCATCCGGGAAAACGTCCCTTTGGCACGGGCTTTGTATAAGTCCGTGGAGGTGGGGGAGATGATCCCCGAAGATTTGTACAAGGCAGTGGCCGCCGTGCTGGCAAGCATCTGGCGGCTGAAGCCCAGAAACCGCTGATGACGGGCATTTTTGGCTGTCATCCCCCGTGCGGCAGCCGGGGCAACGGGGCGGAATTGAGGTGTCAGAAAAATGGCGTCAGTCAATCTTCCCAAACTTGATTATAGTCGCTTTGCCAAACAGGGCGACATCATGCTCGGCCTGGGCGTGGTGGTCATCCTCTTTGTCATGCTGGTGCCGCTGCCGACCTTCTTTCTGGACATCATGCTCTGCGTGAGCATCTCCGTCTCTCTGCTCATCCTCATAACCACCATGTTCATGACCTCCCCGCTGGAGTTCACCATCTTCCCTTCGCTGTTGCTGGTGACCACTCTGCTGCGGCTGGCGCTCAACGTGGCGTCCACCCGTCTCATCCTGCTCAACGGGGACATGGGCGTGGAAGCCGCCGGGGAAGTGATCCGTTCCTTCGGCGAATTCGTGGTCGGCGGCAGCTATGTGGTCGGCGGCGTCATCTTCATGATCCTGTTCATCCTGAACAAGGTCGTCATCACCTCCGGTACCACGCGTATCGCGGAAGTGGCGGCCCGCTTCACCCTTGACGCCATGCCCGGCAAGCAGATGGCCATCGAAGCCGACCTCAACGCCGGCCTCATCGGCGAAGAGGAAGCCACGGAGCGCCGCAACGCCCTGCGCAAGGAAGCCGACTTCTACGGCGCCATGGACGGTGCTTGTAAATTCGTGTCCGGGGACGTGAACGCCGGCATGCTCATCACGCTGGTGAACCTCATCGGCGGCATCATCATCGGCGTCGTGCAGAAGGACATGGACTGGAATACGGCCCTCACCACCTACTCGCTGCTGACCATCGGTGACGGTCTGGTCTCCACCATCCCTTCCATCGTCGTCTCCACCGGCACGGGTCTGCTGGTTTCCCGCGCGGCCTCCGAAGCCAAGATGGGCGAAGAATTCCTTGCCCAGCTCACTTTCAACAGCCGCGCCCTCAAGCTGGTCTCCTGCGTGCTGGTGGTCTTCGCGCTGGTGCCCGGCCTGCCCACCCTGCCCTTCCTCATCCTTGCGGGCCTCGTGTACGTCGCCGCCCGCGTCACGGCCCGGAACGAAGAAGAGGCCAAGGAAGCCGAAGGCGGGGCCAAGGGCAAGAGCAAGGGCAAGAGCCCCACGGCCGATACGCCGGAAGAAGTGCAGGCCCTGCTGCCGCTGGATACCCTGGAACTGGAAGTGGGTTATGGCCTCATCCCGCTGGTGGACGAGGAACAGAGCGGCAACCTGCTCTCCCGCATCCGCTCCATCCGCCGCCAGTTCGCGCTGGACATGGGCGTGGTCATCCCCTCCCTGCACCTGCGTGACAACCTGCAGCTCAAGCCCGGCCAGTACGCTCTGCTCATCAAGGGCAATCAGGTGGCTTCGGCGGAGATCCTGGTGGATCACTTCCTGGCCATGGATCCGGGCAACGTGAATACGCAGATCCGCGGCATCGAAACGCGCGAACCGGCTTTCAACCTGCCGGCCCTCTGGATCCCCGACAGCCAGCGCGAAGAAGCCATGATGGCGGGCTATACGGTGGTCGATCCGGCCACGGTCATCGCCACCCACCTTACGGAAGTCTTCAAGCGGCATCTGGCCGAGTTCCTGGACCGTCAGGCCGTGCAGGGCCTGCTGGATACCGTGGGCAAGACGGCGCCCAAGGCCGTGGAAGATCTGGTGCCGGGCACCCTGCCGCTGGGTACGGTGCAGAAGGTGCTGCAGAGCCTCGTGCGCGAAAACGTCAGCATCCGCGACATGCTCACCATCGTGGAAACCCTGGGCGACTACGGCGGCGGCGTGAAGAATCCCGACGTGCTGGCCGAATATGTGCGCGAACGGCTTTCCCGCTCCATCGTGCGCTCCTATCTGGACAGCCAGGGGACGCTGCCCGTCCTCACGCTTACCGGCCAGACCGAGCGCATGCTGCAGGAGGCCATCCGGCAGGCGGACAATGGCGCGACCTTCCTTTCGCTCAATCCGGCCACGGCGCAGCGGCTCATCCAGCATATCAACGCGGCGGTGGAGAACGCCGTCAATACCGACGGGCAGCCCGTCGTGCTCACCAGCCCGCCCGTGCGGCCGCACCTCGCTCAGCTGGTCACGCGCTTCCTGCCCGCGGTGCCGGTCATCTCCCAGGCGGAGATCCCGCCGGATATCCGCCTGCAGAGCGTGGGCACCGTCGGGGCGGAGTAAGCCGGTCTTTCACGCCGGGCTGTCGTCGGAATGCGCGCCATACGCGGGAAGGCCCCGACAGCCGGTTCCGCAAGAAAAAGCGGAAAGCCTCCCGCGTCAGGAGTCTGACGGCGGGGGGACGACATAAGGGTCTAGACATTTCAGGCACAAGACTCTATGTCTTTCTGGTTGTGCCTTCGACCACTTCCGGGCATGTCCGGCATCACGCCGGCTGACGGAAGAGCCGTGCCGTCGCCTGCCGGCCCCGGCGTTCCCGCCGCCGGCAGGGCATCGTCCGAGTAACGGAAGGGAGACGGCGGGGCAGGCATCGCCACTGGGGGAAGATGGCGGTTTTCGCGCCTGTCGGCGGTCGAAGCACCTCATGGAGGCGTTAGGGGTAGGGGTTTTATGCGAAGCCCGTTGCGGGCAAGATGCTTCTAAGGATGCGTGCATGCAAGTAAGAACATTCACGGGTGCCAGCTCACAGGAAATTCTGGCCCGCATCAAGGCGGAAATGGGGCCTGAAGCTGTCATCATCGGCAATCGCACCTTCAAGAAAAACGGGGAGATATGCCACGAGATCACGGCGGGGATCGATCGTAATCCGGTAAGCGCGCAGCAGCCCGTGGGAACGATGCCGGGCGACGGCATGCCCAGCGGCTGGAGCGACTGGCACAAGGACTGGCTGCAGATCAAGGAGCAGATCTTTGCCCTGATGAAGCCCGCCATCCAGATGGACCGCCTGACGCCGCGGCAGCGGGTGGCGCTGGAATACCTGCAGCGGGAAGGCATCTCCGATGCGGTGGCGGTGGATCTTTACAAGCATCTGCTGGCCCAGCCCGGCATCTCGGTTCTGGAATGCCTGTGCGGCATGGTCCCGGTACAGGGCTGGGGCACGGGCAACTGGCCGCAGCGCTGGCACATCATGGCCGGCCCCTACGGCAACGGCAAGACCACCACGGCCCTGCGCTATGCCCTGCAATGGCGGCAGCGGGAACCGGAAGCACGCATCGCCTTCATCAATGCCGACTGCCTGCGCGGCAACGGCCGTCTGGTGCTCCGGCACTGGGCCGAACTCTCGGATTTCCTCTACCTGGAAGCGTCGGACCCCGCCAGCATGGAGAAGGCCCTGCGCGCCAGCCGTGAAGCGGCCCTGGTCTTCATCGATTCGCCGGGCCTGGGACGCCACGGCACTCTGAGCGAATGGCGGGCCGGCATGGGGCTCACCAAGCTGAAGTGCGCCACGCATCTGGTGCTGACGCCCCTGCTCTCCGGGCTGCAGATGGACCACTTTCTGGAGCGCTACCGCACCGAAGGCGCAGCCAGCATCATCTGGACCCACCTTGACGAAGCCGCCAGCTACGGGAGCCTCGTCAATGTGGCCCGCGCCACAGGCCTGCCCGTTTCCGGCCTTTCCTACGGTTCCGAGCTCAAGGAAAGCCTTGCGCCCGCGACCGAGCCGCTGATCTGGCGGCTGATCTTCAAACGGCAACTCCCCGGCGAACCCGCCGGGAACGCAACTTCTACCCCCCAGCCTGGAGCATAAGCATGAGCGGCGATTTCCCTCTCGTATTTTCCGTAACATCCGGCAAGGGCGGAGTCGGAAAAACCAACCTCTCCGTCAACCTGGCCCTGAGCCTTGCGCGGAAGAACAAAAAAGTCGTCCTCATCGATGCTGACCTCGGTCTGGCCAACGTGGACGTGCTGCTGGGTCTGACGCCGGCCAAGAACCTCTTCCATCTTTTCCATGAAGGGGCGAGCCTCAAGGAGATCCTCTTCCCCACACCGTACGGCTTTTCCATCCTGCCGGCCTCCTCGGGCGTGAGCGACATGCTCACCCTCTCCAGCGGCCAGAAGCTCGAACTGCTCGAAGCGGTGGACGAGCTCGAGGATCAGGTGGACTACCTCATCGTCGATACCGGCGCCGGCATCAACGACAACGTGCTCTATTTCAATCTGGCCGTCCAGGAACGTCTGGTGCTGCTGACGCCCGAACCCACTTCCCTGACGGATGCTTACGCCCTGATCAAGGTGCTCAAGCTGACGCACGGGGTGGAGCACTTCAAGGTCTGCGTCAACATGGTCCCGGACATGAAGATGGCCAAGGAGATCTTCGCCCGCCTGCATCAGGCCTGCGACACCTTCCTGAGCGGCGTCTCTCTGGACTTTGCCGGCTTCATCCCGCGGGATCCGGCCATGCGCAAGTCCGTGCTGGCGCAGAAACCCCTGTGCGAGACTCAGCCGGAAAGCCCCGCCGCCAAGGCCATCGATCAGCTCGCCACGACCATCAGTCAGTGGGACGTGGCCCGGCAGCTTGACGGTAACATCAAGTTTTTCTGGAAAAAACTGCTGTTCTGCTGAGAGGGGAGACAGAACAGGCTTGAGTTGAAGCGTCGGACGCAGAGGATGGGCATGCATACCGTAACGGCACGAACTGACGAGTCCGCCCCCTGGGAGGCTCTTGAGACCGGCGCCACCGCCTGGGAGGACTTCTCCCCGGCGGAGCAGGAAGCCGTCGTGCGGCATTATGCGCCCAAGATCCGCTTTCTGGCGTTGCGCCTCAAGGTCAAATTGCCGCGGAGCGTGGAACTGAACGAGATGATCAGTTCCGGCACGCTGGGGCTCATGGAAGCCCTGGGGAAATTCCGCCCGCAGCTCGGCATACGCTTTGAGACCTATGCCGAGACCCGCATACGGGGGGCCATGCTGGACGAACTGCGCCGGCTCGACTGGTTCCCCCGCTCGCTCCGGCAACGCATCCGCGTGCTGGACGAGGCCATGCGGAAGGTGGAGTTCGAAGAAGGACGGCAGGCGACGGAAGAAGAGCTGCACGAGATGACGGGCCTTGAGATGCGCGATGTGCGGCAGGGCCTCGAAGCGCTGCAGAATCAGCTCTGGCTCTCCCTGGACGCCATCCAGGACACGGTCTCCGGCGAGGGGGGGGAAAATGGCGGACAGCCCTTTTCCTCCACGGCGCATCAGGAAATGATCGAGCGCATAGCCCCCCTCATTGACCGTTTGACACCTAGGGAAAAGCTGGTATTGTCGCTTTATTACACGGATGAACTCAACATGCGGGAAACGGCCGAAGTCATGGGCATCACCGAAGGACGGGTCTCGCAGTTGCATTCTCAGGCCCTGAACCGGCTGCGCAAGGAATTTCTCAATCAGTATGGGGACAGCCCTTTGCCGTAGCGCGGCGCCGGGGCGTGTGATTGCTCGGTCATTGTTTAGTTTGCCGCCACCGGCGGAATCAAGGGAGGAGTGCTCATGTCGTATGATACCAATATGCGCGTTCTCATCGTGGACGACTTTTCCACCATGCGCCGCATCGTTCGCAATATCCTGCGCCAGATCGGCTTCAACAACGTCGTGGAAGCCGATGACGGCACCACGGCGTGGGATGTGCTCAACCGCGAAAAAATCGACTTCATCGTTTCCGACTGGAACATGCCCCAGATGACCGGCATCGACCTGCTGCGCAAGGTGCGTTCCAGTGAACAGTTTGCCGACATTCCTTTCCTGATGGTTACGGCCGAAGCCCAGCAGGAAAACATTATCGAAGCGGTGCAGGCCAAGGTGTCCAACTACATCGTCAAGCCTTTCACCGCCGATACCATGAAGCAGAAAATCGACAAGATTTTTGCGTAGGCGCTCTGTTCTGGCCTGCATGTTATGGTGGCAGCGGCGGGCCCTGACCTGTCGTTGCCCTTTTTTTGCCGCACGGCGTCCCTTGAAGGGGCGGCGCGGCGCATGGTTCGTACTGGTGCCCGGAGGAAGTCGTGGCGGACGACAAGGTAAAGGAAAAAGAGAATATTCAGGTCGAGGTCTCGTCCTCAGCGTCAGCGTCAGCGGGCGGCAAGGTCGAGCTGGACCTTGATGATGCGCCTTTCCTGCGTGAGCCGGAAGCAAAGCCCCTGCCCCCTGTGGAACGGCGGTCGTCAGCCCCCGCGCCGGTGGTGCAGGAAGCCCCGAACAACAAGAAAAAACTTGTTATCGGCGGCATTGGGCTGTTCATCGTGCTCGCGGCAACGGCTGTCTGGTGGTTTTTCTTCCGGGTACCGCCGCCGGTGGTGGAACCGCCCAAACCGGAGGTCATTGTGGTCAAGCCGCCGGAGGCTGCCCCTGTGGATCAGGACTTCATCTACGAGCTGGAACCGTTCTGGGTTCCGGTCAAGGATGACAAGGGGGGCACCAACTTCCTCGTCTGCCGCTTTTCTACCATTTCCAAGTCGGAAATGCTCAATAAGGAAATTGAAAAGCAGCTTATGACGGTGCGCGATGCCATGTATTACTATCTGCGCAACAAGTCGCTGGATTTTCTGCTGGCTGCGGCCAACAGAGAAACCATCAAGAAAGACCTCACGTCCGTGGTGAACAGTTATCTGACGCTCGGGCAGATTGAGGACGTTCTGATGGAAAGTTACCTGGGGCATTGATGCCGGAAGCTTTTCGGCAGTCACGCGGAGAAACCTTGACACGAGGGATGAATGGAGAGAGCGCCTGAAGGCCGCCGCGCATGCGCAGCTTGTGCTGTCCGGTGATAAGGCAGGCAGACATGTAGCCCGATTGTAAGCATGCGGCACGGGTTCGCCGTCGGCGAACACAGCCAATCCCCGCCGCATGATGCTGAAGCGGTACGGGCTGCCGGAGTTGTCTGAAGGGCTGCCGGGACGCATCATTGTTTATTCCGAGAAAGGGACGGAAGCCTGTCCGGGAGGGGAACCGGTGAGCATCCAATCCACTATGGCCGTGCTGTATGCCCAGACCGGGCTTGCCGCGCCGTTGGTATCGGCAACGACCAACGCGCCGCAGGCCGCTCTGGCCATGTCTCAGGCGCTTGCCACGGAAATGGCCAAGCAGCAGATGCAGCAGGTCGAAAAGAGTGAACCCAAGACCGAGGGCAGCGCCATCAATACAGATGCCCGTGATCAGGGACAGCAGGGCGCACAGTTCGGCAGTCGGAGACGGCGCAGACCGCCGCTTGTGCCGCAAGAGGAAGAAGAACCCCGCCCCTCCGGCTCGCCGCTGGTGGGAAACCTTCTGAATGTACGCGTATGAACGAATTGCAAATTGGACTGATCATTCTTTTTACCGTCATGGAGCTGCTCATTCTGTGCGGCGTCCTCCTTTTTTATCTGCGCTTCCGCAAGGCGGAGCGGCTGCTCAACGTCATACAGGGCAAACGGGAGACCCTGCTGGCCGAAATTGAAATGAATGCCCGCCTGGAAAAGGACATCGTGGCAAGCTACGCCACGCGACAGGCCGAACTGAAAAATCTCAACGAAAAAATCGAGCAGCGGGCGCAGGATTTGCGGCGTCTGCTTGATCAGGCCGAGGGAATCACGCGCTCGCCGCAGTTCCTTCGCGAGCTGATCCTCAACGGACAGCGCAAGGGCCTTTCCGCCAAGCAGATTGCCCGTAATGCCGGTCTCAGCGTGGATGAGGTCGAGCTGATCATGAGCCAGAATTCCTGAGCACCTCTCTCAACCCCCCTCTGGAGATATCATGGAGCCGTTTGAAGCCGCGGGCTGGTTGTCGCTGCTGCCCCCCATCATAGCCATTACGCTGGCCCTGCTGACCAAGGAAGTAATTTCCTCGCTCTTTCTGGGCATCCTCAGCGGAACCGTCATCCACACCATCGGCACCGGAACCGGCCCTCTTCTGGTCAAGCCCGTGGAAACGGCCTTTGCCGTCATGGTCAGCAAGCTGGATTTCAACATCATCCTGTTCTGCACCTTGCTGGGGGCACTGGTTTACGTCATCGCCATGGCGGGAGGCACCCGGGCCTACGGGAAATGGGCCACGCGCCGCATCAAGAGCCGTCGCTCGGCCATGCTGTCCACCTCCGGCCTCGGGGTCTTCATCTTCATCGACGATTATTTCAACTGTCTGACCGTGGGCACGGTCATGCGTCCCGTAACGGACAGCTTCCGCATTTCTCGCGCCAAGCTGGCCTACATCATCGACGCCACCGCCGCTCCCATCTGCATCATCGCCCCCATTTCCAGCTGGGCGGCGGCCGTCGGCAGCAATCTCAAGGCGACCGGGGCCTTTGAAAGCGATTTCGCGGCCTTTGTCTCCACCATCCCGTACAATTTTTATGCGCTGCTGTCGCTGGTCATGGTCGTCATGGTCTGTCTGGGGCGTTTTGACTTCGGCCCCATGCGCAAGGCCGAAGAGCAGGCCCTCAAGGGCGATGTCGGTGCCGGCGGCGAAGATAACGAGGAAGCCCGCCGCCAGCCCGAAGTGACCGGCAAGGGACATCTGGCCGACATGCTTGTGCCCATCGGCAGCCTCATCGTCCTTGCTGTGCTGGCTCTGCTTTACAACGGCGGTTACTGGGGCGACGACCCGCAATATCACACCCTTGCCGCGGCCTTCGGCAATTGTACGGCGGCCAAGGCGCTTGTGCTGGCGTCCTTCGGCGCCATGGTGGTGGCCTTCATCCAGTTTGTGGCCCTCGGCCGCATGTCCCTCAAGACGTTCATGGACGGGGCCACGCAGGGCATGAAGGCCATGATGCCCGCCAATATCATTCTTGTGCTGGCCTGGACCATTTCCGGCGTCTGTCAGAATCTGTTGCAAACGCCCGCCTATGTGCGGACGCTCGTTGAGGCCGACGGCGGCATGACCGGCGGCCTGCTGCCGGCCATCATCTTTGTGCTGGCGGGCTTCCTCAGTTTTTCCACGGGGACGGCTTGGGGAACATTCGGCATTCTCATTCCCATTGTCGTACCGGTGGCGCAGCAGGTGGACCCGGGGCTTGTGCTGGTCTGCCTGTCGGCGACCCTTGCCGGCAGCGTTTTCGGCGACCATTGTTCCCCCATTTCCGACACCACCATTCTTTCCAGCGCCGGGGCCGCCTGCACGCATATCGAGCATGTGTCCACCCAGATGCCCTATGCCTGCATCGTGGCGGCCAGCAGCCTTGTGGGATATGTAGTGGCGGGCTTTACCGACGGTTCCCTGCCCGCCAGTCTCGGGGCGGGGCTTGTTGTCATGGTCGCCACCATGCTTGTGCTGCGTGCCCGGGCCGACAGGGCAGCCGCCTGAGTTTCCAGATTGCTGAATATGCCGACATCCCGTCCGCGTCGTTGCGGGCGGGATGTTCCGCTTTCCAAGCATCCCGCTTGTCCCGTTCGTGCCGTCCGCTTCCAGGCATTGCAGCGCCGCAGCGGGAAAAATCTTTCCCGGAGGGAGCCTGACGGCGGCTTGCCAAGCGGGATTGATGCGGATAAAAAAGAGTTTTCCGGCTTCACGTATGGTTGTCGAACCTTCATGCGCCCGCAGGGCCCGGCAGGCCGCCGACAACCGCATCCCCGCAAGGTAGGTACAGGTCATGGCCCACAAGGGACCGCATATTTCCATATCGCCCGATTATGTCGTCAACCGCATTTTGCGTATCAATATCAGCGACTTTGAAGAATGGCCGGAATCGGTGCGCCATCTGGCCATCGCCATCGCCGAAGAGCTCTTTCTGGTGGCCTACAATCCCTTCATTGATGCCGATACGGTGCGTGCCAGCGTGCGGGAACGCTTTGAGCGCGAGGCGCTGGCGCTGGCGCACTACTATGCCACGGCCATCAGCGAAGGCATTACCATGTTCTGGTCCGCCTACGAGGCGGAAGCGGATTTTCGGCAGCGGCTGGCGGATACCCTGCGCGGCATGCTGCCCGCCGAGTGCGTGCTGACCCATCCGGCAGCCCTCGTGGAGACCGCCACCGACGCCACGGACCTGCGCATGGAATTGCCGCTGCTGGTGGTGGAGCCGGACACGACCGAGCAGGTCGCCGCACTGGTCAAGCTGGCCAACGACATGAAATTTGCCCTTATTCCGCGCGGCGGCGGTTCCGGGGCGACAGGCGGAGCGGTGCCTGCCCGGCGACGCACGGTCATCGTCAGCCTTGCGCGGCTGACGCATATCGGCCCCATTGATCTTGAGGCCATGACCGTCACCTGTCAGGCCGGTGCCAACACGCAGGCCGTGATTACCGCCGTGGACGAGAAGGGCGCCCTCTTTTCGGTGGACCCGGCCTCCAAGCAGGCGGCTTCCATCGGCGGCAATATTTCGGAAAACGCCGGTGGCCCCATGGCCTTTGAATACGGCACCACCCTGGACAATCTGCTGTGGTGGCGCATGGTCACGCCCACGGGCGAAATCATCACCGTGGAGCGGGAGAATCATCCCCGGCACAAGATTTTGCCGGAAGAGACGGCCGTTTTTGTGGTCAAGGACGTGAGCGGCGGCGTGCGTAACGTGGTGCATCTGCGCGGGGACGAAATCCGCCTGCCCGGCCTCGGCAAGGACGTGACCAACAAGGCCCTGGGCGGCCTGCCCGGCATGCAGAAGGAAGGGGTGGACGGCATCATCACCGAGGCCTGTTTCATTCTGCATCCCAAGCCGCGCTACAAGCGCGTCATGGTGCTGGAATTCTTCGGGCGCTCCATGCATCCGGCGGCCGTGGTGGTGCGCGAGCTCGTGAGCCTGCGCAACCGCATCCGGGAGGAGGGCGACTATGCCCATCTTTCCGCGCTGGAGGAATTCAACGCCAAATACGTTCAGGCCATCGACTACAAGCGCAAGTCCCGCAAATTCAGCGATCTGCCCATTTCCGTCATTATCCTTCAGGTGGACGGCGACGACCCCTATCTGCTGGACAAGTGCGTGGGCGACATCGTGTCCGTGGTGGAAGAACAGGAAAACGTGGACATCATTGTGGCGCAGGACGACAAGGAGGCTGAACGCTTCTGGGAAGATCGCCACCGCCTGTCCGCCATAGCCAAGCGCACGTCCGGTTTCAAGCTCAACGAGGACGTGGTCATCCCCATGAACCGCATCCCGGATTTTGCGCTCTTTCTTGAGCAGCTCAATCTGGAATGCACGGCGCAGGCCTACCGTCATGCGTTGCAGGAGGTGGGACGTCTGCCCGGCTTCCCCATGGAGGAAAAGGAGTTCAACCGCGAGTTTTCCTTTGCTTCCAAGGTGGCGACTGGCGACGTCGATGCCGCGGAACTGTCGGATACCGAGCTCTGGGGGCGGGCGCAGGCCTATATGGACAGCCTGCTGGAAAAGTATCCTCACCTTGCCCGCAAGCTCAACAAGATTCGCGACTACATGGATGCCGGACGCATTGTGGTGGCCAGTCATATGCACGCCGGGGACGGCAACTGCCACGTCAATATCCCGGTCAACTCCAATGACCACCATATGCTGGAAGAGGCCGAGGAGACGGCCGCCCGCGTCATGGCTGAATGCCAGGAAATGGGCGGCGAGGTTTCCGGCGAACACGGCATAGGCATCACCAAGATCGCCTTTTTCGGCAAGGAAAAGATGGAGGCCCTGCGCGCCTTCAAGGAACGGGTCGATCCGCGCGACATCATGAACCCGGCCAAGCTCGTGCACCGTGAGCTGCCCGTGCGCCCCTTCACCTTCTCCTTTAATCATCTTATCCGCGACATCAACGACAGCGGCCTGCCGGACAAGGAAAAGCTGACCGATCTGCTGGCTGCGGTGCAGGTATGCACGCGCTGCGGCAAGTGCAAGCACGTCTGCCCCATGAATTATCCCGAGCGCAGCATGCAGTACCATCCCCGCAACAAGAATATGGTGCTGGGCATGCTCATTGAGGCGGTCTATTATTCGCAGGTCAACAAGGGCAGCATTGACGACGAGCTGCTGCGCTGGCTGCGGGACCTTGTGGAGCACTGCACGGCCTGCGGCCGCTGCCGCGCCAATTGCCCGGTCAAGATTCCTTCCGGCGATGTGGCCCTTTCGCTGCGTGCCCTGCTGGAGCACGAGGACGCCGGGGGGCATCCTCTCAAGAAGAAGGCGCTGGAATGGCTGGTGCGGGATGTGGAGAACCGCGTGCCCAAGGCCGCCAAGATGGCTTCGCTGGGCCAGAAGATGCAGAATCGCGTTCTGGGCTTCCTGCCCGACGTCTGGAAACGGCGCATGCAGAGCCCGCTCTTTTCCGGCCGCGGGCCCAAGGTCGGCTATACCAACCTGTACGAGTCGCTGCGGCTGCACCGGGGTTCCGTCTTCTCGCCCTCGGAAGTGGCGCAGGGCATGCCGTGCGTCATCTACTTCCCCGGCTGCGGCGGCGGACTTTTCTATGACCGCATCGGTCTGTCGAGCATCATGCTCCTGCTGCGGGCCGGTTTTGCCGTGGCCGTGCCGCCGCGTCATCTCTGCTGCGGCTATCCGCTGCTGGCCGCGGGCATGGATACGGCCTTTGAGGATAACCTCTCCCACAACCGGCAGTATCTGTCCGCCATGATCCGCAATCTGGGCAAGCAGGGATTTGAAGTGGCCCATCTGGTGACCTCCTGCGGCACCTGCCTTGACGGGCTGGAGCGTATCGGCCTGACTGAACAGTTCACGGGCCTGGGCCAGCGCGACGTGCTTCAGCTCGTTCTGCCGCTGCTCAAAAAGGAACAGCTGGAACATCCCCTGCCTCCCGGCACGAGTCTGGTCTACCATGCCTCCTGCCACAGCGAGTGGGCGGGCATACCGGCCGCCAAGGGCCAGAAGCAGATTGTGGCGGCCCTGTCCAACTTCTCCGGAGCCAAGGTACTGCTTAATGGCGGCTGCTGCGGCGAGTCCGGCATGGGCGCCCTGACGTCGCCGCAGATTTACAACCTGCTGCGCTCCCGCAAGCAGATCAGTCTGCAACGGACCTTTGCCGACATCGACGGCCCGGAAGCCCATACCGGCAAGGGCGGCGCGCTTCCTCCCGTGCTGGTGGGCTGCCCTTCCTGCAAGATCGGCATCGGGCGCTGCCTCATCAATCTGCATGACAAGCGGCCGGTGCTGCATGTGGCCGAGTGGATAGCCGGGATGATGGACGGCGAGGACAGGCGGCAGAGTTTCCGTCGGCGCGCCAACGAGACGCGGGGCGACGTGCGGGTAGTGAAAGGCTAGGCGAGCATGCGTGGTTCGGCGGTGCTGTTGCGCCCGGAAGAGCTGTACAGGCCCTCGCGTCTGTGCTGTCTGCTGGCACTGGTGGTCATGCTGCCCTTTTTCTGGGGCTTTGCCTTTGTCTTTCCCCAGGGGGAAGACTTTGAGTACATGAGCCGGGCCATGTTCTTTCTGGACCTTCCGGGCGGCCTTTACGAAATGGTCCGGCAATGGATGAGCAGCAGCGGCCGCTACGGGCTGAACTTCCTCCAGACCTTTCTGGGACGGGCCCCGGAATCCCTGCTGCTCAACGGCGCCATCTGCCTGCTTTCGCTGAGCAGCTACGGACTGGCCGTCTACGGGCTGGCGCGTGTGGCGGCTCCGGCCATGCCGCACCGGCTCGGCCTGTTCTGCGGCCTGCTGACCATGCTGGGCCTGTGCGCCTGCCATCCGCAGGCGCATCACTTCTACAATCTGACCCGGAATCTTTCCCTTGTCCTGCCGGGCGGCCTCTGGCTCGGCTTTTTGCTGACCATTTGCCGTCTCTGGCTGGCGGATTCCTTTGCCCGGGCGCGACGCTGCCGACAGGCCATGCTGGTTGCTGCGCTTACTGTCGGTCTTGGGGAAATGTCCGCCCATGCGACGCTGGTTCTGGCCCTGGGAGCCTGGTTGCTGGCCGCGCTGCATCGCCATCCTGTGCGGCGGGAGCTGTTGCGGGTGGTGCTGGTCGCGGCCGTGTGCACGTTCATCGTCTTTGTTTCGCCCGGACGCTGGGCCACGCAGGCCGCACATCCGCTGCCGGAAGCCTGGGCGGATTTTCAGCGGGACTGGTGGCAGGCGCTTGCCGGTCTGCGCTCCCCGCTGTGGTGTGTGCCGGTGGTGATGCTTGCCCTGCTGTTGCCCCATGCGCAGGGGGAGGGCCGCATCGGCGGTCAGCCGCTTGCGCCGGACATTCCCCTGCTGCGGCCGGGCTGGCTGACGATCTTTGCTCTCACGGGATTTCTGCTCGTTTCCCTGAGCATGACGGCCCTGCACGCGGCAGGCGATGCCTTCAGTCTCGCGGATGAGCGACTTTCCGCCGTTCTGGCCGTTTACGGCGCGGTCACGCTGACGCTTGCGCTCTATCCGTGGCTGGGCCGCTGGAATGTGCGGCTGCTGCGGCACGGCAGACGCCTGGGACTGCTGCTGACGGCGGCGCTGCTTGTCCTCTGTCTCACTCCCAACTGGCGTTCAGCCGCGGGGTATGCCGCCGCCGGAGACTGGGTCGTCAGCGGCGACAGCATTCAGGAGCGCTATAACTGGCTCTGGGACCTGGGGCAGGCGTATACGCCGCTGGATGCTCCCATGCGTCTTGGTCTGCTCGGGCAGTACAACTACCCGGACAGTCCACGTCTGACAGTGAATCCCGACCTGCCGCAGGTGGTGGTACGCGCGCTGCCGGAAGAAGCGCCTCCCGTGCTGGTCGGCGAAAGCCTGCAGCAGGCGCCGCAGGACTACCCCAATCCCTGGGTTGCCTGGTTTTTCGGACTGGGCAGCGTACAGCTGCCCGCTGAGGAGCATTGGTGGAGCGGCTGGTGGGAGAAGCCGCTGGAACAATTTTCTCGTCGGAAAATCCCGGCCGCCCGGGCAGGTTTTTCCCTGCCCCTGCGCGTACCTGACGCCCTACGAAGTCGTGGGGTGCAAAATGCCTTGCTGGTCGCCAGCTCGGCGGAACCCAATGCGACGTTTTCACAGACCTTGCTGATACTCGATTGCACCGCCTACTTGCCTGACGGCACCGCCGATGCTCTGGAATTCTGGCGGCTTAACCCTGTGGATGCCCGGCGCATGCTGCCCATACCGGCGCAAATCGTGCTTGCGCGGGAACTGCTGGCACAAGAGCCTCAGCTCCGGCAGGCTCAGGAGGGGTGGCTGCGTCTGGCCGCCAGCCGTATACAGGTATTTTTCAAGGTGAGGGAAGAGAACAATCGCACGTTCTATGTGATTCCTCTGGGCATTGCGCCGCAAGCCATGGACCGGCTTCCTGGTATCATTCTCCGGCTTGGCGAGTGGGCCTATGCCCTGTCCGGTGCTCCGGCGGCCCTGCGCTATTCGCAATAGAGCATTTGCCAACGTCAAGAGCATTTTCCGTTTGTACGGCCTGTCGCTTCGCGGAAGAAACACGGTTTTTCCGCTCATTTTCGGCCCGGTCGGCGCGGTGCCGCCGCCTCGTATTTTGCCTTTTTCAAAGGCAAAATGCTCTAAAGCGCGGATGCTTTCGCAGCGGCTGTCTGTTCACGCCGTCGGCAAGCCTTTGAAGAGCAATAAAAACGGTTGCGGAGCTGTGCGCTGTTCCGCAACCGTTTTTTAGCGCCTCATACGGCGGGAACGTCATTTTTTTGGTGCCCGGAGCCGGGCTTGAACCGGCACAGCCAGAGGCCGAGGGATTTTAAGTCCCTTGTGTCTACCAATTTCACCATCCGGGCACGAGATCAGGAGGAAGCGGACGTCCGGGAGGCGTGCCCCTCCGTG
>CALVGJ010000020.1 GCA_944327045.1 uncultured Desulfovibrio sp.
GCAACAGACCGCTGGCCGTCGCCGCCGCCCCTTCCCCCGCCCCCCCTTTTCACCGCCCCCTCTCCATTTGCACATCAATACGGAATTATCTACCCCCTACCCCCCTCTAAGCCTTATGCTCCATGCCGCAGGTAGCGCGTCATGAGGCGCAGCGAGGGGCGGGAGAAGTCGTCCAGTTCCCCCGTCAATTCCAGCCCCGGCACGATCGCGCGCACCACGGGAATATCCAGATCGTGACGGGTCAGGTCCACATAGAGCGGCGTCCGGCCCTGGGCGGCCAGCATCTCCTCCAGTTGTCGCAGATTGGCCGCCGCCGAGCCGAGGTTCCAGTCGGGGAGCTCCTCCAGACAACGCTGCGGCAGAGCTGAAAGCGCCGGGCCGGTGGGCTCGCCGTAGGGATAGGGCCAGGGGGTCTCCGTCAATGCCGCCAGTGCGGCCCTGCTGCCGCTGAGCCCGGCTCCCGTGGCACGCACAATCTCTCCCCGACGGCTCATGACAAAGCATTGGTAGACAGGAATGCCGCATTCCGTCGTCATGTCCTGAAACTGCACCTGAATGCCGCGCGCGGCGTAATCATCCAGCAGAGACTGCAAAAGCTCGTCCCGCGAATGCAACGTAAAGCATTGATCACGCCGGAAAGGCATGGTCGCTTCGGCGTCGCGCTCGATGATCTCCACCAGCGCGGCCACTTTTGCCTCTTCCAGCGTGTTGCCGGAGGCCAGCCCCGTGGAGCCCGCCGCCAGAAAGAGCGAGGGCTCGGCCAGATTGCAGAACAGGAAGACCGCCTGCGCCGGGACAAGCACTTCCCTGCCTGCCGGATCATGGGCGGGAACCCAGTGCAGCGGGGTCTGCGGCCCGCAGCAGCCCGTAAAGGGCGCGTCCAGCGGTAGCCTGGCCGGCGACAGGGCCGCCCCGGCGGCGGCAAGCTCGTCATACGAGGCCCGAATCACCGGAAGCGGCGTCTTGCGGTTCTCCACCTCACCGACTTTGTCCGGGCCTTCCGGTCCGCAAATATTCACATAGGCACTGCACCGCTCCACAATTTCCATGCTGTAGGAAGCCCGTGCCTGCGCCAGTGACAAGCCGCGTCCGTAGGCTGTGGCCTCGCCGCGCAGGGTATGGCGCACGGCCTGCATTCCCGTCCCGCTGATCGCGCGTATATCCAGCCGCCAGGCACGCAGAAGCGCAATGGGACAAAGCGAAGCCTGATGACGCATTTCCGGCCCGGCCAGAATGCCCGCTTCCAGCAGGGCATCTGTGGCACGCAAAAAGGTCTCCTGCGCCGGGGGACGGTCAAGGGGAGGCATATGAAGGGCGGCAACACGCTCATGCGCCTCGCGCAAGGCGTGCGCCTGCCGTTGTATGGTTACGGAGGCGGCATCCAGCATCTCTGCCGAAAAAAGCGGCGGCAAGTCCACATCTTCCGGTCGGGGCAAGGCGTGATGCCCGCGGATGTTGCGCTGGAAGAGTTCGCTCCACTGCCGGGCGGCGGCAGCATCGGGGCAGGCGGCCGCACGCAGATAGATCAGCGGTGTGAAGGAGGCCAGCCGCTCCAGTGCATTGGCCGGAAAAGAGCCCGCCACATCGGCTAGTTCCGGCAGCAGCAACGCGCATTCGAGCAGCAGCGAGGCTGCGGCGGGACGCAGAAAGCTGTCCGTCGCCGCATCGTAGCAGTCCCGCGCCAATTGCTTCAGAAAATCCGCTCCTTTCCGGGCCGCCTGTCGCAGGCAGTGCTGATGAAGAAAATCATCCAGCGGTGAGGCTTCCAAACGGGCAAGCGCCATATCCCACGTCAGGGAAGCCGGAGGTTCGCAGGAAAAATAGCCGGTGGTGGCCTGTGTCTGACTGTGCGTATAGGTATAGTCCAGCATTTCATCGGGACAATTCATGATTTCTCGCTCTGCTGAAGGGGTGAGATACGGTAGTGTGGAGTATAGTCGGCAGGGTCTGGACGGGCAAGACGAAAAGCGCGCGGCTGGCCACGGCAGGTCCGGAAGGCCGTGGAGGTGAGGCAGGCCTGCGGTGCCGACCGGAGCGGTACGCCCCTGCCGGGTTGCGACAGGGACACGATACGGGCACGGCATCCGCACCCGGCGTCCATTCGTTGTACGCAGCGGGCGCGCACAGCGGATGCCATAAAAAAGGGGCAAGCCCGCAGGCCTGCCCCTGAATGTTCCATACCTGAAAGATATTAACGCTTCGAGTACTGGTAACGAGCGCGAGCGGCGCGCAGGCCGTACTTTTTGCGTTCCTTCTTGCGGGCGTCACGGGTGAGGAAACCGGCCTTCTTCAGCAGAGGACGCAGCGCGGGATCCACCACCAGCAGAGCGCGGGAAATGCCGTGGCGCACGGCTTCCGCCTGACCGCTGACGCCACCACCAGCCACATTGACGCGCACGTCCAGCTTTTCAGCCAGCTTGGACAGCACAAGGGGCTGACGGATGATCATCTGCAGGGTCTTGCGGGGGAAATACTCCTCAAAGGAGCGGCCGTTGACCGTGATATTGCCGGAACCGGCATAGATGCGGGTGCGGGCAGTAGCCGTCTTGCGGCGGCCGGTACCGTAATCGAATTTGTCGCTCATGACGTGCACTCCT
>CALVGJ010000021.1 GCA_944327045.1 uncultured Desulfovibrio sp.
GAACAGCCTACTTGTCGAAATGGACGCATCATTACAATTTTGTGCGCCCCCATTCGGCTCTTGGCAGAAAACCTCCAGCTTCATGTCTGAGCAGAGGGTGAACAACGTGTTGACACTCTACACCTAGTCGTCATCGCCCTCATCATCCTCATTCTCATTGCCCATCGCGTCATCCCACTTTTCCACAGGGAGAAAATCCGGTCGGAATTCCGCGTAATCGACGCCGGGCAGAGGCTCCTTGCTCAGTTCGATGGAACGGGCGGTCTCGCACCAGGCGCCCAGATGCTCAAAGCCGTCGCCCGCTGCCGGGTAGTCCCCTTCCACATCGCCGCGGTTGCCGATGGCCAGCAGGAGCGGCAGCGGCATGGCGGCAGTTCCGCCGTCGCGCGGGCAGTGTTCCAGATCGATGAAGACCTTGAGCGCATGGTTGTAGATATACCGCAGGCCACGATTGGAAAAGTCGCAACCTTTGTTGTCGTCCAAGGCATCAGTATAATAATTTATTGTGTAGCCGCACAGTTCCTTGTATCCGCTCTGCGCCAGATCAGCACACAGGTCTTCATTGCCCGGCATGTCCCAGCCCGCCCGCGCATCATACGCGACGGCGTAGACCCTGTCGCCCTTCCATCGCTTGGCAAGCAAATTGTGCAGGGCCCGCAAGCAGTTGTTATGGGGAGCCGCCAGCTTACGCATATCAAGCAGGTAGCAACCCAGGTATTTACCCTTGTCCACGTTGATCAGCTCATAATAGCGCCCGCCCCTCATTTCCGTGAAATTCGGCCGGAACTCCTCGTAGTCCACGTCTTCCAGCGGCTCCTTACGGATATCGATGGCGCGTACGCTATCGACCCAGCATCCCTCGGCGTCCTCCATCGCCTTCGCGGCGTCTTCATCATCCACCTTAAAATCAAAGTCGCTGCCGCCCGGGGCGATCAGCAGCGGCAAAGGGGCAATGTCATCCAGATTGACCGGGCAATGCGCCAGATCGAGGAAGACCTCCAGCTCATGATTGTAGATATAACGCAGGCCGTGATCCTCGGTATCCACTTCATCCGGTTGCAGCTTCCTGCACTCGTCGCTGGCAAATCTGTACAGGCTCTTGATGCCCAGCTCCTTCCGGGCCGCGGCCAGCTCGCCGCTGTAGCTGTTGTCATCCGTCGGCAGATGATCCGTGACGACATAGACTCTGTCTCCCTTCCAAGGCCCGGCCAACAGGTTGTGCAGAGCCCGCACCAGCGGATCATGATGATAGCACCATTCCGCCATTTTCGCGCCATAGCCGAAGTCGTGAAGAGAGAGTGACTCCTTCTTGTCCAGATTGACGATCATGGTATAGCTTCCCATGTCTTCCTCCTGTCAGGCGCGCTTGGGATTCGCGCTTCGGCGGCCGCACCTCGTCCTCTCATGGTGCGGCCGCCAGCTCATGGATGGCGCTGCTTTTTTACAGTTCGCCCCTGAGCTTCCTACTCATCGTCCTCATCATCCTCATTGCCCATCGCGTCATCCCACTTGTCCACCGGGAGAAAATCCGGTCGGAATTCCGCGTAATCGACGCCGGGCAGAGGCTCCTTGCTCAATTCGATGGAACGGGCGGTCTCGCACCAGGCTCCCAGATGCTCAAAGCCGTCGCCCGCTGCCGGATAATCCTCAAGCGAATCACCGAGGTTGCCGATGGCCAGCAGGAGCGGCAGCGGCATGGCGGCGGTTCCGCCGTCGCTCGGACAGTGTTCCAGATCGATGTAGACCTTGAGCGCATGATTGTAGATATAGCGCAGGCCGTGATCTGAAGAATCGCGCTCGTTCGCCTCAAGCGAAGCGTACTGTTCGCATACGTAGGGGTACAGCCCCTTATATCCGCCCTGCGCAATGGCATCGCACACATCATCGTTGCTCGGAAATTCCCAGCCTGACTGCGCATCGATCGCGACGACGTAGACCCGGTCGCCCTTCCAACGCTTGGTAAGCAGGTTCATCAAATCCAGCGAAGTGTCGGAGCGATGGATATCCCCCAGATCACGCATGGTGAGCATGTAGGTGTCGAAATATTCGCGCTTGTCCACATTGGCCAGCAGATATAAGCGCTCAAGCCCCATTTCAGAAAAATTCGGCGTAAATTCCTCGTAATCCACGTCCTGCAGGGGCTCTTTGCGGACCTCGATGGAGCGCACGCTGTCGACCCACGACCCCATGGCCTCCTCCATCGCCTCCGCCACATCTTCATCATTCACCTCAAAATCGAAGTTGCCGCCGCCCGCACAGTCATGCCCTATGGAGATCAGCAATGGCAGAGGCGCAATATCATCCCGATTGGCCGGGCAATGTTGCAGATCGACGAATACTTCCAGATCATGATTGTAAATGTAGCGCAGCCCATGATCCGCGGTATCCACTTCGTCCGGCTGCAGCGCCTTGCACTGCTTGCTGGCAAAGCTGTACAGGCCGCGCACGCCGAGTTCCTTCCGGGCCTCGGCCAGAGCCCTGCTGTAGCTGTCGTCCACTTCGGCCAGATCATCCGAGACGACATAGACCCTGTCACCCTTCCAGCGTCCGGCAAGCAAATTGTGCAGGGCCAGAACAATGGCCGTCTCGTGGTAACACCATTCCGCCATTTTCGCGCCGTGATCAAAGTCATGCGGCGAAAGTGCCTCCTTCTTGTCCACATTAACGATTTGATAGTATATTCCCATACATTTCTCCTGTCATATCTGCTTGTGGCTCACGCCACAGCAACCGTTTTTTAGAGCATTTTATTTATATTATTTATTTGAAATTATTTGCAAAATTTGCATTAACACCCCCTAGTCCACCATCATGACCGCGGTAAATACCGCGTCCCGCTACTTCTGCAGAAAATCGGGCCGGAATTCCGGATAATCGACCCCCGGCAGGGGTTCCTTGCTCACCTCGATGGAGCGGACGGTGGCGCACCACTTTCCCATGTGCTCGAAGCCGCCATCCTCCGGCATGAGGTCCAGTTCGACGTCCCCCACATTGCCGATGGTCAGCAAAAGCGGCAGCGGCGCGATGCAGTCATCGTCCTCCTCCCGCACGGGGCAATGCTTCAGGTCGACATACTCCCTGAGGGCATGGTTATAGAGGTAGCGTATGCCCTGATCCTCTATTTCCACATCGTCCGTGCCGAGTCGCTCGAAGTGCTTTTCCGCGTAGAAGAAGAGGCCCTTTTCCTCGCTTTGGGCCAATTCCTCGCACAGCGCTTCGTTTCCGGGAAATTCCCAGCCGTTCAGCGCATCGTGGGCAACGACGTACACCCGGTCGCCTTTCCATTCCTCGGCAAAAAGATTGTGCAGGATATGCACCATCTCACACTGGTAACAAGACCAAGACAGCAACTGGAGATCATAGGCGCCGAACAGCTTGCGCTTGTCCACATTGACGATGTAATAATGACGCCCCGGAGGCTCTTCCGTGAATCCCGGCTGGATTTCCCTGTACTCCACGCCTTCCAGCGGCTTGGTGCGCAGTTCGATGGAGCTGACGGTATCGCACCAGCTGCCCACGGCATCTTCCATGTCCTCGTCATCCTCGAAATCGAAATTGCCGCCGCCCGGACCGTCATGCCCCAGGGCAATGAGCAGCGGCAGCGGCGATATCCAGTCCGTATACTTCGGACAATGCTCCATATCGACGAAGACCTTGAGCGCATGATTGTAGATATAGCGGATGTCGTGATCCTCGGTATCCACTTCGTCCGGTTGCAGTTCCGTACACTGCTCGCAGGCAAACTTGTACAGGCTGCGCACGCCGAGCACCTTCCGGGCCTCGGCCAGCGCCTTGCTGTAGTCGTCGTCCACATCGGCCAGATCATCCGAGACGACATAGACCCTGTCGCCCTTCCAGCGGTCGGTCAGCAGATTGTGCAGGGCCAGCACCATTTCATTCCCCTGATAGCACCATTCCGCCATTTTCGCACCGTAATCAAAGTCATGCGGCGAAAGCGCTTCCTTCTTGTCCACATTGACGATCATGTAATAGACGCCCATATGTTGTTCCTCCTGTCATATGTGCTTGTGGCCCCGGCCCATTCCGTATTGCAGACGGAACAGCCCCGCGCACCGCCCTCTCAACCGCCGCAAGGGTGAAATCCAGCCTGTGGCATCGGCTTATCCGGCAAAAAACGAAGAAAGCCCGGGGCAGATAAAAAAAATGCCCCGTGAGGGGCAAAAAAGCGTGGAGTCTACTCGTCCCCCACCTTGAGCGCGGCAAGGAAGGCCTCCTGCGGCAATTCCACATTGCCCATGCGCTTCATGCGCTTCTTGCCTTCCTTCTGCTTTTCCAGCAGCTTGCGCTTGCGGGTGATGTCGCCGCCGTAGCACTTGGCGGTCACGTCCTTGCGGAAGGCCGAGACCGTCTCGCGGGCAATGATCTTCTGGCCGATGGCCGCCTGAATGGCCACCTGGAAGAGCTGGCGCGGGATGGTGCGCTTGAGCTTGAGGGCCAGCGCCCGCCCGTAGGGATAGGCGCGATCCCGGTGCACGATGACGGCCAGCGCGTCCACCGGCTCGCCGTTGAGCATGATGTCCAGCTTGACGAGGTCGGAGGCCCGGTAGTCGATGGGCTGATAATCCATGCTGGCATAACCGCGCGTGGCAGACTTGAGCCGGTCGAAGAAGTCGTAGACGATCTCCGCAAAGGGCAGCTCATACGTCACCACCACACGATTGGCGGCCAGATAGTGCAGATTTCTCTGTGTGCCGCGCTTTTCCTCGCAAAGCTTCATGACATTGCCCACATATTCGTTGGGCACATGGATGTCCATGTTCACATAGGGCTCATAGAGTGCGCGTATCTTGGTGGGATCGGGCAGATGGCTGGGGTTGTCGATCTCCAGCGTCTTGCCGTCGTTGGTCTCCACCTTGTAGATGACCGAAGGCGCGGTGGCGATGAGGTCCACCTCGAACTCACGCTCCAGCCGCTCCTGAATGATCTCCATGTGCAGCAGACCGAGAAAACCGCAACGGAAGCCGAAGCCCAGCGCCTGCGAGGTCTCCGGCTCGAAACTGAAGGCCGCGTCGTTGAGCTGCAACTTTTCCAGCGCGGCCTTGAGGCTCTCGTAATCGTCGGAATCCGAGGGATAGAGCCCGCAGAAAACCATGGGCTTCACTTCCTTGAAGCCCGGCACAGGCTCATCCGCCGGCTGGGCGGCCAGCGTGATGGTGTCGCCCACGCGCGCGTCCCCCAGCTCCTTGATGGAACCGCAGAGGAAGCCCACCTCCCCGGCGTGCAGCTCCGGCACATCCGTGGATTCCGGCTGGAAGACGCCCAGCCGCAGCACGTCATACTCCTTGCCCGTGCTCATGAGACGGATGCGGTCGCCCAGCTTCACCGTGCCGTCCACGATGCGGAAGAGCACCACCACCCCCTGATAGCTGTCGTACCACGAGTCGAAGATCAGCGCCTTGAGCGGCCCGTCCTCCCTGCCCTGCGGCGCGGGCAGACGGTGCACGATGGCCTCCAGTACGTCCGGCACGCCCATGCCGGTCTTGGCGGAAACGGGCAGGGCCTCGGAGCAGTCCAGCCCGATGGCGTCCTCGATCTCGGCCTTGACCCGGTCCACCTCCGCGCTGGGCAGGTCGATCTTGTTGAGGACCGGCACGATCTCATGGTCATGGTCCAGCGCCAGATAGACATTGGCCAGGGTCTGCGCCTCCACGCCCTGGGTGGCGTCCACCACCAGCAGCGCACCTTCGCAGGCGGCCAGCGAACGCGAGACCTCGTAATTGAAGTCCACATGCCCGGGGGTATCGATGAGGTTGAGCTCGTACTCCTGCCCGTCCGCCGCCACATAGGGGATACGCACGGTCTGTGCCTTGATGGTGATGCCGCGCTCCCGTTCCAGGTCCATCTTGTCCAGATACTGCTGCCGCGCCTCACGCTGACTGACCACCTTGGTCAGCTCAAGGATGCGGTCGGCAAGGGTGGATTTGCCGTGGTCGATATGGGCAATGATGCAGAAGTTGCGGATAAATTCCTGCTTGGGCATGGTCGTCGAACTCGCTGAAGGTTAAAGACATGACTGGGAAAAGACCCGATGTCGCAAAGTCTTCTTTTATATCCCGAACAGCGGTAAAAGTCCATATTGTCCGGCTGGCGGCAGCGGCGGAGCATACGGCATACAGAAATAAATCTAATATAAAAAACAAATATGCCGATACGATAAATGATCGTTTTATCAGGAGGACAACACAACAAGGGGCTCTGCTCCCGTCTCGCATGACGGGAAAGGGGGAAATATGGGAATCGAAGGCATCATGGCGCGCAGCTTTGCCCAGTTCGGGGTCGTGCAGAACGATTATGACATGAGGCGGCTGCTGACGGAAAATGCACTCCTCCGGCAACCGGGCGGCATACAGGAAGCCGCTGCGATTTCGCCGGATATCCTTACCCCTGAAGGCCGGGAAAGCTACGCGCAAATTGCCCTGCTGGTACGGCAGGCGGCACGCCGCCGACAACTGGAACAGGCGCAGGCGCTCCGACAGGAAGCGGCGGAAGAGGCCCGCACGGAACTGAAGGAGGAACTGCGGCAGGAACAGCGGGAAGAAGCCCGCAGACAGCAACGGGAAGCGCTTGCCGCCATGCCGCAAGGTAATGCGTCGCGGGAAGCTGCCGACCTGCCTGACAGTGAAGCGACAGCCGCAGCCGATAGCAATACTCCCGGCAATCCGGCAACGGATGAAGAACATGCCTCCCGCCTGCCGGACGACCGCACGCGCGGCGACCGTCAATCCCTGTCCGTACGCCGGACAGAGGAACAGGCTGCGGAGCAAGCACCGGGCTACGCGGAGGCCGCCGCGAACAGGCCCACAGACTCGACCGGGAACAGGCTGCGCCGCATCCCGCTTCACCTGATCGTCTGACGATCGCTTGGCACGCCGCCTTTTAGATCATTTTCCGTTTGAAACGCGTTGCGTTTCACACCATACGGCTTGGCGTTTCGCGGAAAAAACGCGGTTTTTCCGCTCGCTTCGGGCCGGGTGGCGCTGTGTCGCCGCCTCGCGTTTTGCCTTTTTCAAAGGCAAAACGCTCAAGCCGTTGCGTCAGCCCCCTTTTCTTCCATGCAAAAGGGGAAGGGGGAATTATGCCCCTGCGTTGCCCTCCCGTGCGGACAGCGCCCTGCGCAAACAGGGGGAACGCCCCTGACGAGTCGTCCCCCCTGCCTTCCGCAGATGTTGAGCGCAGTTTCGTTGACCTGCCCTACAGCGCCGCGCCGATGATCTCCCCGAACTCGCGGCAGCCCACCACGCGGGAACCGCTGACCTGATCGGCAAGGTCCACGGTGACGGCGCGTCCGGCTATGGCCTTGCTCATGGCCGAGCGGATGCGCTCCGCCGCCGCCGCATAGCCCATGTGTTCCAGCATGAGCGCACCGCAAAGGATGACGCTGCCGGGATTGGCCTTGTCCTGTCCGGCGATGGTGGGCGCGGTGCCGTGGGTGGCCTCGAAAAAGGCCAGGGAATCGGACATGTTCACGCCCGGAGCAAGGCCCAGCCCGCCCACCTGCGCGGCCAGCGCGTCGGAGAGATAGTCCCCGTTGAGGTTGGGCGTGGCGATGACGTGATACTGTTCGGGATGGAGGAGCGCCTCCTGAAACATGGCGTCGGCGATGCGGTCCTTGACCACCAGACGACCGGGTACGGCTTCCTTCTCCGTGCAGGTCTGCGCGCCGAATTCGCGCGCCGCCACGTCATAGCCCCACTGACGGAAGCCGCCTTCGGTGAACTTCATGATATTGCCCTTGTGCACCAGCGTCAGGGACGGCTGACCGGTGTCCAGCGCATAGCGCAGAGCCCGCCGCACGAGGCGCTCCGAACCGAAGGCGCTCATGGGCTTGATGCCCACCGCGGCGTCCTCGCGAATCTTGCCCACGCCGAACTCTTCACGCAGAAAGGCAATGAGCTTCTTCGCCTCGGGGGTCTCGGCGGCGTATTCGATACCGGCGTACACGTCTTCCGTATTTTCCCGGAAAATGGTCATATTGACCTTTTCAGGATGCTTGACCGGCGTTTCCAGCCCGGTGAAGTGGCGGATGGGCCGGATGCAGGCGTACAGGTCCAGCGTCTGCCGCAGGGTGACGTTGAGACTGCGGCGGCCCGTCCCCACGGGCGTGCCCAGCGGCCCCTTGATGGCCACACTCGCCCCGCGCAGGGTCTCCAGCGTGGCTTCGGGCAGGGGACTGCCCGTTTCGGCCTCGGCCTTTTCCCCGGCCAGCAGTTCCACCCAGTCGATGCGATCGTCGGATTCGCGGGCCAGCGCCGCGTCGATGACAGGCCGGGCCGCCTGCCAGATTTCCTTGCCGATGCCGTCGCCTTCGATCCAGTAAACCGTCTTTTTCATATCTTCGTTCTCCACATGCTCGCAATGTTCGGCCCGGCGGGCTTATTCCTCGTCTTCGGAGCGCACTTCCTGCCTGAGGGCCTGAGCCCGCTGCAGGAGCTGCTCAAGCTGGATGTCCGCGCCGAGCACGCCCACAATGTCGTCCCTTTCATTGGTGACGGCGCAGGACACGGTGATGACCAGCTTGCCCGTGAACTGGGACTGGTACACATCCATGATGTGCAGGTCGCCGCTCTGCATGGGCATCCTGAACCATTCGCGCTGCGAGAAATCGTAGCCGATGGGCAGGGCCTCGTAACGCTCCTTGTAGGCCGGATCGGTGATGGTGGAGCACTTGAGCTTGCCCTCGGTATCCGTCAGATAGAGATACTGGATGAAGGGGAATTCCCGCGTGAAGGCATCCAGACGGGCACAGGCGTGCTGACCGAAGTCCTGAAGCTCCTGCTGCCGCGAAAGCCGGATGATGAGATGGGCCGCCAGTTCGCCCGCCAGCTGCTTCATGTGGTCGAACTCGGTCACAAAGAGCTCGGGCATGAACTTCTGGGCAAGGGCTTCCATTTCGTCGTGGGACATGTTGGTGGTGCGGCCGTTCTCGTAGAGGGCCACGATGGCGTCGTAGATGCGGCCCACGGCGGGATGCTTCTTGGAAACCTGCTTTTCCGGGGGCAGGCGCAGATTGACGTTGAGCCAGTAGGCCACGCCCGCACGTCCGGTCTTGTCGGTGATGATGATGGGCACGGGCCGTCCCAGCAGACGGGTGGTGTCGAAAATGTTGTAGATTTCCTCGTTCTTGGCCAGACCGTCGGCATGCACGCCCGCGCTGGTGGCGTTGAAGTCGCGCCCCACAAAAGGATAGTTGTAGGGGATGCGGTAATTGAGCTCCTTCTCGAAAAACTCGGCCACTTCGGCAAGAATGGTGGTATCGGCGGCGGCATCATCCCCGGTGAGGGAAATGTATTCCACCAGCAGGGCTTCCAGCGGGGTGTTGCCCGTGCGCTCGCCGAAGCCGAACAGCGTGCTGTTGACCGCGCCGCAACCGTAGAGCCAGGCCGTCACGCCGTTGACGAGCACCTTGTGGAAGTCGTTGTGCCCGTGCCATTCCAGCCACTGCCCCGGCACGCCCGCCTCATCGGTAAAGGCACGCACGATGCGCTGCACCGAGCGCGGCAGCCCGGCTCCGGGATAGGGCACACCGTAGCCCATGGTATCGCAAAGGCGGATTTTCACCGGCATGCCGCTCTGGTGCGAAAGCTCCATGAGACGCTGGGCCAGCGGCAGACAGAAACCGTAAATATCGGCGCGGGTCACGTCCTCGAAATGACAGCGCGGGATGATGCCCCATTCCAGCGCCTGCTCGGCCAGACCGATATACATGTCCAGCGCCTGCTGCCGGGTTTTGCCGAGTTTCAGAAAGATATGGTAGTCCGACACGCTGGTCAGCATGCCGGTCTCGTCGAATTCCATATCGCGGGCCAGCTTGAGGTCTTCCTTGTTGGCGCGAATCCAGGCCGTCACCCGCGGAAAGCGGTAGCCGCGCGCCCGGCAGACGTCGATGCACTTGCGATCCTTGGCCGAGTAGAGAAAGAATTCCGAAGCCGTGATGAGCCCGCTCTTGCCGCCGAGCCGGTGCAGAAAGTCGAACATCCTGGCCACCTGCTTGACCGTATACGGCGGACGGGCCTGCTGGCCGTCACGGAAGGTCGTATCGGTAATGCGCATCTGCTCGGCCGGTCGCGGCGCAAGCAGCACGTCGTCAAAGGCGGTACGGCAAATGCTCGTATAGGGGAAAAGCTCCCGGTAAAGCTGGGGTTGCTCCACATCCTGCAACGGAAGCGGGC
>CALVGJ010000022.1 GCA_944327045.1 uncultured Desulfovibrio sp.
GACAAAATGCCTCAGGGCCTGTTAACACTATTCGTTTCTTGTTTGGGGGGAAGGGGAACCCCTCGCTCTGCTGTCGATGCCCGTAAGGCTCCTGCGTCGCCTAACGGGCACGGCCCTGCGGGCCGCCATTCGGTCGCGCTCTGCTGTCGATGCCCGTAAGGCTCCTGCGTCGCCTAACGGGCACGGCCCTGCGGGTCGCCCGTCGGGTCGCCCCTGCGCTGGAGGCCCAGCCTTTTTGCAGCGAAGCGAAAAAAGGCGTTCCCGTAATCCTTCCCCCCAAGCCCCTCATCCCTTCCCCAGCGCGCTTTTACCGGGGAAGAGTCAGGGACACGAGGCAACCCTGCCCCCAAAAGCAAGCTGAGTGTGTTCAGCTTATTTATCTTATCTATTAAAATTATTTGTAAAATTTGTGTTGACAGACCCTGGGGGAAGGCCCGGCATTCCGGGCTTTCCGGAAAAAGGACGGACGGCTAGTTGCCGTGCCGTCCTTTTTTGCCGGCGGACATGCTTTCCGTGCCTGTTTTTCGTCATGCGCCGAAAATGTACTGCCAGAGCAGGGAAAGGGGCGGCGCAAGCAGCAGGGACGGCAGCATATTGATGACCGGAAACATGCGTATGCCGCACATCCGCAGGCCCGTAGCCGCAAAGATGACCCCGCCGCAGGCGGTAAAATCGCCGAGCAGAGGGGTCGTCATGAAGGGAGTACAGAAATTTCCGCACAGATAGCAGAGCGTCAGAATGGCGAACTGGGGCAGGGCGATGCAGCCCACAATGCCGCCGAAAACGGCCCCGAACAGCAAACCGCTGAAGAGGTCCAGCACCGCCTTTGCCAGCAGAATGTCGGGCTTGCCTGTGATGGCCTCATTGACGGCGCCGAAAATGCCCATACTTCCGAAACAGAAGGCTGAGACAAGGGTAACGAGGCTGAGAACCGTGGCCTCATCCACCGGCATGTCCCGACGGCGGCGTGTAATCAGCAGAATTTTTTTGATGACGGCGGACAACATGCTTTCAGCAAGGAACAGCTCGCCAAGCAGAGTACCGAGAAGCAGCGCCGCCACGACGACGGGCATGGCCGCAACCTTGTTGACCAGCGTCATGCCCATGCACAGCGTGACGACGCCGAAGATGGGCGGCAGGTTTTCCTTGATGCGTTTGGGGACAAGATGGGAGCTGCAAGCTCCCGCGAGTCCGCCGGCAAGCAGACAACCGCTGTCGATGATGGGGCCGAGCATGGAGCCTCCTGTTTTTTCGCATACTGGAGAGAAAGGTTATCCGAGTATGCCTCGAAACATGGAGCGCGCAAAATGTCAAGTCGAAACAGGCGGCGGGATGGGGGCCGACAGGCGGAAAGAGACGTAAGAAGAAGGGGAAAGAGGAAATGCGGTCCCGGAATGTACGCCGGCGCTCCATGAGAAAGAGCGCCGGCGTCTTTTGCAGGGCATCAGGCGTGATTGGCCACGTCGATGTGGTGCAGCAGGGCCTTGGTCATGCGCGCCATAAGGGCGGCATCTCCGCGGGCTTCCACATTGAGGCGAAGGAGAGGCTCGGTATTGGAGGGGCGCAGATTGAACCGCCAGTCCTTGAAGCTCAGGGAAAGGCCGTCCAGGCGGCTTTCCTCCAGCGCCTGCGGCGCATAATCCCGATAGACGGCGTCCATGACGGCCGCCGTGTCCCGCACGCTGCGGTTGATTTCGCCGCTGCAGGGATAGGCGGTCATGCGAGCGGCCACCAGTTCCTTGAGGCTTTTACCGCTGCGGCTGACAATTCGAGCCACCATGAGCCAGGGCAACATGCCGGAATCACAGTAGGCAAATTCCCGGAAAAAGTGATGGGCGCTCATTTCGCCACCGTACACGGCATCCACGGCGCGCATGGTTTCCTTCATGAAGGCGTGTCCGGCCTTGGAGAGCACGGGCTTGCCGCCGGCAGCCGTGACCACCTCCTGCGTATTCCAGACAAGGCGCGGGTCATGCACGATTTTGCCGCCGGGATGATTTTCCAGCACGGCTTCGGCCAGCAGGCCCACAAGATAATAGCCTTCTATGAAGGTTCCTTCATGGTCGTAAAAAAAGCAGCGGTCAAAGTCCCCGTCCCAGGCCAGGCCCAGATCGGCGCCGTGTTCCCGCACGGCTCTTGCCGTGGCCTCGCGTTTTTCAGGCAGCAGCGGATTGGGAACGCCGTGCGGAAAATGTCCGTCCGGCTCGGCGTTGCTGAATGTAAGGACATAGGGCAGGTGCGGGGCCAGTTCCCGCAGGACGAGTCCGGCGCAGCCGTTGCCCGCATCGCAATGAATTTTCAGCGGCCGCAGGCCGTCCGTTCCCACCATGCGCAGCAGATGCGCCACATACGCCTCGCGGTAACTGGCGGCATGCAGGGGGGCAAGTTCCTGTGCGGGCGGCGTGTCGGCATTCAGCGTGCGCAGCTCTTCCGCCGTGCGATCCCGGATGGCGTGCAGACCGGAATCGCCGCTGATGGGCACGGCCCCGGCCCTGACCATCTTGAGCCCGTTTTCATGGGCCGGATTGTGTGAGCCGGTAATCATGATGCCGCCGTCAAAGGGCTGGGCGAAGGCGGCATAATAGATTTCTTCCGTGCCGCACATGCCGATGTCCGTCACGGCGCAGCCGGATTCGCGCAGGCCAAGGCAAAGGGCATCGCGCAGAAGCGGGCCGGACAGACGAGCATCCCGTCCGATGACGACGTGACGTGCGCCGGTCTCGGCCACAAAGGCGCGTCCGGCAGCCCGAACAAGCTGCGGGGAAAGCGTGTCCGGCACAGCGCCGCGTACGTCATAGGCCTTGAAGCAGTCAAGTATGCTCATGGAGTCTCCTTGTCATCCGCAGGGGGCACGGGCGGCGAGTCCGTTCGTCCGTAGATGTCGCTGACGCGGACAATATCGTCTTCGCCCAGATAGCTGCCGGTCTGTATTTCAATGAGCAGCAACGGGAGCTTACCGGGATTTTTGAGACGATGCAGGCTGCCCTGCGGAATATAGATGGATTCGTTTTCCGTCACCAGGCGTACCTGCTCGCCCAGCGTCACCTCTGCCACGCCGCCCACCACAACCCAGTGCTCGGCACGATGGTAGTGTTTCTGCAGGGAGAGTTCCCCCCCCGGCTCCACCACAATGCGCTTGACCTGAAAGCGATCGCCTTCGGCCAGACGTTCATAACTCCCCCACGGGCGGCAGACCCGGGGATGCAGGGAGTGTTCCGGGCGGTGTTCCTTTTCCAGTCGCTGCACAATGCGTTTGACGTCCTGCACGCGGTCGCGGCGGGCCACCAGTACGGCGTCACGCGTTTCCACCACGGCCAGATCGTCCACACCTACGGCAGCCAGCAGACGTCCGGTGCTGTGCAGATAGCAATTGCGGCAGTCTTCCTGCATGACATCGCCCTGCAGAGCATTGCCGTGTGCATCATGCGGGCTGATGTCGTAGAACGCTTCCCAGGAGCCGAGATCATTCCAGCGCAGGGGAAGCGGCATGACCGCCGCCTGATCCGTCCGTTCCATGACGGCATAATCAATGGAGTCCGCCGGGCAGGCGCAAAAGGCGTCGGCAGCAGGCCGCAGAAAGCGACCGTCCGCGCGGCGTCCCTGCCAGGCTGCGCTGACGGCGGCAAAGATATCCGGACGGAAGCGCCGGAGCTCTTCCAGGTAGCGATCCGCCCGAAAGAGAAACATGCCGCTGTTCCAGAGGGCCGTAGGGGATTCCAGCAGACGGCGTGCCGTTGCGACATCAGGTTTTTCCTGAAAGCGGCTGACCTCGTACAGTCCGTGGCCCAGTTCATCTCCCGTGATGATGTAGCCGAAACCCGTGGCAGGGGCGGAGGGCGTGATGCCGAAAGTGACAAGCCGTCCCTCGGCGGCGACAGGCAGGGCACGGGAGACGGCCTCGGCAAAGACCTCTTCCGGCTCCATGCGATGATCGGCCGGCAGCACCAGCAGCAGCGCCTGTTCGTTGCCGCTTTCCTGTGCCCGAAAGGCGGCCAGCGCAATGGCGGGCGCGGTATTGCGCTGTGTGGGCTCAAGAATGATGTCTGTGGCCGGGAGGCTTCTGACAGCATCCCGAACGTAAAAACGATGCTCTTCATTGCTGACGACGATCAGATGCGCATGCTCCAGCCGGGCGCAGCGGGCCAGGGTATCGGCAAGCAGGCTGCTTTTGCCGAATTCGATAAACTGCTTGGGATGGCTGGAACGGGAAAGCGGCCAGAGCCGGGAGCCTGTTCCGCCGCAAAGGATGACGGGAAAAAGGTGGGTCATGCAGTTGCCTTCCTGAGAAAGAATTGGCCGGGTACAATCATCTTAACGCAGGAAGGCCGGAAATCAAAGAAAGATTGCGGACATCCGGCAGGAGGATAGCCGTATGTCGACGCGTGATGTACGTGGTTCGACGTTGGAGCAAGTTTGAAACGCTTTGCGTTTCAAACCATACGGTCTGGCGTTTCGCGCAAAAAAAGCGGTTTCTCCGCTCACTTTGGCCGGGCGGCGCTGTGCCGCCGCCTCGCAATCTGCCTTTTTCAAGGCAAATTGCTTAAAAGCCGAATCCCTGATTGTCGGCGGCTCTGCTGCCGAAGCCGAACTCCTCTTCCCCGGGAGGGGGCGGGACGTCCTGCGCAGGGGCAGGAGACGGTCGTGCGGTCTGTTGCAGATGCTCCACCTGTCGGCGGAGCTGGGCAAGTTCGTCCTCGGCGGCGCGGAGCTGGCTGCGCATCTGCCGCACTTCCGCCTGGGCCGCTTCGCTCTTGCGCTGTTCCCGCAGCAGTTCCTCGGCCGTCGGTTCCCGTTCCGCCAGGCGCTCGGCAAGCCGGGCTGCCTGTCCGGCAAGAGTCTCTTCGTCACGAAGGCGCTTTTCCCAGAAGTCGGCATGCGCATGGGCAAGCCGTCGCAAAGTCCCCTGGAGGGGGATGAGAGAAACGACGTCGGCCGACAGCAGGCGGCGGGCAAGGGCAAGGAGCGTCTGTTGTCCGTCGGGGCCGTGTTCCGCCGCCGCCCAGTCCAGATGGGACAGGGCCGGGCAGAGGCAGACAAGCCAGGCCGCAACGGTGGGGCGCAGGCAATCCAGGGTGGCATCACTCAGATCGTAGCGCTGCAGGAGGAAGCAAAGCAGGTTCCGCAGCGAGGGGGACAAGGGCACTGGCGCAGAGGCGGCAGTGCAGATAGCCAGCATATCTTCCAGAGAGACAACAAGACGTTCGGGAGGGGAGCAGGCCATATCAGACGTCCTTTGGTGCGAAAGAGGCGGAGAGGGTATGGGGGTGGCAGCGTCCGTAGCGGCGTACATGGAACAGGGCAAGCGTGCGATAGACGATATGGGCCAGAGGCGACCACGGCAGACCGGCGAAAAGCGCCCATACCAGCGCAAGATGCAGGGTATATGCCGCGTAGGCCGCCTGCATGTCGGCCAGACGCAGCCACTGCGCGACCAGACCGCTGAGAGTTATGCCGAAAAACAGGAACAGCATGTGTCTTCCCTGCGGCGGGAGGCGGCGATGACGCTGCTCCGCACGGCGGCGGCGCAACAGATGCCACACCCCCAGCAGGAGGGTGAAGGCGGCCAGATTGGCGGCCAGCTTTACCGGATTGAGCTGGGGAAGCGGACTCGCAAAGGCCCAGCTCAGCCCCAGCAGCCCGGCCCAGTGACCCACGGCCACATAAGCGCTAGCCGCCGCAAGAACAAGGAGAGATGCCGTCAGCAGAAGGTGGCCCCGGCGCTGGTGGCGGATCGTGTCGGCTGACGGCGTTTGCCGGGAATCGCATGCGCCCCCATCCGGCGGCGGAGGGGGCGTGTCCGGCAGACGACAGCGGGAAAAGTCCCGCCCGAAAAGACCATCCCGCAGAACGGCCCGGAGATCGGACAGGGCGGATGTCCGGGGGCCGAGGCGCAGCAAGGTGCCCGGGGGAGAGTAGTCCTGCCACTGCCGGTACGCGCCGCGGCTCAGAATCAGCAGGACAATCAGCGCCGTGAGCAGAAAGATGGCGTCGATAAGTCCCACGGGGTAGAGAGCGGCAAAGAGAATTTCGTTGCTGTCCGGCGCAGTGCGAACAACAGGAAACCACACGCCGGTCTGCATGAAGCGTATCAGCCAGACAAGGGCCCAGCCCAGCAGCCCCAGCAGCGGCAGTCCCCATCCTTCCAGCCATGCCGGCAGCGGACGGCCGGACAGGCGACGACAGGCGGCGGCCCGTAGCGCGGCCATGACGGCGGCGGGATCAGCCCCGCGCGGACAAAGCTGCGAGCAGTGGCCGCAATCGCGGCAGAGCCAGATATCCGGGTCCCGGTGCAGGCGTTCGTGTTCGCCCCAGCCCAGCCAGAGCATTTCCTTGCGCGGCCACGGCGATACGTCGGCGGCATGGGGGCAGACCACGCCGCACATGCCGCACTGCAGGCAGGCAAGCGCCTTGTTGCCGGCATCGTGCAGCAGACGGGAAGCGTCGGGAGGGCGGCGGACAGGTGCGGGAGCTTCAGCGGCGAGGGGCATGGGTTTTCCTTGTGTTTCAGCGGCTGCGGCAGAGCGGAGGAAATATCCGACGGTCAGGTTCGGACAAAGGGATTGGGTCCCAGCGCCGCCAGACATTCCAGAAAATGGTCGATGCGGTCGGGCAGGGCGGCAGCTTCGTCGCGCGCGGTGGGTTCCAGCCGTACCCGACGGGCGTCAAGTCCCCGTTCCTCAAGGCTTTCCGCAAGATTGTGCAGGCGTTGGCGACAGAGCGCCGAGCCGGTGCCGAAATGGCACTGGGCGTCCTCGCCGTCGGCGCAGCCCAGCAGCAGAACACCGTCATACCTGCCGGTAAGCGCATCCACCAGCCACTGCATGTTGACCGATCCCAGACAGCGAACCCCCATGATACGCACGGCAGGCTGCGCACCCCAGCGGGCTTGTGCCTCCTGCAGGGCCGGCAGGGCGTCGTTTTCGCAGGCCAGAACCAGGGCCAGTGGTCGTGGGCAGGTTTCCGGCGGCGGCAGGGAGACGGCTTCCATCATGTCCCGCCCCATGCGCATGTCATGCCCGGCCAGCGAGATGATACGTTCCGGACAGGCTCCGAAACAGGCTCCGCAACGGCGGCAGCGAGCCGGAAAATGGTGCGGCAGCCCCTCGCTGTCCACTTCCAGAGCGCCGAAGGGACATTCTTCCACACAACGATTGCAGCGCGTGCAGCGGGCAAGCTCAAACTGCGGACACGCGCCGTCGCCGCTGCGCGGATGCGGCGCCTGTCCATGCGCCGCCGCCCGCATATCCCGCAGGAGAGCCAGCACAGCACCCTGCGCGTCTTCCGCGCAACTGTCCAGGGGCTGCGGCTCGCGGGCGCAACCCGCGGCAACAATACCGGTGCGGCGGGTCTCATAGGGAAAACAGATGAAATTGGAGGCCGCGTAGCCGTCGAAGCGATTGCATTCGGGCAGAATTGTTGCCCGATTGCCTTCCGAAACCGGCAGCGGGCATCCGTCTCCGGCAGGGGACATGCTTTCCGGCAGCACAAGCATGTCCGCCGTCACTTCCGTCAGGCCATCCCTTCCGCCCAGTCCCGCCTGCCGGAAGCGCAGGCGAACGCCCCCGGCATCCGCCTCAATACCAAGAGCTTCTCCGCGTGCGAGCCGCAGCGCCGGATGCGCCTGTGCCTTGCGGTAATAGCGTTCCAGAAGACCGGGAAGCGTCATCTGTCGGAAGAGCAGGGTGCTCGCCGGTCGCTGCGCCGGAAAGCGTTCCGCCACGGCGCGCGCTAGGCGGAGCATGCCGAGGCTGTTGACGGCATGCGAAGCATGAAGCTGCCGCAGTCGGCGTTGCAGATGCGGTCGTTCCGTCTCCGTTGCCCGGTCGAGGGCCTGACGTTCCAGAGCCAGTGTGTCCGTAAGAAAGAGAATATGCGAGGGCGGAATCCGTCCCGCACTGAATCGCCGCGCAAAATCTCCTGCCGTCACGATTGTGGGACATTCTTCCAGCCCCAGCAGAGCGGACATGTTCGACGGCTGCCAGCCGGTCGCCAGCAGCACGCCCCCGCAGGTATGGCAGCTGCCGTCGGCCAGCGTTGCCGAAAAATCGCCGGGCTGTCCGGTTAGGGAAGCAAGTTCCGTTCCGCAAATGACCTGTATGCCCGGATGGGTAAGGACGGCTTGTATCCGCTCCTCAAGGCGGAGAGGGAGTTCCTCATCCCAGGGAGCGGCACAGGGGAGCTCCTGCGGCAGGAAACGCGCCGCGCCTCCCAGTGCCTCGCTTTTTTCGACCAGCAGGACGGAGAGTCCGCAGTCGGCGGCAGCCAGCGCTGCGGCAAGGCCGGTCCAGCCGCCGCCGAGAATCAGCAGGCGGCAGCTCTGCCGCGGCAAGGGGGACGGCGCAACGGGCTGTAGCGCACGCAGGCGTGCCACAGCCATGTGCAGACAATCCTGACGAGCCCGGCGCGCGGCATCGCACGTCTGGTCGGGAGTGGGAGGGGTGGGTTCCGGGGCGGCGGGCGAAGCGTACAGGGCGCTGCGCCGCAGATGCGCAGCATGCTGCCGGGCCAGTGCCGTGCCTGACGGCAGGGGGGGCAGGGTGCAGCAATGCAGGGGAAAGCGAGTTCCGTCGGGAGCAGCCCACTGCGGCGGGGTGAAGCCCGGCGGCAGAAGGAGCGGCTGCGCATGGCCCGCAAGCAGAAGGGCATCCCATGCGTGACGACGGCAAAGCTCCGCCATCTCCGCAGCCGTCGGCAGGCAGGGAAGAGGGCATACGGTCACACGATCGCCCCAGCGGGACGCCAGGTCGGCGGCAAGCTCCTCCGCATCCGGACAGGAAATCAGGAAAACTCCCGGGCGTTCAGGCATGAGGCCTCCCTTGCCGCGCTGACGTATCTGAGGCAGCCCCTTCCCGGGAAAAAGCCCTCGCCCGCTGGTGCAGGTAGCCCAGTGCCCGCATGGCCGCCGCCGCGCCCGAACGCACGCTGTCGGCAACATTCATGGGTTTGACGGCACAACCCGCCGCAAAAAGGCCAGCTTCGCCATCCTCGAGGACAAATCCCTGCCGATCCAGAAGCAGGGGCAAGGGGAGCGCCTCGGCCCGGGGCAGGGACGGGCCCTGCCAGTTTTCCGGCAGATTGGGCCAGGCCGTCGCCGCCGGCGGCATATCATGAGGGGAAAGGCTGGGGCGCATGCCCGTGGCCCAGACGACCATATCGTATCTGTGTGCCAGCCGCTCGCCGGTTTGGGTATTTTCAGCCGGAAGACAAATTTCCTGTCCATCGGGAACCGCCCGAAAAGGCCGTGCGGGAAGAAAGCGCAAACGTCCCGTCCGTTCATATTCGACAAGACTATCCCGCAGGAGAAAGAGGCGACCGGGTGTCCGCACGTCCATGTAGTAGACGTCAATGCGCAGGTCGGGCAGGCGTTCCAGCAGTATTCGGCAGTGCTTGAGCGTGGCGGAACAGCAGACGGCGGAGCAATGCGGCAGGTGGTTGACGTCGCGCGAACCTGCGCACTGGAGGAATGCCATGCGCTGTGGCGGCTTTCCCGTATCGGGGCGAAGGAGGCAGCCGCGCGTCGGACCGTCGGAAGAGAGCAGCCGTTCAAGCTGCATATTGGAAAGACACAAGGGATGGTCTGCACCGCGATCCGCCAGATACGCGAGCGGATAAGGACGCCAGCCCGTAGCGATAATGACGGCATCGCAGGAAAGCGAAAAGGGCATGGGAGACAGCGTCCGACCGTCAGGGGAAATCGATTGCAGCACCAGCTCATGCCGTCCGTCCGCCTGGACGTAGCCGGCCAGACGTGTGGAAAGATGGAGCGTTGCCCGCGACTGACGACGAAGTCTATTCTCCAGCAGTTCAAGGCCACAGGAAGGCGGGCAAAATTTGGGAAAGTAGCTGGAAAAAGACCGGACACGTCCGCCGAGATTAGGAGAAATTTCAATGAGATGGGTGGATATGCCGCACTCGGCCGCCTCTACGGCTGCCGTGAGACCGGAAATGCCGCCGCCGAGAACGGCAAGCACTGCGGAAGAGGCAAAGCTGGGAAAAGCGACGTTATTCATAAGCAAGGTAAAGAAAATTACCGGAGTAGCGAAGGATTGACAAGGTGTAAAATGCGGCGAAAAAACGCAAGCCGACGTCTTGACAGCCAAAGTGAAAAAGGGGGAGTTTTCACGGCAAAGGAGGAAAGAAGGCATGAGCTACTTTGCCGCGCGCCAGGCGCAGACGACGCTTCCCTGTCCGACATGCGGACAGGCGCTGCTTGTTGAACGATCCTGCCGGGAGGCACATATGTACTGCCCCCACTGCCGACAGCGTTATGACCTCAGGCCCTTTATCGCCAGAGCGGACGAGGCGCTGGAACGCTTTCTGGAAGGACTTTATCTGGACAGAATTTAAAATCAAGAAAAACAATATGATGAAAGAAAAAATGGCAAAAAATAAATTTTTTTGAAAAAAAAGCTTGCCAAGCGCGGAGGATTCGCCTAAAAGCATCGTTGCTGCGAGTGTGTCGCTGAAAGCGCTGCCGCAGCCCACTGCACATCTTCACGATGTAAGATGACTGTGGAGGGGTTCCCGAGTGGCCAAAGGGAACAGACTGTAAATCTGTCGTCGTAAGACTTCGGTGGTTCAAATCCACCCCCCTCCACCACACTGCTTTGTGGCTGTATTGGAAAACTGC
>CALVGJ010000023.1 GCA_944327045.1 uncultured Desulfovibrio sp.
AGCCTACTTGTCGAAATGGACGCATCATTACAATTTTGTGCGCCCCCATTCGGCTCTTGGCAGAAAACCTCCAGCTTCATGTCTGAGCAGAGGGTGAACAACGTGTTGACACTCTACAGCTAGAGCAGTTCCACATTGAAAATGTGGATTGCTCTGGTAGTCGCGAGAGCGACTACCAACAACCGAACACACGGAAAAACCACGCTTTTTACATGATGTGAGGGCAGCGTCAGCAGGGAAATTGGACACAATTTCCCTGCGAATCCGCTCAAAAAGCGCGCTGGGAAAGGAGTTCCCCTTCCCCCACACAGACAGCGAAGAGCGTTAACAGGCCAAGCACCCCGGCAAAAAACCGCAATGCGGCCGGGGGAAAAATCCGCCTTCCCATTTGAGACATGCCGCCCCCTTTTCCTTGAAAGCGCGAACCGGTATTTTCGACTGTAAACGCCTCCTTTTGGGACGATACGCAGCCGTTCCCTTTCATTGGCTATTTTGGATAAAATGTCAATAATTGGTTTTTATGCTGTTTTTTGAGGAAGGCTTCCCTTGTACCTTTTCCATCAGGAAAGGAGGACAGTGTGGCCGAACAAAAAAAACAGCGGCTTGCAACCATTGTCGGAGCCAATATCACCGCACAGCGACGCCTCATGGGCTGGAATCAGGCCGAATTCGCCGAACAGCTCGGCATTGGCGCGGACTCGTTGTCGCGCATAGAGCGAGGACTGGTAGCCCCGCGCTTTCCCCGCCTTGAGCAGATGGCATCCCTGCTGGAATGTCCGGTGTACGAACTGTTTCAGACGCAGGAAGACCGCGAACGGGCGAAGGAACGTCCTGCCGCCGCCGTTTCCTTCAGCAGTCTTGACCTGAGTACGCGCCGGGAAGTGATGCTCATGGCGGAAAAGATCATCCAGCTCATGCGCTCCTGATCCCTCCGACGGTTTGCAACTTCCATCGCCGGAAATATTCCGCAACAAAACATGGCCCCGGGTATGCCAAACGGATACGATGCGGCAGCCGGCATTCCTCCCCGGCACGAGACCGGGGGGCTCCCCGCGTGTCCCGACAGCTGGAAGTCTGGCGCCTGCGGCGGCACTCACATCACAAAAGGTAAGGTGGCTTCCAGCTCCTCGCATCGGAAGCGCAGGCGGGATGGCCTCCCGGCAGAATCCCTCAAGACGCTTGCGGCGCAGACCTGTTCCGTTTTTGCCGGATATCCTCACGCGTCATAGTGCATTTTCAGTTTGAAACGCTTGGCGTTTCAAACCATACGGCCTGTCGTTTCGCGGAAAAAACGCAGTTTTTCCACTTACTTTCGGCCGGCGGTGCTGTGCCGCCGCCTCGCATTTTGCCTTTTTCAAAGGTAAAATGCTCTAATGTCCTGAAACAGCGGCCAGCCTCCCGGCATCTCTCCCGATTTCGTCAAGGGCACAGCCCTCTGCACCCTGTTGTCTACGCGCAATGTTCCATAATGCCGAATCGTCAAAAATGTTTTTCAGAGGGCCGATACCGCGCCAGGTAGCTGCCCCTTTCCACAGCAGACCGGATAACACCACAGCACAGAAAACGCCCCCTTTCCGCATAATACGGAAAGAGGGCGTTTCAATTATGGGAAACACAGCTCTACTGCCTCAAAAGCATACAAGATTAGGTAATATACTAAATTTGCTTGAAGTTTCTATTTATGAGCCGAATTTCGAGAGACTCGTGATGGAGGCAAGCCATATCAAGATACATCCGCACGCGGCAGACGCACTCGGGGGCAATCAGGGCATGGGCCGCAGGAAAAGGGACGATCCGTGCTCAAATCTTGCGACGGAAATTCTCTACTTGCGTGTCTGCTCACACCCACCATTCTGACTACACTTCCTTACAACAAAAACGAGGTGGGGACAACATGGTGACAATTTCCGGCAGATACGAAAAAAGGACTTACGGCATTACCCGTAAGTCCTTGTTTTCTCTGGAGCCAGCTAAGAGACTTGAACTCTTGGCCTGCTGATTACGAATCAGCTGCTCTACCAACTGAGCTAAGCTGGCGCGAAGTGAATACTGCGTGAAAACCGGCCATGTGTCAAGAAAAAACTGCAGCTTTTTTGTACGGTCGTGAGCGGCAGGGCCTCAGATCAGCTTCAGCCCATGCAGCAGCACCAGCAAAATAAGCAGCGGTGTGGCTGTGCGGCAGAGAAAGCGTACAGCCTTGGGAGCACTGCCCTTTCCGAGCCGCGCAAGCACCTGTTCTCCGGCGGCCGAATAGCCCACGAACAGGCAGGTGGCTATGCCGCACACCGGCATGAGCAGCATGGAGGACAACGCGTCATACAAGTTGAAGACCGACATGCCGCAAACCTGAACGTCCTTCCAGATGCCGAGCGAAAGCGTGGCGGGGGCGCCCAGCAGCATCAGTCCGGCCAGTACGACAGGCACGGCTTTGGCGCGTGAGCAGCACAGACGTTCCGCCAGACAGGATACGGGCACTTCCAGCAGAGAAAGAATGGCTCCCGTGGCGGCAATGCCCGACAGAACAAAAAAGATGGTGGCAAGCACATGCCCGCCGGGCAGGGAGGCAAAGACGGCGGGAATGGTCATGAACAACAGCGCCGGCCCCTGCGTTACCTCAAAATCAAAGCTGAACACGGCCGGGAAAATGGCCAGACCGGCCAGCAGGGAGACCAGCAGGTCGCACAACATGACCCGCAGGGCCGTGGCCGGGATATTGACTTCTTCCTTGAAATAGCTGCCGTAGATAAGCATGCATCCCATGCCCACGGACATTTTGAAAAAGGCCAGCCCCATGGCCGTCAGGATGACTTCACCGGAAATGCGATCCCATTGCGGCATAAAGAGGAAACGCAAACCCTCCCCAGCTCCCGGCAGGGTCAGACTGCGCAGGCAGATGCCGAGCAGCAGCAGAAAAAGCAGCGGCATGAGCACGCGCGTCACTTTCTCTATGCCTTTCGACGCCCCGCGCATGATGATGGCCCCCGTCAGGATAAGGACGCACCACTGCCAGCCCAGCGAAGCCAGCGGGTCCTCCGTCAGCAGACTGAAGGTTTTCGAGGCCTCTTCAGGATCGGATGTGGCCGCGCCGCCCAGGGCAGACTTGAAAATATAGGCAAAAACCCAGCCCGCCACATCGGAATAAAAGCCCAGGATCACGATGCAGCTCAGGATGGCGCCCATACCGATGAGCCACCAGTGGGAGCGAGGCGCAATGACGCGGAAGACGTCCACCACATTGCGCCGCCCGGCCCGCCCGATGGCGAGCTCGGCAATCATGAGCGGCAATCCGATGCAGAGCGTGGCCAGAACATAGACGAGCAGAAAGGAGGCTCCGCCGTTCTGCCCCACAAGAGCCGGAAATTTCCAGATATTGCCCAGTCCCACGGCGGAGCCGAGGGTAGCGGCCAGCACTCCGAGACGGGACGAAAAATGATCACGCGCGGCAGACATACGGTCTCCTTAGAGCATTTTAAGCTTGAAACGCTTTGTGTTTCAAACCATGCGGCCTGGCGCTTCGCGGAAAAAACGTGGTTTTTCCGCTCACGCTGGGCCGGGCGGCGCTGTGCCGCTGCCTCGCATTTTGCCTTTTTCAAAGGCAAAATGCTCTAATTACAGATGGCAAGAAGCTCGGATGAGGGGGCGAAACTCACTCCGCAGGGAGTTCGTCCGTCCCGCTGTCGTCGCTGGCGACCGGCGCAACGGAAACTGCCGCCTCCCCGGAGGGAAATTCTTCCATGAAAATCTGCCACAAGGTCACAAACAGCACGGCCAGCACCGGCCCGGTGATGAAGCCGTCCAAACCGAAAAGGGCAAATCCGCCCAGCGTGGAAAACAGCACCATGAAATCCGGCAGCTTGGTATCCCGCCCGACCAGAATGGGCCGCAGGGCATTATCCGCCAGGCCGATGACACAGACACCGTAGAGCATGAGCACCACGCCGGACACCGGCTCGCCCGTCAACAGCAGATAGATCGCCGCTGGCAGCCAGACGACCGCCGCCCCCACGACGGGGATGAGGGAAAGCAGCGTCATGATGACGCCCCAGAGCACGGGAGCGCGCAGGCCCAGCACAGCAAAGATGATGCCGCCCAGAGCGCCCTGCGCCACGGCTACCAGCAGCGTGCCGCGCACCGTGGCCCGCAGCATGAGCGCAAAACGGGCAAACAACAGCTCCTCACGATGATCACCGAAGGGCAGGGCCCGGATAAGCAGCTGGCGGATGCGTTCCCCGTCCCGCAGAAGAAAGAAGGACAGATAGAGCACAATGGCCAGATCAATGAACCAGTTGACGGTACCGCCGCCGATGGCCATTGTCTGCCGCGCCAGATACCCGCTGACGGTCACGGCAGCGGACGAGAAGCCCGCCTTGATTTTCTCCGGCCCGTAACCGAACTTTTCCAACCATTCGATGGCTGCCGGCAGCGCCTGCCGCAACTTGTCCACCATCGCCCCTATTTCATCCGCATTGCCGGAAAGCCGCGCATAAAGTTGCGCCAGTTCGGACAGGCATGTGTACAATAGATAGCCGGCGGGCAGGATAATAAAGGCCAGACTGACCAATACCGTGCAGAGGGAGGCGATATTGGCCCCCAGCCCGCGCCTCTGCAACCATTGCCGCAACGGCATGAACAGCAGCCCGATGACGATGCTCCAGAAAATGTTGTCAAAGAATGGGCGAAGCATCCAGAGAAAGGCCAGTGTCGCTACCACCAGCAGGCCGAGAAAGGCATTATTTTCCAGACGGGAAGGCGGTGTAGTCATCTGTTCTCCTTACAGGCACAGGCCGCCGGTGCGCTGCTCCAGGCTGCCGCGCGCACGCCTGTTCCGTATCAGACACCCGAAACCAGGCCGCCTCTCTCCCCTGCCACGCCGCACAGCACAAAAAGGAGAGGGCGCGGCCCCCTGCCCTGCCGCAAATACGGCAGTCAGGCTGCTGTGCCCTTCCGGTATGTTGGCATGGCCGCATATCGTCGCCCGCGCGTCCCGCATGCCGCGCAACGGAAGAGGGAGGACATTTTCGCTTGAAAATACCCTGACGACAGCGTGAGCAGGCGCCGTCGCGGAAGGCGCATACGCGCAATGTCTTTGCGCTGCTGCATGCCGGAGCGAGCACGCTTTCCCGTTTTGACGCAAGCATGCGCCAAAGCGAATCCGCTCCAGGAAGCGTGCAGTGGCACGCGGTTCGCTCCGCCTGCGAACCTCCGCTCTGCTCAGGGGGGTGACGTTGAACCGTCAGCGCTTACGCGCGCTCTATGACAAACGGAATGCAGTGCAGCTCGCGGCTTTTTCCTGCGTGGAGCCGAGCTTCCAGGGGCTGCCGGCCGCCCAGCCCAGTTTTTCGGCAACGGCCCGGGCCACTCCGGCCACATTCAGTACGGGATGCCGCTGAAATACCTGCGGCAGACCGTAGGTAAGATTGCATACCAGGCACTTGCCCGGACGCTGATGCAGCTCAAAGGCCAGCTCCGCCCTGTCATTGCTCACATTGCGGCACACCAGGCGAATATCGTACGCACCTTCCTCGGCACCGCCGAAAAGCGCATCAAAAAAGGCGTCCGTCCGCTCCGCGGGAAAGACCGTATCCAGAAAAGCCTGATCAAGAACCATATTTCCTCCACTGCAGTTATGCGTGATGCCGGTCGTCCGACCGGCGGGCCCTGTATTCCGGTGCAGGCCCCCCGGTAAAAGCGCGCGGGGGAAGGGATTGGGGGGATTGGGGAAGGAAAACCCCTCCAGCGCCGGCGGAGGGATTTTCTCTCCCCCCAAACAGGCAGCGAATAGTGTTAGCAGGCCCTAAACGAACGCGACTTCCCCTGAAGGCGCTCCATACCGCAACCAGTCCAGCAGCAGCCCGTCAAGACGGCAATCCCGCCGCGGGAGCTTGTCCAGACAAAAAGCCGCCGTCAATTCGGCGGCGGACGCCTCTCGACGGCTGGGGTTGGCTCCGGCCAGCCAGGCCAGCAGACCGACAATGCGCTCCGGCGGCACGCCTTCCGTGCGCAGGCTGCGCAAGGCAAGACTATGATGCCGCTTGGCAAGGCGTTCTCCCTCCGCATCGCACAGCAGGGGGATGTGCGCATACGTCGGGATTTCATAGCCCAAAAGCCGTAAAAGGGCAATCTGACGCGGCGTGGAGGGCAGAATATCACGGCCCCGCACCACCTGATTGACGCCCATGCGGCCATCATCCACCGTTACGGCAAGCTGGTAGGCAATTACCCCATCCGATCGCTGTACGGCAAAATCCCCGCCGCAGTCGTCCAGGCGGAAGCATTGGCGTCCCTGCACCGCATCCTCGAAGCAGATAAGCTCCGAAGGCCCATGAAAACGCAGACTGGCCCGCCGTCCGGCCTGCCGCAGCGCCGTCCGCTGCGCCTCGCTGAGATGGCGGCAGGTGCCGGGATAGGGCGCTCCCATGTCGTCCACATGCGGCGCACCGGCCAGAGCGCGCAATTCCTTGCGGGTACAAAAGCAGGGATAGAGACAGCCAAGTTCGTCGAGCCGTTGCAGCGCCTGTGCGTACAGGGCGGAACACCGGCTTTGCACATACGGGCCGCAGCTTCCCCGCTCCGGCAGCGGGTCGCCGCTCCCGGCAGCGGGAAGATCGGGCCCCTCGTCCCAGTCCATGCCCAGCCAGCGCAGGTCCTCCATGATCGCAACCGCGTATTCGGCGCGTGAGCGCTGGGGGTCAATATCTTCCAGGCGAAGGAGGATACGCCCACCCGCCTGCCGCGCGGCCCACCAGGCCATGAGAAAGGCCCAGGCATTGCCCAGATGCAGATAGCCCGTCGGACTGGGAGCCAGTCGCCCCCTCACTTCCTGTACGGATTGCCCGACCTGCGTCATCATTCCATCCAGCCGCCCGTTCTCGCTGCCCCGACAGACAAAGCGGGGCGCATCCACCGAGGCGATGCATCCCCGCTTCTTGCCGTTACGACGGTTTTCCTCTTTTGCGGAACGGCGAAAGCAGTACGCCTCAGGGCATTTCCGCTGCCCGCCTCACGAACTCCGCGTCCGCAAGGCCGAAAGTTATTTCTTGTTCCAGGGCATTTTGGCCAGCAATTTGGCCATGCCGCACACGCCGGTCAGTCCCGCGTAGATAAGGCCGGCCCCCACAAAGGCGCTCAACCAGACAAAGATGGGGAAAACGCACGAAGCCAGCAGACCGAACAGCACCAGCGAACCGGCACCGATGAGAACCTGACGATTCATGGGCAGGGAGCATTTTTTCCGCCGTTCCACCGGCAAACCGGCCTTTTCCCAGGCGGTCAGGCCGCCGAGAACGATCCAGGCAGGCCCTGCGGCCACACGTTCCAGCACGTCGGCGTTGTCCCGTGTACGGGTACCGGAATTGCAGATAAAGATGATGGGCTTCTGGGCCGTGGCGGGCTCCAGTTTCAGAAACGGCAAGGCCGAAAGCGGCGCGGCTTCCGCACCGGGAACAGAAACAACGGCCAGTTCATCGGCTTCGCGCACGTCAACCAGACGGATTTCCCCGGCTTGCAGGCGCTTGTAGACTTCAACAGGGCTAAGAGACGGCAGCATGTGACCTCACTTTGGTTGGGGGAAAGACAATCTCACACCAGTTCTTTATTTCTTTTTGGAAGAAGAACTCTTGCGGGACGAACGTGACGTCCCCTTGTCCTTCTTCTTTTGCTGCTGAGACGACGCACGGGCCTTTGTCTTGCTCTTGCCGCTCTGCCGCGAGGAGGCAGCCTTGGCTTTCCCCTTGCTGCTCTGCCGGGAGGAGCGCACCTTTTCCTTGCTCTTGCCGCCCTTGCGGGAGGAAGCAGCCTTGTCGCGGCTCTTTCGGCGCTGTTCGGACGGCTTGCGTACCTGTTCCTTTTTCTTGCGCTGCGAGGACACCTGTGACGACTGCTTGCCCTTCTTCCGGCTTTCGGTTGCGGCTTCCTGCCGCGCCTTGCGGGAGCGCTCCATGTCGCGGACGGCGCGCTCCTCTGTGTACTGGGCCATGCGGCTTTCCGCCTGCGCCACGAGGTCCTGCCCGTCGGCGCTCATGCTGACCCGCCGCGCCCCGAGAAAGGTATTATTGAAATAGGGATCATCCAGCGAGCTGATCTTGACGGAACTCCGCCGCCGCGGGCTGTGCACGAATTTGCCGTCCCCGACATAAATGCCCGTGTGATACCCCCGCCGCGGATGCCGAAAGGCCACGATATCGCCTGCGCGCATATCTTCCACGCGCATGATGCGCTGACCGATGGAAGATTGTTCCCGCGCCGTGCGGGGCAGCTTGACGCCGACGCTCTGATAGGCCCACTGCACCAGACCCGAGCAGTCAAACCCGCCCGGATTGCGCCCGCCGGACACATAGGGCGTGCCGATGGCCGACCGGGCCGTCTTCACGACGGACTGCCCGGATGCACGATTCCGTGCGTCCTCCTGCCGGTTCAGCACATCTTCCACATTGGCCCGGTAGCGGATCAGCAGGTCCTGATCCTGTTGCCTACGCGCCGTGCACGCGAGAAGCACGGTGGAAATCAGAAAGAGAGTCAGCAGATTGAGTGCTTGCCGCATTCGTTCTCCAGACAAGGGTAAACCCGCTTGCGCGGGCCGAAAAAAACGGGCAGAACCCGTATATCCATTGAGAATATCAGGCCTTCATGTCGAGGATGACGCCCAGCATGTCGTCTGCCGTGCGTACCACCTGCGCGTTGGCCTCATAGGTATGCGGCATGGCCACAAGGTCGGTCATTTCCCGCTCCAGACTCGTTCCGCTGGGGAAAAGGCTTTCCAGCGGCGTGCCTTCACTGGCGCCCATGTCGCGGGCGCGCTGGCGCAGCTCGTCATAGGAAACGCGCGTGCCTTCCTGACCGGCCAGCCCGTCTCCCTGAAAAACGGCGTCCAGACGGGTTCCCCTGTTGCCGGCAATATCCGAATATTCCGCCCGCTGCGGGTTGAAGCCCGCCGTATTCACGTTGGCGACGTTGTGCGTCACCGTCTGCATACCTGCGCCGAATGCGGAAAGCGCCGTGGACCCGATGCTCATACTGCTTGAAATACTCATAGTATCACTCCCCTTTCCTGTTTTTAGCACAGACTGTTCCAAAAGGCAAAAGACTTTTTGCCCACCGGGCCGGAAAGAACCGCGCCGCCCGCCTACGGGCGTTCGGCTGCCTCCAGGTGCCGCTCGATGCAGGCAAAGGCATTGTGGCTGTGGATGGATTCCATGCTCTCCACCTCCACCCGGAACCACGATATCTGACCGTGCTCCAGCAGGCGCTGCGCCACATTGCGCACCACGTCCTCCACAAAGGTCGGCTGCGCAAAGGCATGCTCCGTCACATACTTCTCATCCTCCCGCTTGAGGAGGGTATAGACCGCCGACGAGCCCGAGGCCTCGGCCATTTCGATAAAGTCTTCAATCCAGCTGAAATGGGTCATGCGGACGGAAAGCCTGATCATGGTGCGCTGACTGTGCGCCCCCTCCCGGCTGATGGCCTTTGAGCACGGACAGACCGTCATGACCGGCACATTGACGTCCAGCGAAAACGACTGCCCCTCGTCCGTGAGTTCGCCGGTCAGGCGGCATTCGTAGGCCACAAGGCTTTCGCAGCCGGAGGCCGGAGCCGCCTTGCGCATGAAATAGGGAAAGCAGAAATGCACATAGGCCCGCCGCGCCTCGAGGCGATCCTTGATGGCGCCGAGCAGACGCCGCACGGACTGATAGCTGATGGCGTCGTTCCATTCCTCCAGCGCCGCCACAAAGCGGCTCATGTGCGTCCCCTTGAAGGCGGCAGGCAAGTCCACGCCCATATCGACGCGGGCCACGGTCTGCCGGCTGCCTTCGGCCTTGTCCCGCACCAGCAGGGGCATGGTGATGCCCCGCACCCCAACCGTATCTATCGGCAGCGCCACCTGCGGCGCATGACGTTGCACATCTTCCATATCAGGCAAGGTCCTGTCCTGTGGTTGTTCCGCTGAACGTGCCGTGCTTTACTCCCTTGCAGGAGACGAGACGGTCGGCAAGGGCGCGCACCCTGTCCGCCTCCCCTTTCAGCACCAGCACTTCCAGACAGTTATGATGATCCAGATGCACATGCAGCGTGGTGATGATGATGTCGTGATCATCATGCTGCATGCGCGTCAGCTTGCGGGCCAGATCGTTCTTGTGGTGATCGTAAACCAGCGTCAGCGTTCCGGCCGCCTCGACATCGGCATGCTGCCACTCCTCCTCGACCAGCGCCTTGCGGATGAGGTCGCGAATGGCCTCCGAACGATTGCCGTACCCCTTGCGGCGGCACAGCTCGTCAAAGGGCTCCAGCAGCTCTTCGTCCAATGAAACGCCAAAGCGTGTCAGCTTGCCCATGCGCTTCGCTCCTCTCCTGACGGCTGTCCTCAGCGTGCCGCCGGACGCCGGCTGATTTCCCAGACGTGCACGGTAACAGGCACGGGCTGGGCATAGAGGGGTTCCACCTCCGCACTGAAGACGCGCCTCCCCTGCCAGCCGCCGCCGTGCAGGGCCTGCAGAAAGGCGTCGTAGACGCTGCGGCCCGGCTCGGCCACCCAGGCCACGCCGCCGGGAGACAGTGCATGCTCCAGAAAACGCATGACCGGCGCCACAAAGCGCTTTTCATACATGATGTCCCCGCCCCAAATGCGGTCGATGCTGCCGGGCCGCAGGGCGGGCTGCCGCCAGTCCATGACGGCCCAGAGCGGCCCGGGACGCACCCCGTTGTGCGCGGCATTGCGCGCGGCAAAGCGAATGGCGTCCATTTCGTAATCCAGCCCCAGCACCCGTGCCCCCAGCCAGGCGCCCACCAGAGCGGTCAGTCCAAGCCCGCAGCCCAGATCAAGGCAAGGCCGGCCGACCAGCTCCTCGCGGCGCTGCTCCAGCCAGCGGGCCAGCACCAGACTGGACGGCCAGAGTTCCGTCCAGTAGGGAAGGCGCTCGTCCTCGAAGATCCGCGGGTCGTCCGTCATGGCTTCCCAGAGTTCTTCAAGGTTGGCGGCGCGCAGCAGCTCCCAGCGCCGTCCGCATACCGTCACCCCGATACGGCCGCGCTCTTCGGACTCTCCCTCGGCGTGCGGGGCGTCACCGAAGCCGGAAGGAGAGGCAAACGTCTGTTTCATCTCCTCAGCATAGCCTATTGCCCTTCCACTGTACAGATGCGCAGGCGCGCCGCACTTGTGCCGGAAAAAACAGCCCGTGCCCGCACTTGTGAGGAAGGCCGCCTTCTGCTAGGCTGTCGGCACTTCTTTTTCGAGGGATATATGGGACAGGATATTTTTGACGTCATTGTCGTGCTGGTACTGGTCTTTTTTACCCTGCGCGGCTTCTGGAACGGCTTCGTGGGCGAGGTGGCCGGGCTGGTCTCCCTCGTGGGCGGCTTCTGGGCCGCGCACAATTTCCACCCCCTTCTGGCCGAGCACCTGACGTTCATCAGCGAACCGGCCTGGCGGCAGCTTGCCGCCTATGTGCTGATCTTTGTCGCCACGCTTATCCTGGTAGCCATCGTGGCCCGCATCCTTCAAAAAGTGCTGTCCTTCAGTTTCGTGCTCTGGGTGGACAGACTGGCCGGCGGCATTCTGGGACTGGCCAAGGGGCTTCTGCTCTGTTCCATTGTGCTGTTCGTGCTGCAAAAGCTCATGGGCAACATGGCCTTTCTCCAGAATTCGCGCGCCCTGCCCTATTTTGCCAGCCTCATCGAGCAAATCCGGGCCTGGCTGCCGCCGGATGTCCTGAGCCGGTTCAGCCTGTAGCGGGAATCGCCCGGCAACGTCGCTTGCGAACGCCGTTTTGCCGCTGTCGCTCCGCTCCCGGGTCGTGAGGCGCCGCCTTGCCGCGCCCCTGTTCGCGGCCGCGGGCCGCACGGATGCGGAGGGACGGCGGGCCGCATCAACAAGAGCGTTTTGCCATTGAAAAAGGCGGACGCGAGGCGGCGGCACAGCGCCGCCCGGCCGAAATGCGCGGAAAACCGCGTTTTGCCGCGAAACGACAGGCCGTATGGTTTGAAGCGCTTTGCTCTTCAAACGGAAAATGCTCTAGTAAGGAAGAACGTATGGAAAAAAGTGCGCTTGAACAATTGCAGGACGTCCTTGACCGCCTGACGGCCGAGGAAGGGGGCTGCCCGTGGGACAGGGAACAGACGCCCCGCACCCTTGCCGAGTACATCATCGAGGAAAGCCACGAGCTTGTCAGCGCCATTCGTTCCGGCTCGGATGCCGACGTGTGCGAGGAGCTGGGCGATGTGGCCTTTCTACTGCTCTTTGTGGCCCGGCTCTATGAAAAGCAGGGAAAATTCTCGCTGAATGACGCCCTGGCGCACAATTGCGCCAAGATGATCCGTCGTCATCCCCATGTCTTCGGCGACGCGCACTTTGATACGCTGGACGAACAGCTCAGGACGTGGGAGCAGATCAAGCGGGAGGAGCACGCCGACGACACGGGCCGTCCCAAGGGGCTCTTTGACAGCCTGCCCGCCAGCCTGCCGCCCCTGACCAAGGCTTATCGCATTCACTCCAAGGCCGCCCGGGTGGGCTTCACCTGGCAGGAGGACGAGGAGGTGGAGCAGCAGGTGGAAGCCGAATGGCTGGAATGGCTGGACGTGGCCGCCGGGGACGACAAGGAGGCCCAGCGCCATGAACTGGGCGACCTGCTCTTCAGCATTGCCGAGCTGGGACGGCGCAAGGGCATCAAGGCCAGCGAGGCGCTGGACGACGCCAACACCCGTTTTCTCCGGCGTTTTGCGCGCATGGAAGAGCTTGCGCACGCGCAGGGACGGGACTTTGCCGCCCTGTCGCTGGACGAAAAGGACGAATTGTGGACACAGGCCAAGGCGGAAGAAACAGCCGGGAAGGCCTGAGCATGAGCGGCCTCCCCTTGCCGGAACACCGGATTGTGCGGCTCCCGCGCCCGCGGGGCCTTGCGCTGCTGTTCCCTCTGCTGCTGGCGGCGCTGCTGCTGGCGGCCTGCACGCCTGGCCGGACGCCGGGCAGGGGAAGCGCCGTCCGGCCGGAAACGCGCCTGCCGCGAGCCGACCCGGGCTATGTGCAGTGGCTGGAACGCCAGTCCATGCTGGGGGCCGCGCCCCTGCTGGCGGGGCAGGTCTCGGGGACGGAACGCATCTGGAGCAACAGCGCCCAGAGCAAGAACCGCTCCCTGCTGCTGACCGCCGCGCCCAACTGGCTGGAAATCGACCCCCATACCGTCGGCGCTTCCGGCAGCGTCCTGGCCGCGCTGGGCGGCAGCCTGCCCGCCCTGCTGAACCAGCTGGGCATCGGCGGGCTGTATGTGGCGCCCACGGGCGAGCGGGGCGACATCTGGCAGGAAGTGCCGCGCGTCGGCACGGCCGACAACGTGACCGCGCTGCACCTCGACAAGGCGGTCGGCAGCGATGAGGACCTGTCCCGCCTGCAGGAACGCCTCGAGGCCGCGCACATCCAGCTTGGCGGCGAACTGCCGCCCGCGGCCACAGGCCTCGGCCCGGACTTTATCCTCCAGGCCCGCCACGCCCCCCGCTTTGACGGGCTCTACGCCATGATCAGCGTCCCGCGCGAGCTCTGGGGCAGCCTGCCGTCCGTCCCCGGCGAATGGGATTGTCTGGCCCTGCGGCCGGATGCGGTAAGCGCCCTGCAGGGCAGGGGCCTTTTGCCGCCCACCCTGCTGCGGCAAGAACTGGACTGGGCCGAACCCGGCGGCTGGGCCGCCACGGGCGAGGTGCGCGGCACGGACGGCCGGATTCGGCGCTGGGTCTACCGCTTTGCGGAGGACCCCCAGCGTCCCGTCCTGCTCTGGCAGGACCCCTCGGGACAGGCCCGACGCATTTTTTCCGCAGCCATCATCCGCCATACGGGCCTGCAGGGGCAGGCGCTGGCCGGGCTGCGACTGGAAGCCCTGTTCGGCCTTGACGTGCCGCCTCCGGCCAATGAGGGCGGCGCGGCCACGCTGTCGGACCGGCTTACGCCGGGCTACGGCGCGCTGGCTGCCGCCGCGCGCGAAGTGCACCGATACGGCGGCTGGGCCATGCAGGCCGACGCCCTGCCCCCTTCGCTGCTCGCTCCCGTCCTGCGCATGGGCGTGGACTTCTCGCGGGACAGCCTCATCGCACCCGCCGCGGAGTATGCCCTGCTCAGCGGCGATGCCGCGCCGCTGGCCCGCCTGCTGCGTCAGGCGCGGGACGGCGAACTGGATCAGACCCGGCTGGCCCGGGGCCTGCACGGCTGGCAGGGGGTGGACTGGCGTCTGCTGCGCGATCTGCCCGACGGGGAAAATCTCGCCCGCGAGGCCCAGCGCCTGAGCGGACTGACCGGCGAGGACTTCCGCCTCTGGACGACGCCCACCTCTCTGGCGGCCCGCGCGCTCGGTCTGGACGCCGAAGCGGCCCTGCGCCCGGACAACGCCCAGCGCCTGCGCCGGGCCTCCCTTGCCCTGCTCGCCTGCCGGGCCGGGCTGCCCGGCCCGCTCTTCATCAGCCTTCAGGAGCTGACCGGCGCGCTCGACGTGCCGCGCAGCGTCTCGCGGGACATCCTGCCCAGCCGCGGACTGGTTCCCCTGCCCGACACCTCCGCCCTCAGCGGCGCCGTGTCTCCCGCTCCGCTGGCCTTCGGGCCCCTGCGGGAACAGATGGCCGCGCAGGACAGCTTTCTCATGCTGACGGCCCGGCTGCTGCTGGCCCGTCAGGCGGCCGGTCTGGCGCAGGGCAAACTTGTGTCCGTCCAGCAGACGGGCGGCTGCCTTGCGCTCTGTTCCTCCCTGCCGGAGGGCGGCTACTGGCTGACCGTCACCAACCTTTCCGGCCGTGAGTGCGAATTTTCCGTCCAGCTTCCCGCCGACGGCGAGCTGCTCGATATTTTCAGCGGCCGGAGTCTTACCGCGGGCCGCCGCCTCTCCCTGAGCCTTGCGGCATACGAGTCGCGCCATCTGGTAATGGATACCCACGCTGCCCCTTCTGCCCCATAGGAGTTGCCCATGAGTCAATATTACCCCGGCCAGCAATCGGACAACGACATCCGTTGCGACACGGGCGTCCCGACCCGGCCCGCGCCCGAAAAGCCCATTGCCTCCGATACCCCCGATGCGACGCCCGCAGCCGACGTCACGCCTGACGACCGGCCCCCGGTCGCCGACGCTGCTGCCGCGCAACCTGACGAAAAGATGCCGTCGGCGGATATGCTGACGCCGTTTTCCTCCGCCGACGGTTCCGGCTCGCCCGATGCCGGCACGCCGCCCCCTGCGGCCGCCATGCGGGGAACCACGGCCCATATTGACCCGGTTCCCGATGACGAGGACATCCCCGTCCTTGAGGTGGCCCCGCCCTCGGGCCGCAGCCGTCCCGCCGGACGGGCGCAACGGATTTTCCAGCGTCTGGCCGTGGTGGGGCCGCTGGCCCTCCTCGTGCTGCTGGCCGTGCAGCTCTGGCCCATTTTTCTGACCGGCGGGCGTTTCTGCCCGGCGGAATGGCCCTCGGTGCTGGCGGCGCTCACCAGCCTGCAGGATGGTCAGTGGCTCTGCCCCAGCGGGCCGCAAGGGGCCCAGTTGCCGCTGCTCTTCTGGCTCATGGGCGGCCTGCATCATCTGCTTCTGCTGACCGGCCTGCCGGATTTGCTCCTCTTCCCCGTCACCTCGGCGATCTGCGGCGCGCTGGCCCTGCTGGCCACCTGGATACTGAGCCGGGCCACGGGCAATGACCGGGAATCCGCCCTTGCCGCCGGACTCATGCTGCTGTGCAGCCTGCTTTTCCCCTTCTTCGCCCATTTCATGGGCCCGCCGCCGCTGGCCACGGCCCTGACGCTCCTTTCGCTGGCCTGTCTCTGCCGCGGCTGGCAGAGCGCTTCCGCCTCCCCGCTCCTGCCGCTCGGCTTCATACTGGCCGGGCTGGCGGGCCTGACGGGCGGGCTGGCCTATGTGGCCCTGCCGCCCCTCACCAGCCTTGTCTGGCTGTTCTGGCGGCTGCGCCTCGGCCGTGCACAGCGGCTGGATGCCGTTCTCGGCTTCCTCTTCATGCTGCTGGTCATTGCCGTCTGGCTGCTGGCGCTCATCATTTTTGTGGAAGCCGACACCTATCTGCAATCCGTGGTCCGGCAGTTCTGGCACTGGCCCCTGCCCCTGACCGGCAAGTGGTGGCTGCCCCTTGCGGCGGGCGTGCTGGGCATGGGCCCGTGGATTGCCCTCATCCCCTTTGTTTCCTGGGGACGTGTGCTGCGTCAGGCTCCGCATGCGCTGGCCGCAAGCCGTCATGACGCCTGCGGGATGTCCTTCCTCTGGATAGCGCTGGCTCTCTCGGCCGTGCTGAGCCTGCTGGCCCCGGGCCTCAGCGGCTCCGGGCCGCTGCTCTGCCTGCTGGCCATTCTGCTGGGCCGCGCCCTGCTGCGCCTTTCGGACCTGGGAAGCCGCATCTTCTATCTTGTGGTCGCCCTGCTCTTCCTCCACGCGGGCATGGCCCTGACGGCCTGCGGCTTCAGCGTGACGCTGGACTGGCTGGTCAACTTCACCTCGCTGAAGCTGACGCCGGAACAGCAGCGGATGGTTCTGCAACTGAACGGCCTGCCGGTGCTGGGCATACTCGGCATTCTCTGTGCCGTTACCGTCACCCGGCTGGTACGCCGGGCCTGGCCCGGCGGCGCCCTGCTGGTCTGTACCCTGCTGGCCTGCCTGCTTGCCCAGCCCGCGCACCTTCTGCTGTCGCCGCAGCTTGGTGCGCAAGCCTCCGTGCCCCTGCCCGGCGCGGCGGAACTGCAAGCCTTTCTGACGCAGCGGAATGAAAAGCCCCTGCCGCCGTGGTATCCGGCCCCCATCGACCTGAAGACCCTGCCGCCCGCCGGGGATGCCGCATCCGGCAGTACGGACGGCGCGGACAATCCGACGATGCCCGCCGAGGCGGCCCCGACCGCCGAACCGGCAGACAATCCGGCAAGCAGCCCGGCAGCCGAACCGTCCACCGATGTGCCCGCCGCTTCCGGCACTACGGACAGGGGGAACGCTGCGGAAGCCCCGGCAACGCCCGCCGAACCGACCCCGGCAGAAGAAACGACCGCCGAACCGGCGGGAGAACCGGCAGGCGAAACGCCCGCCGATACGCCGACAGCGACGGAAACGCCGGACGCCGCGGCCGTCGAAAGGCCGGACAACGGCAGCGTCGAGCGGCCCCGCCTCAGGGGGGACGGCGTGACTCCGGCGGATGGCGCGACCACATCCGGCAGACGGACGCCTCCCGCCACGCCCCCCGGCGAACCGGCAACGGAAGGGCAGGATGCTCCGGCGGCCCCGGGCGAAACCGCCCCCGCGCCCGATGCCGGGGAACCGGAAGTCACGACATTGTAATCCCGCGCGGGGAGCCTGTCGAAAGGACGGCTCCCCGCGTTTTCCTTTCCGGCCGCTTTTCCGTCTCTTGACGCGGTACGGCTCTTGCCCCTACAAAAAACTTTCCGCCGCCCCGGCGGAATTTTTCCGACTTTTTTCCAAAGGAACGACCATGAAAGAATTTACGCTTGCCGTGCACAGTCTGGGCAATATCGGCTGCAAGGTGGTGGAAGCCGCCCTCGCGGCTCCCGACTGCCGCTGCCTCGGCGTCATCCGCCGTGCCGATTCGCTGGGAACCCGCGCGCAGGACCTGCGCGGACTGCCGGAATACGCCAGCCTTGCCGATCTGGAAGCGGCACAGGGCCGTCCGGACGTCATCGCTCTCTGCGGCCCCTCGCGCAGCATTCCCGACACGGCCGAAGCCTTTCTGCTCAAGGGATACAATTGTGTGGACAGCTTTGACGTGCATACCGACATTCCGCAGAGCGTGGCCCGTCTGGACAAGGCGGCCCGCAGCGGCAAGGCCGTAAGCATCACCGCCGCCGGCTGGGACCCCGGCACGGATTCGGTCATGCGTGCCCTCTTTGAAGCCATGGCCCCCACGGGCGTGACCTTCACCAACTTCGGGCGCGGCCGCAGCATGGGGCATTCCGTGGCCGCCCGCGCCATTGCCGGTGTGGCCGATGCGGTTTCCATCACCATTCCGATGGGCGGCGGCCGTCATTCCCGCCTTGTCTATGTGGTGCTGGAAGACGGCGAGAATCTGGCCGACGTCACGGCCCGCATCAAGGCCGACGACTACTTTGCCCATGACCCGCTGGACGTGCGCCAGTGCCGCGACCGGCAGGAGCTCTCCTTTGTGGCCGACCAGTCCCACGGCGTCCTCATGGAGCGCACCGGCGCATCCGGCATGACGGACAATCAAATCCTCAAGTTCGACATGCGCATCAATAATCCCGCCCTCACGGCGCAGATTCTCGTTTCCTGCGCGCGTGCGGCCACACGCATGGAAGCCGGTTGCCATACGCTCATCGACGTGCCGCCCATCAAGCTGCTGCCCGGCGAGCGCATGGATATCATCACGCGCATGGTGTAGCCGCTGCCGGAGCACAGCGGCGGCAACGTAAAGGAACGGACCCCGCCGCTTTCGGGCCTCCCACGGGAGGCCCCTGCCCGGGAAAGGATTATTTTTTGCCGCTGCCCTATGCCTTTATCGTCTGTTGACGATAAGATGGGCAAAGGCAAGGTACGCTTTTCCCACAAGGAGCAGCTATGGATTTGAATCAGAAAAAACAGGATGACCAGCTCCTCCAGCTCGTGACCTTCAGCATCGGCGAGGAAGAGTTCGGCGTCAACATCCTGAAGGTGCAGGAAATCATCCGCACCATGGAAATCACCAAGGTGCCGCGTGCGCCCGACTTTGTGGAAGGCGTCATCAATTTGCGCGGCAAGGTGATTCCCATTATCGACCTGCGTCGCCGGTTTGGTCTTGCACCTCGTGGGCATGACAAGAATACGCGCATCATCGTCATTGAAATCAATAATATCATTGTGGGTTTTGTGGTGGATGCCGTTTCCGAGGTGCTCCGCATACCGGCCAGCACGGTGGAACCGCCGCCACCGGTGGTCGCCGGTGTGGAGTCCGACTATGTGAGCGGCGTCGGCAAGCTGCAGGATCGCCTGCTCATCATGCTGGACCTGGATCGCCTGCTTTCCAGCGAGGACATGGAAGCCCTGAGCTGCCTGTAGACACCTCTTCCACTAAAATGCATGAAAAAAGCCTTTCCATATATACGGAAAGGCTTTTTTCATGTCACCAATGCCGGGAAACCGCCGCCCGCCCCCCACCCCCTCCTCCCGGCACTCCCCCGGAGTGCCGAAAGCAGACAGCGGCACGGTACCGCCTCCCCTACCCCTGCAGGAGTTGCAGGATCATGTGGGGGAAGGAGTTGGCCTGTGCGAGCATGGAAGTGGCGGACTGGGTAAGCACCTGATTGCGGACAAAGGTCGTCATTTCCGTGGCCACGTCAACGTCGGAGATGCGGGATTCGGCGGCCTGCAGGCTTTCGGCCTGCACGGTGAGGTTGGTTACCGTATTTTCCAGCCGGTTCTGGGTTGCGCCGAGGTGGGCGCGTATCTGGTCCTTGCGGACGATGGCGTTGTCCAGCCGGTTCAGGGCGCGCTGGGCGAGTTCCTGCGTCTTGATGGAGATGA
>CALVGJ010000024.1 GCA_944327045.1 uncultured Desulfovibrio sp.
AGGGCTTGCCCGGACTGAGGGCCACGCCGTGACAGAGCAGCTCGCCGCCCGTGCCGCCGGTGAAGACCTCCACCGTGTGATCCCGCATGCCCGCCGAGGAGCCGCCGGACACCACCACCACATCCTGCGTGTCGCAGAGGGCGGTCACGGCGGCGCGCAGGGCTGCGGGATCGTCCGGCACGAGTCCGGCCTGTGTGACGGCAGCGCCGCAGCGGCGGCAGAGGGCAGCCAGACTGTGGGCATTGACGTCCCGTATCCGGCCGGGAGCGGGCGTGGCGGTGACGGGCACCACCTCGTCCCCGGTGGAAAGGATACCCACGCGGGGACGGCGGCGCACAAGCGTGTGCGTCAGGCCGAAGGCCGCCAGCAGGCCGATTTCCTGCGGGCGCAGGCAACGTCCCTGCGGCAGGCAGAGCTGTCCGGCAGCGGCATCCTCGTCATGGCGCAGCACATTCTCGCCGGGGGCGACGCTGCGGGTCAGCTCAACCAGTCGTCCTCCCGCAGGGCGGGAATATTCCACCATGACTACGGCGTCCGCACCGGCAGGCAGCATGCCGCCCGTGAGGATGCGGGCCGTCCGGCCCTCTTCCAGCGTCAGCCCGGCCGCTTCGCCCATACGGCAGTCCCCGGCGATGTCCAGCAGGGCCGGAGAGGCCTCCTGCGCACCGAACACGTCCCGCGCCCGCACGGCAAAGCCGTCCACGGTGGAGCGGTCAAAGCCGGGCAGATCGTGGGGAGCCGCCAGCGGGGCGGCGGAAAAGCGCGACAGGGCCTCATCCAGCGGCACCTCCTCCGGCGGCAGGGGAGGGAAGGCGCGCAGATGGGCAAGAACCTCTTCCACGGACTGAAGCTTGAGAAAGGCTTTCATGCGGTTTTCCCGGAGTGTGTGACAGGAAACGGCCGGAGTGTCGGCCCGGGTACTCTGTCGGGCAGGCAGCGGCTGTGTCGCCGATGACGGCGGCTGAAAGGCAGCCTACACCATTCCGCGCCCGAGGAAAAGCGGCGGCTCCCGCAAGAGAGGCCGTGCAGGAAGGCAGGGGAGACGGCTTATTTGGGGGGGAAGGGGAACCCCTCGCGCTGCTGTCGATGCCTGTAAGGCTCCTGCGTCGCCTAACAGGCACGGCCTACGGCCGCCTTTCGGTCGCGCTCTGCTGTCGATGTCCGTAAGGCTCCTGCGTCGCCTAACGGACACGGCCTGCGGCCGCCTTTCGGTCGCGCCTCGCGCGGGAGGGGCCTCCCTTCCCCCCAAGCCCCCCATCCCTCCCCCAGCGCGCTTTTACCAGAGGGCGGGAGAGGAGGCGGGGCAAACGCTCATCCAGACGGGGACGTGCCGGGAGAGGGCATCATTCATCCTCCTCCGGGTCCCATTCCTCCGGGGTCCATGAAACAGCCGTGATGTCGGCAACGATCTTCAGGGTCATTTGTTTGGCGGCACTGAACATGAATTCCCAGGGCTGCCCTCGCTTGATGAAGCGTATATCTTCCGCTTGCGGCAAGTCCTTTTGCCGGGCTTCGCTCATGGTGATACTGCGCGTGCCTTCCGGCCCCTCCACCTCAAAGCGCAGTTCCCCGGTGTAGAAAAAGCTCATGCACCCGGGCCCGGCAGCCAGCATGAGGTCTCCTTCCAGGGGCCATTCGGAATCTGTCCCGGTAATGTGCAGGGCTTTTTCCTCTCCATCAATGCGCAGCTCCATGTCTTCCACATCAGGAAAACACGGGGAGGGGAAGGTGGCGAAGATTTCTTCCTCGGTCAAATCACTGCGTATATCCCGTTTCATGACGTGACTCCCGTTTTGCGCGGCGAGAAGGCCAGCACACGGCATTGCTTTGGGGCAAACCGTTCAGCCCATGTTTTTCCCAGTTTTTCGTCATATTCCAGGCCGATGTGTGGCCGCCTGGAGTAAAGATACGCCGTCGCATTTTTCCAGCGGATGGGGTCAATGACTTTTCCCATATGGGAGTAGCCTTTCAGCCCCCTTTCCTGACCGAAACCTCCCGGGCACGGGAATTCGCCTGCCTGGAGCAGCGCGCCGCCTTCATAGGCATGCACGGGGAATGGCGCCATCTTGTTTTTCAGCTCCTCGATCCCGCCAAGCTTTTCCACAAAAGGATCCGCGATGGAGAGCAGCCAGTCCGGACAGCGCGGGCCATCGTACAGCCCGCCCCCCCCCATCTTGAAGTAAAGTCCTTCCAGAACATCGATGGCCTGCAGGCCGGGAAAGCGCAGCAAGGCTTTGGTTTCTTGTTCTCTCGTTTCCGCGTGGTCTTCATGGCCAAAAGATTTTCCCAGACTGATGCCGCAGCGCCCGTGGTGTGGTTTGAGCAGGCTTCCCCAGCGACACATGAGTGTCACCATGTCTATGCGTTTTTCAAGCACATCCGCCAGGGGGAATCGGCAAAAGATTTTGGAGAGATCGTGGTCCGCAACTCCGTAGTCCGGACGTGCCATAGCAAGAAAGGCCAGATCGGAGGCATCAGTCCTCTTTTCTCCTCCGTGGTAGAGGAATTCAAATCCCTGCTTTTGGGGTTTCTGTAAGAGCCATTCATCGGGCACGGCATAGCTGTTCAGCCCATTGGACAGTTTTTTGAAATTCCCGGTTTGGGGATTGGTCGTCCAGCGAAGCCTTGCCCCGTAAAGGGCGGTGTATTCATCGAAGATGCGGAGGAGGGCTTTTTTCTGTTCCGGGGTATTCAGGTCGATGGAATAGAGCACCACATCGCAGCACAGTTTCAGCAGTACGCCCTTTTCCCAGGTAATGACGCCAAATTCATCAAGGATGTTTTTAAACGCCTCATGCATGGTGCTTCTCTTTGTTCAGTGTTTGTCCATACCCGGAGAAAAAGGGGAAGCAGACCACAGTTGCGTCATGCTTCCCCTTGTCCGTCTTTCCGCATGTCCCGGCAGGGCGGAGCGCCGCGCCGTTACACCTCGAACAGCATCTCCAGGTCCTCACGAGTGAGGGACTTCCAGGTGTCCTGCCCGGGGATGATGGCCTCGGCCACGCCGCGCTTGGCCTCCTGCAGCTTGAGGATTTTTTCCTCCACCGTATTCTGGCAGATGAGCTTGTAGGAAAAGACCTGTCGCGTCTGGCCGATGCGGTGCGTGCGGTCGGTGGCCTGGCTTTCCACGGCCGGGTTCCACCACGGGTCGTAGTGGATGACGTAATCCGCGCTGGTCAGGTTGAGGCCCGTGCCGCCGGCCTTGAGGGAGATGAGGAAGATGGGGATGTCCGGGCTGTTGTTGAACCTGTCCACCTGCTCGAAGCGGTCCTTGCTCGCGCCGTCGAGGTAACAGAAGGGCAGTTGCGAGAATTCCAGCCACTGCCGGATGATGTGCAGCATCTGCACGAACTGCGAGAAGACGAGCACCTTGTGGCCGCCTTCCACGATTTCCTGCACCATATCCTTGAAGGCGTCGA
>CALVGJ010000025.1 GCA_944327045.1 uncultured Desulfovibrio sp.
GTAGCTGTCGGAGTGCATGACCGAGCGCAACAGTCCGTCTATGGAAAGATAATGCAGGGAATCCACCTCCAGCTCGCGCACGATGCCCGGCAGATCCATGTTGGCTGCGATGAGTTCGCCGCGCGAGGCGAAGTCGATGCCGTAATAGCAGGGGAATTTCACCGGCGGACAGCTGATGCGGATGTGCACCTCCTTCGCCCCCAGTTCGCGCAGTTTTTTCACGCGGGTGCGCATGGTCGTACCGCGCACGATGGAGTCGTCCACAATGCAGATTTTCTTGCCTTCGATCATGGAGCGCACAGGATTGATTTTTACCCGCACGCCGAAATTGCGCATGCTCTGGGTGGGCTGAATGAAGGTGCGGCCCACATAGTGATTGCGGATCATGGCATGCTCGTAGGGGAGTTCGGCGCACTGGGCAAAGCCCACGGCCGAATAGACCCCGGAATCGGGAAACGGCATGATGAAATCCACATCCGGCGTGGATTCGTGGGCCAGCTGCCAGCCCATCTGCTTGCGGCACTGATAGACCTGCTCGCCGAAGACAAAGGAGTCCGGCCGGGCAAAATACACCAGCTCGAAAATGCACTGGCGCGGCTTTTCCGGCAAGGGGCCGTGCAGCCGTTCGCTGCGTTCGCCCTGCTCATCCACGATGTACATTTCTCCGGGCACTATGCTGCGCTCGTAATCGGCCTCCATAAGGTCGAAGGCGCAGGTTTCCGAGGCAAAGACCGGGCTGTTGTCCAGCCGCCCCAGCGCCAGCGGATGAAAGCCGTGCGGATCGCGCACCGCCACGAGGGTATTGCCGCTCATGACCAGCAGGCAGTAGGCCCCGCGCACGCGTGAACAGGTATCGCGGACGGCTTCCACCAGATTCTTGGTGCGCAGGGCCCGCACAAGCAGATGCATGAACACTTCGGTATCATTGGTCGTGCTGAAAATGGAGCCGTCGCTTTCCAGCTCTTCGCGCAGTTCCGCCGTATTGACGAGATTGCCGTTATGGGCCACGGCAATATCCTGTCCGCGAAAGTGGGCCACAAAGGGCTGGGCATTGCGCATGTGCGACCGTCCGGTGGTGGAGTAGCGTACATGCCCTATGGCCGTATCCCCCGCAAGCGAACCGAGCGCCTCTTCCGAAAAGACGTCGGGAACGAGCCCCATGCCCTTGTACTCGTGCATGACGCTGCCGTCCCAGGTCACAATGCCTGCGCTTTCCTGCCCGCGGTGCTGTTGCGCGTACAGGCCGAAATAGGTCAGCCGCGCCGCATCCTCATGGCCGTAAATGCCGAAAAGTCCACATTCATGACGAATCATGCCAAACTCCTCATGCTGTCCCCTTCCCTGCCGCTTGCCGATCCCGCTCAGGCAGGGAATGTCCTGACGCACCTATTTCCTTTCCGCCGCCTTCCCCGGACGGCGGGAGGGATTCTTCATCTTTTTTTTCAAATACGCAATGCGATTTTCCACCACATCCGTATTGGGATAGGTTTCCCGACAAAGCTCGAACTGGGCCAGCGCCTCTTCCGCACGGTCAAGCTGCTCCAGCGCGTCTCCCAGCAGAAAAAGCGTCATCCCCCGCAGGCGCTCCCCGGGTTCGCTGTCCAGAATCTGCTGCGACAAATCGGCCGCCTCCTGCCAGCGTTCGCGGGCCGCGCTCTGATCCGCCAGATCATACATGCAGTTCAATTTGGCCTTTTCGTTGACCGGCAGGGCCAGACACTGCTGCAGGGCATCCTCCGCGGCCTCGTAGCGATGCAGGCGGAAATTCATGGCCGCCAGATGGCGATAGCCTTCCACGCTGTCCTGCGGGCTGAGACCTTCCAGGTCCAGATAGGCGCTCCAGATGTCCACCGCGCGCTCATGTCGGCGCTGGCGCTCCACAAGCTGTCCCATGCGCCAGAGGATATCCTTGCAGCGGTCGTCGCTGTCCGCGAATTCCTCCAGCATGGTGTCCAGATAATCCAGCCGCACCCGCGTGGTGACGCCCGTGGCATTGGCCACGGTCAGCAGGAGCTGCCAGGCCTCCCAGCGTTTGTCGGACTCCCCGTTTTCCCGCAGAAAACGCTCCAGCAGGCGTTCGGCCCGTGTCCATTCATGGGCCGCCACGGCGCTTCTCGCCTCGTTGAGGTCATCCCCCAGCGGAGACCGTTCGCAACCCGGCAGGCTGAACAGCAGCAGACCGCAGAGCAGCAGACCGCCAATGCGTCTGCCGCCCTGCCGTCCCTGACGGCGGCGCGCACGCTGTCCCGGACGGGAAGCCCACCGCATCACGCTTCTCCGTTCTCCCCGGAATCCGTTTTCGACGGAGCGCTGTCCGGGCTTTCCCCCGCCGCCGCTTCGTCGGCAGCCTCCCGGGGGGCTTCATTTTCGGCCGACAGGTCGTCCAGCTCTTCGTCATCCAGCTTGCGACCGCTCTGCCCGCCTTCGTCCACGCGGTCAAAGCCCACCACGCGGGCGCCCTCATCCAGGCGCACCAGCATGACGCCCATGGTGGCCCGGCCCTTGCTGCGCACATCGTCCACGCCGATCCGCACAATCTTGTTGGCGGAGGTCAGCAGCACAAGCCCGTCGTTGTCCCGCACGGGCATGGCCCCTACCACCGGGCCGGTCTTGCCCGTCACCTTGAAATTGATGATGCCCTTGCCGCCGCGCGTCTGGAGGCGGTAAAGGTCAACCCGCGTGCGCTTGCCGAAGCCGTTGGCCGAGATGGACATGATTTCCGTGGTCTGGTCATATTCCTTGAGGATGACGCCCGCCACCACCACATCCTGCCGCCGCAGGGCAATGCCCTTGACCCCCGTGGCCACGCGGCCCATGGGGCGCACGTCCTTGCAGGAGAAGCGGATGGAATAGCCGTCAGCTGTGGCCAGCACGATGTGGGTATCGTCCCGGATGGGGCGCACCACCACAAGCTCGTCATCCTCACGCAGGCCCACGGCCATGAGCCCGCTCTTGCGGCAGCGGGCATAGAGCGAGGCCGAGGAACGCTTGACCATGCCGCGCCGTGTGACAAAGAGAAAATATTTGTCTTCGGCGAATTCGCGCAGGGCCAGCACCGTGGTCACCCACTCGCCTTCCTCCAGCGGCAGCAGATTGTTGATGTGCACGCCCTTGGCCGTGCGGCTGCCTTCAGGAACCTGATGCACCTTGAGCTGATGCATGCGCCCCTTATTGGTGAACAGGCAGAGATACTGATGGTTGGTCGTGGTCAGGAATTCCTGCACATAGTCGTCCTCCGCCGTATGCAGGGCCGCAATGCCCTTGCCGCCGCGCTTCTGCTGCTGGTAGTTCTCCAGATTGGTGCGCTTCATGTAGCCGCGACGGGACAGGGTGATGACCACCTCGTCATCGGGGATGAGGTCCTCGATATCTATGCCGGACAGGGTGTCCGTCACCACTTCCGTCCGGCGGGGCGTGGCAAAGGTCTCCCGGATTTCCGCAATTTCCCGTTTGAGTTCGCCGCGCAGCACCTCGGCATTTTCCAGAATCGAGGTATAGAACTGGATTTTCTGGAGCAGATCGCGGTATTCGGCCAGCAGTTCCTCGCGTTGCAGACCGGTAAGCCGCTGCAGCCGCATGTCGAGGATGGCGCGGGCCTGCACTTCCGTCAGCTCAAAGCGGGCCATGAGTCCGGTACGGGCCTCGTCGGGACTGGCGGAAGCCCGGATAAGGGCCACCACCTCGTCGATATTGTCGATGGCGATGCGCAGGCCCTCAAGGATATGGGCGCGGGCTTCGGCCTTGGCCAGATCGTAGCGCGTACGGCGGATCACCACTTCCCGCCGGTGATCCACAAAGCAGGCCAGCGCGGTCTTGAGATTGAGCAGCACGGGCCGGTTGTCCACCACGGCCAGCATGTTGATGCCGAAACTGGTTTCCAGCGGCGTATACTTGTACAGGCCGTTGATGACGATATCCGGAATGGTGCCGCGCTTGAGATCAATGACGATGCGTATGCCCTTCCGGTCGGATTCGTCCCGCAAGTCCGCAATGCCGTCTATCTTGTGGTCATTGATGAGCGCCGCGATCTTCTCCACCAGAGCGGACTTGTTGAGCCCGAAGGGGATTTCCCGGATGATCACGGCCTGCAGGCCCTTTTTCCGCTCTTCCACCTCCAGACGACCGCGCACCTTCACCGTGCCGCGCCCGGTGTGATAGGCGTCGTACAGGCCCTTTCCGGCATAGACAAAGCCGCGCGTGGGGAAGTCCGGCCCCTTGACCACCTCCATGAGGTCGTCCACGCTGGCCTGCGGATTGTCCAGCAGAATTTGCAGGGCGTCGCAGAGCTCGCCCAGATTGTGCGGCGGAATATTGGTGGCCATGCCCACGGCAATGCCCGAAGAGCCGTTGAGCAGCAGATTGGGCACCTTGGTGGGCAGAACGGAGGGTTCCTGCAGGGTATTGTCGTAATTGGGACGGAAGTCCACGGTTTCCTTGTCCAGATCGGCAAGGAATTCCCCGGCCAGCCGGGACATGCGCACTTCGGTATATCGCATGGCGGCCGGCGAGTCCCCGTCGATGGAACCGAAGTTGCCCTGTCCGTCCACCAGCGGGTCCCGCATGGAAAAATCCTGCGCCATGCGCACCAGCGCGTCGTAGACCGCGGAGTCGCCATGCGGATGATACTTACCGATGACGTCACCCACGATGCGTGCGGACTTCTTGTGCGGCCGGTTATAGGTATTGGCCAGTTCCGACTGGGCAAAGAGAATGCGCCGGTGCACGGGCTTCAGGCCGTCGCGCGCATCGGGGATGGCGCGGCCGATGATGACCGACAGCGAATATTCCAGATAGGATTTCCGCAGTTCGTGCTCAATACTGATTTTCGGTTGCTCGG
>CALVGJ010000026.1 GCA_944327045.1 uncultured Desulfovibrio sp.
AGCCTACTTGTCGAAATGGACGCATCATTACAATTTTGTGCGCCCCCATTCGGCTCTTGGCAGAAAACCTCCAGCTTCATGTCTGAGCAGAGGGTGAACAACGTGTTGACACTCTACAGCTAGAGCAATTCCACATTGAAAATGTGGATTGCTCTGGTAGTCGCGAGAGCGACTACCCGCAACCAAACACACGAAAAACCACGCTTTTTCCGTGGTGTGAGGGCAGCGTCAGCAGGGAAATTGGACACAATTTCCCTGCGAATCCGCTCTACTGGGCGTAACGCGCCTCGATATCCGCCGCCGCCTTTTCCACGCCCTTCTGCATGTCGGCGCGGGCGGCAAGGATGCGGTCGTGCAGGGAGCTGTCCTCCACGGCAAGAATCTGGGCGGCCAGCCAGGCGGCATTGCGCGCTCCGGCCTTGTCCATGGCCACTGTGGCCACGGGGAAGCCCGGAGGCATCTGCACTGTGGCCAGCAGGGCGTCCATGCCGCCCATGACGCCGCCGGAAACCGGAATGCCGATGACCGGACGGGCGGTACGCGCCGCCACAGCGCCCGCCAGATGGGCGGCCATGCCCGCGGCGCAGATGAAGACCCGCGCTCCGGCGGCTTCCTGTTCGCGCACAAGCCTTTCTGTCCGCTCCGGCGTGCGGTGAGCGGAACTGACGGTGAAATGGTAGGTAATGCCCAGCGAACGGAGCACTTCCACGCAAGGGGCAACCTTTTCCTCATCCGAGGCCGAGCCCATCATGATGACAACCTGAACCATGAGTTCTCCTTGTTTTCCTTCCTGCGCTTCTCGCGCGAAAGGGGGATGCCTGTTATGCCCCAGCCTTGCCCGCCAGACGGTTGATGCCCTTCTGGCCGATGTCGCTGCGGTACTGGCTGTCCGGCATATAGATCTTTTTCAGGGCCGCATAGGCGGCGTCGCGGGCATCGGCCAGCGTATCGCCCAGCGCGGTCACGCAGAGCACGCGGCCGCCGCTGGAAACGATCTTGCCATCCTTGAGACTGGTGCCGCTGTGAAAGACCTTGACGTCAGGCAGGGCATCCGCCTCGCTCAGGCCGCCGATGGGCATGCCCTTGGGATAGGAACCCGGATAGCCCCTGGCGGCCACCACCACCCCCAGCGCCGTGCGCGGCGTGTAGGAAAGGCTCGCCGGATCAAGCCGGCCCTCCACGCAGGCCAGCATGACGGCGGGCAAATCGCCTTCCAGCCGCATGAGCAGGGGCTGACATTCGGGGTCGCCAAAACGGGCGTTGTATTCCAGCACGCGCGGCCCGTCGGCGGTCATCATGAGCCCGGCATAGAGGATGCCCACGAAGGGATGGCCGTCCGCAGCCAGCTCGCGCAGGATGGGACGGGCCACCAGATCGGCCATGCGCTGGGCTTCGCTGTCGGGCAGCACCGGAGCCGGGCTGTATGCGCCCATGCCGCCGGTATTGGGGCCCTTGTCGCCGTCGAATACCGCCTTGTGATCCTGCGCGGACGGCAGCGGAACGGCCGTCTTGCCGTCGCAGAAACAGAGGAAGGAGGCTTCTTCTCCCACCAGGCACTCCTCGATGACCACCTGATCTCCGGCCGCGCCGAAGGTACGGCGGCGCATGATGTCCTCCACGGCTTCCAGCGCTTCCTCGGTGGTACGGGCCACCACCACGCCCTTGCCCGCCGCCAGACCGTCAGCCTTGATGACAAGAGGCGCGCCCTTGGCTTCCACATAGGCGCGGGCCTTGTCCGCGTCGGTAAAGATTTCGCAGGCGGCGGTGGGCACGCCCGCACGCCGCATGATGTCCTTGGCAAAGGCCTTGCTGCCTTCCAGCCGGGCACAGTAGGCGTCCGGGCCGAAGCAGGCAATGCCCGCTTCGCGCATGCGATCCACGATGCCGAGCGTCAGCGGCAGCTCCGGGCCCGGCACCACGAGGTCCACCTTTTCCCGACGGGCCAGCTCCACCAGTCCGTCCATGTCATCCGCAGCCACGGGCACGTTGCGCGCCCCCTCGGCTGCCGTGCCGCCATTGCCCGGCGCAACAAGTATTTCCGTGACCGACGGGCTTTGCCCGAGTTTCCAGACAAGCGCATGCTCCCTGCCGCCGGAACCAATGACCAGTATACGCACGATGCCTCCCGCAGTTTTACCGGAATGCCTTCCGTTATGCTGAATGTAAGAGCTTGTCCCGCGTTATCGTCATAAGACGGTCTGCCGGGAGAAGAACGTCCAGAGCAAAAAAGCCGCCCGGAACAGGCTTCCGGGCGGCGGAAAGGGCTAGTTGTTGGGGTTGACCTCAAAATCGCTCATGTCCGCCGGTGTGTTGGGATCCATCCGGTTCACGTCCAGCGGGTAGGCCGTAATGATGCACTGCCGGCCGCCCACGCCCAGCGAAGGCGAGGAGTTCAGGCCCACCACAAGGTCGATCACACCGTCGTTGTTCACGTCGGCCAGATCGGCCTGCGCCACGGAACCGCGGATGCGGCGGGTCTTCCACTTGAGGGCAAGACCCACGCCGTCCCAGAACAGGGCATGAATTTCGCCCTGCGGGAAAAAGCGGTAACGGTCAAAGAACTGCGACGCCGTGGAAATAGGCTTGTTGATGATCAGACAGTTTTCGCCCGTATTGCCGATATCGGCCACAATGAGACGCATGGGCGCATAATAGCGGCTGGGGAGCTGGTAGTTCTTGTCCACGCCGAGGCCGGGCATGCTCTTGTAATGATCCATCCCCGCTGCGGAACCGGAAAAACGCTCCATGGTGGTATGAATGAGCGTATTGTTGTTGCCCTGAAAGACCTTGATGCGTTCGTCCGGCGTCAGCATGATGAGCTGATCGCTCTTGCTGTCGCGACCGGCCGGAATCCAAGCGCAGTTGAAGACGTTGGCCCCTTCGGGCAGATTGATACGCTGACCGGGGGCGTAACTGTTGCCGTTCTTCTGCAGGACAAAGACGCCCCGGGCAAAGAGGTTGACCGAATCCCAGCCCTGCCCCACGAGTACCGGCGCAAAGTTGGGCGGCAGCTTCATGACGCTGGCGAAGTAGGGAATACGCTGGCTGCATTCCTTGAGGCGATTGCCCTTGAAGGAGTAGAAGTAGGAATAGGGACGGTTATCGTTTTCGTCGTAGGTGGCGATGACAAGATCCTGCGCGCCGTCCCGGTTAAGGTCCATGGCCCGCATGGAAAAATTGGCATTGGTGCGGTTGATGGTGACTTCCTGCAGAGGATTGAGCTTGCCGTCACGCCCCCACTTGAACATCATGAGCTTATGGTCGGTCAGGATGGCGACCTCGTTCTGACCGTCACCGTTGAAGTCGGCCACCGCCATATCCACCATGGCTTCGGGAATGCGCTGCGAACGCAGACGCGAACCGTCGCTTGCGCCGGCCCCCTGATAGCGGAACTGGGGATTGAGGTAGGCCTGATTCTGGCCGGTTTCGTTAACGATGATGTCGCTGCGGCGGCCTGCGGATGCGGCACGGCCGCCGCTTGCGCCGCCAAGGCCCATGACTTCCGCCGCAAGGGCATTGGCCAGTTGCTGCGCCGTGCTGTTGAGGCTGCTCACCGGGCCGGAGCCGGTCTTGCTCCACTCCTTGCCCGCCTTGTCCACGCTGTGCAGGGAAATGGTGCAATCATTGCCGACCACGCTCACTTCTCCCCAGACGGCGTAATCCGCACCGCCGAGAGCCCCCCTGGCCTGAGCGGAGGAAGTGGCCTTGGTCGTGCCGACGCGTCCCTGCGCCACGCCGGGACGGTTGAGCTTGCCCAGCAGGGAGGCGGGCAGGGCCTTGGACAAGTAACTGTAACTCTGGGGAGCGTTGACCGTAAAGGGCAACAGCACAAAAGACTTCTGGGCGGCCTGAGCCGCCGTTGCCTGAAGACCGGCAAGCAGCATCAGGCAGGCCATCAAGGCCAGTCGCATGGCGAATTTCATTCATGTCTCCTTGAAAAGAAACGATGCCGCGTCCCGCGGCGCCGAAATGCCGGCCGTACAGGCCGGAGGCAAAACTATAGCCGTACTTTGTTCGGCGCGCAACATGGCCGTGGCGGCGCAAAAGACTTGCCCCGCAGCGGCGGAGAAGCTATGCACACGGCATGAATATCACGGAATCCCCTTCTCCCGTTTCCGCAACCTCCGGGCGATCCTTCCGCCTGCTCTGCACCCCGGAGGAAATGCCGCATGTGGAAGCGCTGTTGCAGGCGCAGGGCTACCGCTTTGAGCCGGAACCCTTCTCGCCCCTCTGCCGTCGCCTGCTGCACGAGCCACGCCCGCTGGGCTCATCGCTGGCCGCCTTTTTCGGCTACATCTATATACAAGACCGTTCCTCCATGCTGCCGCCGCTGGCCCTTGCCCCCGCAGCGGGGAGCAGCGTACTAGACGTCTGTGCCAGTCCCGGCAGCAAGACGGGCTTTCTGGCCCAGCTTGTGGGAAAAAACGGTTTCGTGCTGGGCAATGAGCCCTCCCGCTCCCGTCTGGCCACGCTGCGGGCCAATATGCACGCCTGCAATCTGCTGTCCGTAGGCACCTGTACCCATGAAGGACAGGCGCTGCCGCTCCGTCCCGGCAGCTGGGAGGCCATCCAGCTTGACCCGCCCTGTTCCGGCTGGGGCACGGCGGAAAAGCATCCCCGTGTCATGGAGCTCTGGCAGGGAGAAAAAGTACAGCCCCTGGTCGGCCTGCAGCGTCTTTTGCTGCGTCATGCGGCTGCCCTGCTGGCGCCGGGGGGACGGCTGGTCTATTCCACCTGCACCACCAACGTGGCGGAAAACGAGGAGCAGGTGCGCTTTGCCGAAGAAGAGCTTGGCCTTGAACGCCTGCCGCTGACGCCCTTTCCGGGCTTTGTCTGGGAGGAGCTGCCGGGCGGCGAGGGCACGCTGCGCGTGGACGGACGGCGTTCCGCCGCGCAGGGATTCTATGTGGCCCTGTTCCGCAAAGCCCACGACGCCGTGGAAATCTCGCCGGAACCGCTCCCGGCGCAATCCGCCGCACGCCCCGCCCGCCGGGGCGGCAAAAGCGCCGCCGGACGGGAACAGCCCGGGCAGGAGCTGCCCCGCGAGGCGCTGGCCGGGCCCTGCTGCGATCCCGCCCTGCTGCCGCCGGGCCGGGTCATGCTCTACGGGGATCAGGTGCGTTTCCTGCCGGAGGATGCCGCCCGCCTGCTGCCGCCGGACATGGTATGGCAGGGCGCGCTGCTGGGCAAGTTCGCGGGCGGACGCCTGCATCCCGCGCCGCGCCTGCGCGTCCTGCTGCCGCGTCGCCCCGACGCCGGAACATCCCTTGTGCTGGACAGCCCCGACGAGCTGACGGCCCTTCTGAGCGGCCAGAGTCTTCGGACGGAACTGGAAGGCCGGGAGGCCGCGCTCTGGTGGCGAGACCTGCCGCTGGGCAGGGTGGCTCTCAAGCAGGGCCGGGTGGCGGCGACCTTCTCCTAACGGTCTGCCAACACTATTCCCTGCCTGTATGGGCGAAGGGCCCCTCGCTCTGCTCGATGCCTGTAAGGCTCCCTGTCACCCTGACAGGCACGATCCTCCGGACCGTCTTTTCGGTTGCCGCCAGCGCAGGGTTCCTCGTTCCCCCAAGCCCCCCTTCTCCAGCGTGCTTTTCCTGAGGTGAAGCACGCGTTCTTCAGCCACGGAAAGGCTCTTCACACATGGAAAAAATAAAGAAAGGCAAGGCCGAAATTTCGGCCTTGCCTCTTCTTCCCGCAGAGCGGGATGCTCGCCAGACACTTAATGCCCTCTTTGTCCGACGAAATACTATACGTCGAAAAGCTCTCCGGCGCAACAAAAAGTCTTCCTCATCCAGCCTGACGACTGAATGAGGAAGAAGAGTTATGACGCCTTCGCGAATCGCGTCACAGCCGTGCGGAATGTTCTAGTACACGACGCTGTAACTCATGACCTCAGGACGGTGGAAAACGAATTCCACGCGCCGGTTGGCAGCTCTGCTGGTCTCGTCGATACCGGGCTTATACGGACGGGTATCCCCGTAGCAAATGCCGCGCAGCGTCGTCGGCTTGATTTTCCCCTCGGCGGTGAGGTAATGCAGAGCGGATGCGGCACGTGCACCGGAAAGTTCCCATCCCGAAGGATAATTGGGCTGGGCTTCGGTGGAATCCGCATGGCCACGCACCACAAGATAAAGGTTATACTCGCGCAGAATCTTTATCACGCTGCCGAGCACCTTCACCCCCTGCGGAGAAAGTACCGCCGAACCGGGCTGGAACATGGCATCCGAGTTCACACGCAGCTGCACGCCCACATCATCGGCGCTGATGCCCGAAGCGCTTTGCGGAATGGCGTCGGCCATCAGCATTTGCTGCAGCTTCTGGGCAATGGCGATGTGGGATTTTTCATTCTCCGAAATACGGAGAGAATCCGTACTGATGCGTGCCGTATTCTGCAGGAAGGGATTGTTGGTGACCGGCGACGTAGCGCTGGAATCATACTGCAGCTCTCCCTTGAAGTAGGCGGCAAGCCCGGCCTTGGTTTCCGGAGAAACCGTGCTCAAAACCCACAGGAGAAGAAAAAAGGCCATCATGGCGGTTACAAAGTCCGCATAGGCAACTTTCCATGCACCTGCCATACATCCTCCTTAAAAAGCTTGCCTTCCGCCAACCGGGGCTAGGCGCTCCGCAGACGTTCTTCCATTTCGATGAAACGCGGACGGAAGGGATAGGGCACGGCACGACGGCCGTATTCCACCGCAATGAGAGGCGTCGCGCCGCGAATGGCGGCAGAAACGGCTTCCTTGACGGCATTGAAGTAGAAATGCTCTTCGGAAACGTAGTTCTCCAGCTTGGACCCCATGGGGCCGAACAAGCCGTAGCAGGAAAGAATACCGATGAAGGTACCCACAAGAGCCGCGGCGATGTAGTGGCCGAGCACTTCCGGCGGTTCATTGATGTTCCCCATGGCGAGCACGACGCCGAGCACGCAGGCCACGATACCCATACCCGGCATGGACTCGGCCATGTGCGTAATGGCATGGGCGGGCAGGAGCCCTTCACCCTGCATGGTGCGTATGTCCACGTCCATGAGGCTGTTGATGTCGGCTGGGTCGCCTGTGGTCAGGTAGACGCGCAGGGTATCACCGATGAAGTTGACCAGGGTCGTATTTTTGGAAATACCGGGATACTTGCTGAAAATGGGGCTCGACTCCGGCTTTTCCACGTCGCTTTCCACACTGATGACGCCTTCACGATGCATCTTGGTGAACAACGTGTAGAGCAGCGCCAGAGTATCCAGATAGCGCTCCTTGCTTGAACCCGGGTCGGCAAAGAGGTTCTTCAGGCTCTTGGTGATGAGCTTGAAGGTGTACTTTGTCTGCGAACCGAAAAACGCGCCCAGTCCGCACCCCAGAATGATGATGATCTCGGCGGGCTGAAAAAGGACGGACCATTCCCCGTGCGCCACAGTATAGCCCACGATCACGGAGGAGAAAACGACGATGAGGCCTATCAGAAGATACATACAG
>CALVGJ010000027.1 GCA_944327045.1 uncultured Desulfovibrio sp.
CATGTACCTGCGCTGGGGGAAACGCCTCAAGGCCGAGGAAATGGCCACGCGTGCCCTGCAAGGCAATGCCAGACAGCCCGAGGCACTGCAGGTCATGGAGGTCATCGGGCACTGATGCCGTTACCCAGCGAGAGGTTCTGCAAAACATCACTTGTCAACACGGCTGATTTCAGCTAAAAAAATTTTCGACCTGTGGCTCTGCCACACACATACGAGCGGAGAGGTAGCGAAGTTGGCCGTAACGCGCTCGACTCGAAATCGAGTTATCGGTTAATAGCCGGTACGTGGGTTCGAATCCCACCCTCTCCGCCACAAAGCACTTTTCACCCCTTCTCAAAACGTCTCAAAAGCCCTCTAAGAAGCCGAAAATACAGGCTTTCTCAGGGGGCTTTCTTGTTTCATATCTTCTCACAAGTGCTTTTGCCTTCTCCCGCTTTTGCGGGTATGTTTCCGGGAACGGCGCAATGGGCGTCGGGAATCATACCCACAAAGGGCGAAAACATGGCCTTGACGGACACCAAGATTCGCAACCTGAAGGCCCCGCAAGCGGGCGTTGCCAAGTATGCCGACGGGCACGGCCTGACCCTGCTGGTCACGCATACCGGAACCAAGACCTTTTACCTGCGGACTCGCGTCGGCGGGCGGGAACAAATGTTCCGGGTGGGGGCCTATGGCGAAATTTCCCTTGCCGAAGCCCGACGCCTTGCCGAAGAGATGCGCCAGCGACTGCGGCGGGGCCAGCCCGCAAAGGCGGAGAACGTGCCTTCCCTTGCCGAAGTCGCCAAGGACTGGTTGACCGTGCGTCAAAGCGAGATCACGCCCGCCCATGCGGCGGACATCGGCAGGCGGCTGGAAAAGGACGTGTTCCCCCGGCTGGGGAATCTTCCCCTGCCGGACATCACGGCCCCCATGATCCTGGAAACGCTGCGGCCCGTCTCGGATCGTGCGCCGGAGACCGCCAAGCGCCTTCGCCAATACCTGTCCGCCATTTTCCGCCACGGGGCCGCCTGCGGCATCATCACGGCTGACCCCGCCGCCTTTGTGGGGCAGGCGCTGCGCCGTCCTGCCAGAAAGCACTTTCCCGCCATTGTCGAACCCGCCGCCTTTGCCGGGCTGATGGAGTCCATCTGGGGATACTGGGGAGCGCCGGACGTGCGCCGCGCCCTGCTCTTTCTGGTCGCTACGGCTGCCCGGCCCGGGAATGTGCGGGCGGCAACATGGGAAGAAATCGACCTGCAAAACAGGACGTGGACGATACCCGCCGCCAAGATGAAGAGCAGGCGGCAGCACGTTGTGCCCCTGAACAGCGTTGCGTGTGCCGTGCTGGCGGAAATCGAGCGGGAACGCCCCGAAAAGGCGGGATTCCTCTTCCCCGGGCGCACGGGCCGCCCCCTGAGTGAAAACACGCTCAACGCGGCACTGAAGAGCCTTGGCTATGCCGGACGGCACACAAGCCACGGCTTCCGCAGCACCCTTTCCAGCCTGGCCAATGGAGCCGGGATTGCCCGGCCTGACGTGATCGAGGCGGCCCTTGCCCACGCGGAAAAGGATGAAGTGCGCGCGGCCTACAACCGGGCGGACTATGAAAAGGAAAAGCGCCTGCTGTTTGACTGGTGGGGGAGCATTCTTGAAAAGTCGGAATGAACGCAAGAAAGCCTTTCACTGGTTTGCCATATGGCAAATTTCTTCAATAAAAAAAATATGATGAGAAGGCGTCATTGATTTTATAGTTAGAAATTCCAGATTAAATAGACAATGATTCCCTATGGTTAGTAATGATAGTTCTTTTTCAGCGTTGACAAGTCGGGAGAAATCGTTGCTAGAATAAAAGAAACGTGAACGGGGCCGCCCCTTTGGCGAGAGGCGGCCCCGGAAGAAAACGGCCCGGCCCTGCGCCAACAGGGCGGCCATGTGGCGCTGTTCTAAGGTTGTCTGAACCTTGCCTTGCCTTGAGAGAGGACAGCGCAGAACCCCTCAAAACCAGCCCGCCGAAAGCGGGATGGAGTACACTTGTGTTCTATTGCGAAAACGTAACGGAATCAAGAAGTATCCTCCCGACGCCGTGGGCTGAAAGGAGGACTTCATGTCCAATCAATTCTTCCAATCCCCCGATCGCCTTGTCCGCCTGCCGGAACTGAAGGCCATGCTGGGCGGCGTCAGCACGGCGAGCGTCTACCGCTGGGTCAAGTTCGGCATCCTGCCCAAACCGCAGCGCGTTGGGGTGCGCGGCGTCGGCTGGCGGCTCTCCGAAATTGAGCAACTGATACGCGACGGCTTCCCGACGGGGGGCCGTCATGTATAGTCAGCTTGAACCCCTCTCCCCCTGCCCCGCGCTGAATACCGCCGGCACTACCGCTGCCGCCTGCCGCCGCGTCTTCCGGCGCAAGAGCGCCCTGCGCCTGCCGGGCGATCGGACGGAACTGCCCCCCATGCCGGAGGACTTCGCGTGCCTTCCCGGGGCTGACCGGCCCGAGGCCGCCGCTGTGCCGTCCCTGCATGCCGATGCCCTGGCCGCACGTGATGCGCTGCAAAGGGCGGCGGCGGGGCTGACCACCTACCGGCAGGCCCTGAAAGACCTGCGGCGGGTGGCCGACGCCCTGCTGCCGCGCCTATGCGGCCCGGAGGGCTACGCCTCCGCGAACGCGAGGCCATTCCTCTGGGATGCGCTGGCCGCAAGCCTGTTCGATACGGAAGAACAATTGACAGGCGCTCATGACAGGGCCAGCGCGCAGGCGTCGGCTTTCGTGCGGCTGGCCCGCGAACTTCAGGAAGCCCGGGAGGTGCGCCATGTCTAAGCCCGCCGCCGCTTCCGTGCGTCTGTCCAGCGTGCCGCGCTGCCTGCGGCATGTGTCTCCCGGCATTGCCCTTGAGGAGGCGGGATGCCTTGCCGCCTTCCTGCAAGACGTCACCACCGCCATGCGCCACGAGGAGGGCGCCCCGTCTTCCGACGATTACGGTTGGGGGCTTTCCCTCTGTTTCGACCTCTTGCGGGACAAGATCGCCATCGCGTCCGGCGAGCTGCCCTTCCCCACCTGCGGCCTGCCGCATGAAGAGGATTTGCCGCCGCTCTGGGAACCGGCAAGGGAGGATGCGGGCCATGAGTAGCGCCGACGCCCTGAGCATTTTTGCCGAGGCCCTTGCCGCCGCCGGTCTGGTGGTGGAGGGGCTGCCCGTGGCCGACGGGAAGCTGCACCGTTGCCGTGTGGAAGGCAAGCCGCGCGGCAAGGACGGGGCTTACCGTATTCACCTTGATCCCCCGGCCTGCTGCTGGTGGCGCAACTGGGGCTCGGGGGATACCGGAACGCGGACGCTTGCGCCGGAAAAGGATATGAGCCCCGCCGAACGCAAGGCCCTGCGGGAGCGCATTGCCGCCGCTCGCAAGGCGGATGATGAAGCACAGCGCCGCCGCTACGCCACCGCCGCGAAGCTGGCCCGCGTCCTCTGGGAACGGGCCACGCCCGCGCCGGACAGCCACGCTTACCTTGTGCGCAAGCAGGTTCCCGCCCTGGGCCTGCGGCAGGACGCGCAAGGGCGGCTTGTGGTTCCCGTGCGGGACGCGGAAGGCAATATCACAAGTCTACAATTCATCTTCCCCAAAAAGCCCTCCGGCGGTAAGGACAAGCTCTTTCTCAAGGGCGGCGAAACGGCGGGCTGCTACTTTCCCATCCCGGCAAGGGACGGTGGCCACGCCGGGCCGCTGCTGATTTGCGAGGGCTACGCCACAGCCGCCAGTCTGCATCTTGCCACGGGCCATGCCTGCCTTGTGGCCTTCAATGCCGGGAACCTGTCCGCCGTGGCCAGCATGGCGCGGAAACGGTACCCCGACCGGGAGATCATCCTGTGCGCGGACAACGACGTGCGCACCGACGACCGGCCCAATACGGGCGTGGAGGCGGCAACGAAGGCGGCGCAAGCCGTGGGCGGCAAGCTGGCCGTCTGCCCGGCGCATGAAGGGCGGCCCACGGATTTCAACGACCTGCATTGCCTGCGCTCCCTCGAGGCCGTCGCGGCGGCGGTGGAGAAGGCCCGCAAGGAAGGGGCCGCCGTCCATCTGCCGGAGGGCTTTTTCATTCGGGAGACCGGCAAGAACCCGGGCCTGTTCAAGGTGGAGGAAAAAGGAGACGCGACCTTTGATCTGCGCCTGGGGCCGCCGCTGCGTATCATCGGCAAGACCTTTGATGACGTGTCGGAAAACTGGGGAACACTCCTCAGCTGGAAAGACCCCGCCGGCACGGAACACCGCTGGGCGCTTCCTGATGACCTGTTGCAGGGGCAAGGCAGGGAATATGCGCAGATACTCGCGCGGGGCGGCTACTCCATCGCCCCCGGGCAGGCCACGAAATTCGCCACGTTCATTCAGGGCGTGCGGACGGAACGCTTTGTGACCTGCGTCCAGCGCATCGGCTGGCACGCGGCGGCCTATGTCATGCCGGATGCGGCCTACGGCGTCCCGGCGGATACCGTCGTGCTCCAGTCGGCACGGCATGTGAAGATGTTCCGCGCGGGCGGCACGCTGGACGGCTGGCGGGAAATCCCCGGCCTGTGCGCGGGCAACTCCCGCCTTGTCTTCGCGCTGTGCCTCGCCTTTGCCGGTCCGCTGCTGCGGCTGTCCGGGCTGGAGGGGGGCGGCTTCTCTTTCGAGGGGTGCAGCTCTTCCGGCAAGACGACGGGGCTGCAGGTGGCGGCGTCCGTCTGGGGCGGGCCGGAGCATGTGCGCTCATGGCGAACCACGGACAACGCGCTTGAAGGCGTGGCGGCACTCCACAACGACAATCTGCTTATCCTTGACGAGGTGGGGCAGGTGGGGGCGGCGGCGCTGTCCGAGGCGGCCTATATGCTGGCAAACGGACAGTCCAAGGGGCGCGCGCTGCGGGACGGCAGCCCCCGTGCCCAGCTGACGTGGCGGCTGCTCTTCCTCTCCAGTGGGGAGCTGGGGCTTGCCGACAAGCTGGCGGAAAACGGTCTGAAGTCCAGAGGCGGGCAGGAAGTGCGCTTTGTGGGGCTGCCCGTGGACAAGGCCATGTTGTCCGACCTTCACGGCCTGCCGGACGCCGGGGCCGTGGCCGACCGCCTCAAGATGCTGTGTTCCGACCAATACGGCCATGCCGGGCGGGCGTTCCTGCAATGGCTCTGCCCCCGGCAAGATGAGGTGGGGAAGGACATCCGGGAGAATCTGCCCGCGCTGGTGGACAGGCTGTGCCCGCCTGACGCCACGGAACAGGTGCGACGGGTGGCGAAACGCTTTGCCCTTGTCCTTGCCGGAGGGCTGGCCGCGCAAAGGGCCGGACTGCTGCCGGATGATATGGACGTTCGGCAGGCGGTCCAACGCTGTTTCACCGACTGGCTGGAGGCCAGAGGCGGAACCGGGCCAGCCGAAGACGCGGCCATACTGGCGCAAGTGCGCCTGTTCATTGAGCGGCACGGGGCAAGCCGCTTTCAGGACATGGACACCGAACAGGGCACATGCATCAACCGTGTGGGCTTCAGGCAGAAGAGGCCGGACGGCGGGACGGAATACCTCATCCTGCCGGAAAGCTTCGGGGCCGAAGTGGTCAAGGGCCATTCGCCACGTCGGGCGGCCGCCGTGCTGCGTGATGCCGGATGGTTGCGCAGGAATGGCAGAGAAAATGCCGCCGTCTGCACTCTCCCTGAAATGGGTCAACGGCGTGTCTACGCTGTCACCTTGCCAGAAGACCAAGAGGGGCGGGACTGATAGCCGCCAATTTGAGCGTTTTCGATGCGTAAGACACGTAATATACGTAAGAACCCTACAGCCACAAGGGTTTGCGGGCTTACGTAAACGAAAACGCAGCGCGTAAGAACACGTAAACACGTAAGGGGGGCGGCGCGTATGGCTTACGTGTTTACGTGTTCAAAAAAGGCGTAAGACAAACACGTAAGCCCCGCAAATCCTTGTGTACCAACGATTTTTACGCATCTTACGTGTCTTACGTGTTCAAAACGGCCAAACTTTCGTGAAAGGAGAACCCACGATGTGCGACACTCACGAGACCATATATCCGGGGCAGGAATTTTTCCGCATCAGCCATG
>CALVGJ010000028.1 GCA_944327045.1 uncultured Desulfovibrio sp.
TCCCATGGTGCCCGCCGGGGCTGCCCTGGACGAGATGCTCTTGGTGTAGGAGGGGCGGCATGGAACGACATGTGCTTTCTGTTCTGGTGGAGAATGAGCCCGGCGTGCTCTCCCGTGTGGCGGGGCTTTTCAGCGGGCGCGGCTTCAACATCGACTCGCTCAATGTGGCCCCCACGCTGGAGGAGGGCGTTTCGCACATGACCATCACCACCTACGGGGACAGTCAGATTCTGGAGCAGATCATGAAGCAGCTCCACAAGATCGTGTCCGTCATCAAGGTGGTGGATTTTGCCGAGATTCCTGCCGTGGAGCGGGAAATGATGTTCGTCAAGGTGCAGGCCGAAGGCGCCATGCGCGGAGAAATCCTGCGCACGGTGGAAATTTTCCGCTGCAAGGTCGTGGACGTGAGCGCCACGGAAATGACCATCGAGGCCACCGGCGATCACGGCAAGCTGGAGGCCATCATCAGCCTGCTGCACCGTTTCGGCATCAAGGAGCTGGCGCGTACCGGCTCCGTGGCCATGCGCCGCTCCAAAAAGCTGGCGGAGTGAGCCCCTGCGGGGCTTGACTTTTGCGGCGAAGCGGCACAACAATTTTCCTCCCGCCCGGTGCGGGAGGATTTGTGTATCATAACGACAGAGGGATACGATTATGAAAGTATACTATGATCAGGATGCGGACATCAACGCGCTCAAGGGCAAGACGGTCGCCATCATCGGTTACGGCAGCCAGGGGCATGCCCATGCCCAGAACCTCCGTGATTCCGGCGTCAACGTCGTGGTGGGCCAGCGTCCCGGCGGCGCCAATTACGAACTTGCCAAGGAACACGGCTTCAGCCCCGTGAGCGCCGCCGAAGCGGCCGCCCAGGCCGACCTGATCATGATTCTGCTGCCCGACGAAGTGCAGGCCGCCGTCTACGAAAACGACATCAAGCCCAACCTCAAGGCGGGCAAGGCGCTGCTCTTCGCGCACGGCTTCAATATCCACTTCAGCCAGATCATCCCGCCCAAGGATGTGGACGTGTACCTCATTGCGCCCAAGGGGCCCGGTCACCTCGTGCGCCGCACCTTCACCGAAGGCGGCGGCGTGCCCTGCCTGGTGGCCATCCATCATGATGCCTCCGGCAATGCCCTCAAGAATGCTCTGGCCTATGCCAAGGGCATCGGCGGCACCCGTTCCGGCGTTATTGAAACCACCTTCCGCGAAGAAACCGAAACCGACCTTTTCGGTGAGCATGTCGTGCTCTGCGGCCGCGTGTCCGCGCTGATCAAGGCCGGTTTCGAGACGCTGGTGGAAGCCGGGTACCAGCCGGAAATGGCCTACTTCGAGTGCATGCACGAAATGAAGCTCATCGTTGACCTCATGTACGAGGGCGGCCTGTCCCGCATGCGCTACTCCATCAGCAATACCGCCGAATACGGCGACTATGTGACCGGCCCGCGCCTCATCACCGAGGAGACCAAGAAGGAAATGAAGAACGTGCTCAAGGACATCCAGAGCGGCAAGTTTGCCCGCGACTTCATCCTTGAAGCCCGTGCCAAGTATCCCATGTTCCTTGCCACCCGCCGCAATGAAGCCAATCACCAGATCGAAAAGGTGGGCAGCGAACTGCGCGGCATGATGAGCTGGCTCAAGAAGGACAAGAAAGCCTAGTCCTGTCTTTTCGCACGCGTTTGCAGGGAGCGGAAAGCCTTTCCGAGGGGAGGTTTTTCGCTCCCTTGCTTTTTTGGATGGTATCGCAAGCGTCTGCGTCCGGGCGGCATTCCTGACAGGAGAGCGTGTTGAGTCGCGTGCGGCTGTCTCCGGTACGTCAGCGGGACGGCGTGCGCGCCATGACCAGCAGGGTGACCGATGCGGCCCCGGCCTCGAGCAGCGCCGTACAGGCGGCGCGGGCCGTGCTGCCGGTGGTCATGACGTCATCCAGCAGCCAGCAGTGCGCCCCCGCAAGCTGACGGGCATCGGCGGCAAAACTGCCGTGAACATTGGCGGCCCGTTGCGCGGCATCCAGTCCGGCCTGAGGGGAAACGCGTCGCGTCCGGCGGAGAAGGTCATGCCGAAGAGGAAGCCGAAGTTCCCGGCAGAGCGCCGCTGCCAGTTCGTGTGCCTGATTGTAGCCGCGTTCCCGCAAATGGACGGGATGTTGCGGGACGGCCAGCACGCAATCGGGCATGCGGGCGGTCGGGCGGGCATGTTGCAGATGTTTGGCCAGCAGCGCGCCCAGCGGTCCGGCCAGCGCAAGTTCTCCCGAGAATTTGAGTCGCAGCAGACAGTCACGCAGCGTCCCCTCGTACAGGCCGTAGAACAGTATATCAGCCCAGGGGGGAGGGGCGGACAGGCAGCGTCCGCAGGGGACGGAGGGAGCATTTGCCCTGTCGGCAGGGGGCAGGGGCAGGCCGCAGCAGGGACAGGCCGCCCCTCGATAGGGGGCAAGCGGCGGCAGGCAGCGGGGGCAGAAGGCCTCGTCCCCGCGGGGCGTAAAGGGCGTCAGGCAATGGGCGCACCGGCGTTCCAGCAGTCCCAGTCCGCGCAGCAGGCGCAAAGAGGCGCAAAGCAACGCGGCATCACTCATGAAGCGGGCGAAGTCGTCGGTGAGACAGGCGACGCAAGCGTAACTGATCCCGCCTGCCGCCGTCCCCAGTCGCGCATGACGCCGCCCAGCTCGGGGACAATGTCCGACGGCGATTCAATGCCGCGCAGATGTTGCGACTGGGTAAGCTCACGCCCGAGAGCTCGCAGAAAGTAGGACAGGCAAAGTTCACTGCCGGCAAAAAGCTGCTCCCCGCGCGGGCGTCCCGCCACCAGCAGCGACAGGCTCACGGGCGGGCTGCCCTCTTGCCTCGCAGCCTTGGCCTGCCGCGCCGCCCAGCGGCTCTGGGCACGATCCACAAGACATTTGAGCTGGCCGGGCAGGGCATAAAAATAGATGGGCGCGGCCAGCAGGAGCAGGGGCGCCGCCTCCAGCGCACGCAGGATACGTTCGGCATCGTCGTCGTCCGCGAGTACGCAGCGATGCGGCGGCCGCAGGCAACCGCCGCAATGCGTACAGGGAAGGACACGGTATTCACGCAGCGGCAGGCTTTCCAGTTCCAGCCCCCGCTCCGCGGCCCCGTCCATGAAAAGCCGGGCAAGGGTATCGCTGCTGCCGTTGCGCCGGGGACTGCCCAGCAGGACAAGTCCGTGCGGCATCAGCAGAGGTCTCCGCAGAAGGCGTTCTGGCGGCGCTCGTCGCCGATGGTCGTCGCGGGGCCGTGTCCAGGGTAGGCATCCGTGGATTCGGGCAGGGCAAAGAGCTGGTCCCGGATGGAGTGCAGCAGCAGGGCCTGATCGCCGCCGGGAAAATCCGTGCGGCCGATGGAACGGAAAAACAGGGCATCCCCGGTAAAGACGGCGTTTTCCGCGGGATAGTAGAGCGAAATGCCGCCGGGCGTGTGGCCGGGCGTATCCAGCACCGTAAAGACAAGATCGCCGAAGCGGCGTTCCCCGGCCGGAAGGTCCTCCGTGGTATAGGGCGGTACAGGCGGGAATCCCCAGATGCCGCCGCGGACGGATTCCGTATTATCCAGACAGGCCTCGTGACGGGAGGCATAGACGGGAGCGCCCGTGGCGGCGGCAAGGGCGGCAACGCCGTAGGCATGGTCAAAATGCTTATGCGTCAGGCAGACGGCAAGCAATTTCAGGTTGCGCTGCGTCAGGTACTCCTGCATGGGAGCGGGATCGCCGCCCACATCAATAATGACGGCTTCCCTGTCGTTGCTCACCACATAACAGTTGGTTTCCAGCGGGCCGAGAGCAAATTTGGCAATGGGCATGACGGTTCCTTTGCTGAAGTTTTTTGCAGGATACGTTGCCCGGCGGGGAACGGCAAGCAAAGATGCGGGCCCGCGGCGGCAGACGCGCCGAGGGGCGAAGTCCGGGGCGGCGGGAGGCGACGTGTCGCAAGGAAAAGTCGTGAATTTTTCTAGACATGGAGCCGTGCTGCGGCATACCATAGGCGGATGAATACGGAAAAATCCACACCGAGCCTGACCCGCGGCGAACTCATGGAAATGGATGCCCAGCTCTTTGCCGAACTGCGGCGTGTGATTCCCTGTACGGGGTGCGCCCTGTACTTCCCCACCGAAGCGCCGTCACGGCAGCCGGAGCTGCTGGCCGGGGAGCGGCGTCTGCTGCTGCCGCTCTGGCGGGGAGAAACGCCGCTGGCCGTGGCCATGCTGCACGGCGTGCGGGTGCGGGAAACGCGTCAGGCTCTGCCGCTGCTGCCCGCCGTAGCGGATATCTGCCTGGATTTGCTGGAACGCACCCGGGGAGAGCGCACGGATGCCGTGACCGGTCTGGCCACGGAGCATCTTCTGTATGCGCGCATGGAGGAGGAAACCGCCCGCGTACGCGAGCAGCTTGCCGACCCCACGGCCGAGGATTCGCGCGGCGCGTCGCTGCACCGGCTCTGCATGGGGCTTGTGCTGATACGGATGAGCAACGGCAGGGAACTTGCCGAAACCTACGGCTATGCCTTTACCGACGGTCTGCTGCGGCAGGTGGCGGACGCCCTGCGGGAGGAACTGCCGGGCACGGTCATGGCGGCGCGCGTGGGGCGTTTCGGCATGGCGGTGCTCATGCCCAGCAGCAGCGGCCGCAAGGCATGTCAGCGTCTGGCGCAGGAGGCCCTCCGGCGTATGGCCGGGGTGGAGCGGCGTTGCAGCGTGACGCGCAAGATCGTGCGTCCCCGCTTGTGCGCGGGGCATGCCGTCTATCCGCAGGATATGGAAGGGCCGGAATTTGCCCTGTCCATGTACGAACAGGCGCGGCGTTTCATGGAGCGGGCCCGGCTGGCCGCCAGAGAGGCGGCCAAGAGTCGTGTGCCCGGGCGCATCATGTCCTTTGCGCGCATTCTGCAGGAAGGCGGCGTCATTGAGGAATGCCTCGGCATGGGCCGGGTGCGCATCAGTCTCGGCCTGCGCGCCAAGGCACGCGAGGGGCAGCGTTTTGCCGTCTGGGAACCGGACGCGGAAGGGCGTCGGCGGCTGCGGGGTGAGGTGGTGGTGCTGCTGGTGCGCGAGCAGGATGCTGTTGCCGAGACGCTGCAACTGACCGATGCGGCACGTCCGCTGGCTGTGGGGCAGCGTCTGGCCCTGCTGGACGAGACGGCGGAGCTTGACGGTGAGGAAGGCATTCTGGCCGAAGAGGGGCGGCTGCCGCGCGAGGAGGCTGCCGGGGAACCCCTCGGCTCCGTCCACGAGGCTGCCGATGGCGGCGAGGGAATGACGCAGGCGGCAGCGGATACGGCAGAGGAATCGGCAGGCCCCGCGTCGTGTGAACTCGGCGAGGGGCTCGAGGGTTTTCTCGGTCATGGAGAGTTTCGGCGTGCCTTGCGGCAGCGCACGGAGGATCAGAATCATTTTGCGCTGGCCCTGCTGCGGCTGGAGCTGGCCGGGGAAGCGGCGGAAGGCGGTTCTCCCTGCCATGCGCTGGGGCAGGCTGCCGGATTGTGGCGAAAGTGTCTTGCCGGGCAGGACGATACGGCAGGGGAGACTGTGCTGTGCGGTCTTTACGGGGGCAACGGGCTCGTGTTCTTTCATCCCGGCACGGACGACCGGCATCTGCAGCCGCTGTACGAGTCGGTCTGCCGGGAGCTTGACACGCTGGGCGTGCGTGCCGCCTGCGGTCTTGCAAGCTATCCCTTTTTGCAGTTCCGCAAGGGCGAAATGCTGGAATGCACCCTGAAGGCGCTGGAATATGCCCTTCTCCTGCCTGCGCCGCACGTGGGTGGCTGCAATTCGCTGGCCCTGAACATCAGTGCGGACAGGCGCTACAGTCAGGGCGACATCTTCGGCGCGGTGGAAGAGTACAAACTGGCCCTGCTGGCCGACGAGGACAATGTGCTGGCGCGCAATTCGCTGGGCGTCTGCATGGCCGCGCTCGGACGCCATCATGAGGCCCGGCGGCATTTTCTCGAGGCGCTGCGACGCTGTACCGAACCCGGACAGATTGCCCAGACGCGCTACAATCTCGGGACGGTATGTCAGCAGCTGGGCGAGCGCCGCACGGCGGCCCGCTATTACCGGCAATGCCTTGCCGCGGAGCCGGAGCATCTCTACGCCCATCTGCGCCTCGGGCAGCTGTGCGAAGAGGGCGGGCGGCGTAACGAGGCTCGCCGCTTCTACGAGGAGGCGGCCCGTATCGAGGACAGCCTGCGCGAGGGCAGGCAGGACGGCGGGCCCAGCCTGGCCCGGCGCTATCTGGCGCGGGTGGCGGCACGGCAGCGGCGCGGTGGCGAGGCCCGCGAGCTCCTGCATGAGGCGCTGTTGCGCGATCCCAATGATGCCGCCTCCATGCTGCTCATGGCCCGGCTCTATCTGGACGGCAATGAGGACCCCGCCGTGGCCGAACTGCTGGCCCGCAAAAGCGTGCGCCTGCATGATACGGCCGAGGGCTGGCAGGTTCTCGCCCGCGCCCTGCGGGCGCAGGATCGCGAGGATGAAGCCCGTCTTGCGGAAGCGCGCATTCCCGCGTCCTGAGGCGGCAAACCGGAACGGCGCGCCCATGCGCCATGCACCGAAAAGGAGACATCATGACGCAGAATCTTGTTCCCGGACAGAATTGTCCCGTCCCGACATCCCCGCTTACCGTGCATGTCAGGGCCGGGGCCGCAGCCGATTTTTCCGCGTTTCGCCTGTTTGCCGACGGCAAGACGCGCAGGGACGAGGATTTTGTCTTTTACGGGCAGAAAAGAAATGATGACGGCACCATATCGCTGATGCACGATGCCTGCTCCGGCACCTTCAGCATCGATCCGGCCCGGCTGGCGCCGGACGTGGAAAAGGTCGCCCTTGCCGTGACGTCGGATTTTCCCACCATCGCGCGGCTGTCGTCCCTGACGCTGGAAGTGTGCCAGGGGGCGGACTGCCTGCTGCGCTGTGTGGTGGAGACGGCGCGGCACGATGAGGCGGCCCTGATTCTGGGAGAATTCTACCGGCGCAACGGACAGTGGAAATTCCGTTTCGTGGCTCAGGGCTTTCGGGGCGGGCTCAGGCCCCTTGCCGAGTTTTACGGTGTGGATGTGGCGGATGATGCCGCCGCGCCTTCGCCTGCACCGTCCCCCGTGCCTCCCCGTCCGGCCTCTTCCGGCCCCGTTCAGTCCGGCCCCGATCCGTCCCGTCCGGCGGCATCCGGCCCTGCTCCGTCCCGTGCCGTCAATCTGGGCAAGATCGTGCTTACCAAGTCCTCTCCGCGCATCGACCTGACCAAGCACAACATCGCCGGAGGAATCTACCGCGTCAATCTCAACTGGAATCGTGCCTTCACGAGCAGGCCGAGCGGTCTTGCCGGACTGTTCAGCGCCAATCGGCAGATCGATCTTGATCTCGCCGCCTATGTGCGCCTCAAAAACGGCGAACAGACCATTGTGCAGGCCCTCGGGGAACGCTTCGGCGCACTGGATCGGCCGCCCTTCGTCCAATTGATGGGTGATGACCGCACCGGTAGCCAGGAAGATGGCGAATGGCTCCACATCAACGGCGATCGCCTTGACGAACTGGCGGAAATTCTTGTTTTTGCCTTCATTTATGCCGGTGTCCCCAACTGGAACGCAACGGACGCCGTGGTCCGGCTGGATATTCCCGGACAGCCCAGGATCGAGACGCGGCTGAGCGACGGCAATGAGCCCCTGCCCATGTGCGCCATTGCCCGTATTCTGCATGAAGGCGGCACGCTGCGTATCGAGCGCCTCGAACGCTACTTCCGCGGTCATGAGGACATGGATCGCTCTTTCGGCTGGGGATTCACATGGCGGGCGGGCTGGAAGTAGCTTCGCGGACCGGCGTGTGCTGGCTGACGGAAGGCTATGCGTCGCAGCGGGACATAGCGCTGGCCATCAAGGCGATGTATCCCGACATCCGGCTGCTGGTTTCGCATCGGGACGAGCGGCCGGAAATTCTGGGCTGCGGCGACGTCTCCCTGCGCGAACCGCGGGACGAGGCGGAACGCCTTGCCTTTGTCGAGGAGACCATACAGCGGCATGCGGTGACGGTGCTCCATGCCGGACGGCGCGGCCGCTGGTTTGAAAGCCACCGGACGCGCCTTGAAGCGCTGGGGGTACGGCTTTCGACAGGAGCCTGCCGCGAGGAGAGCTTTGCGCTGGCCGACAACAAGCTGCTGTTTGCGGACCGGATGCGGGAGGCCGGATTGCCTGCCGTACCGGCGCTGCTCATGGAGCGGGCGGAGGACCTGCGCGAGGCACTGCGAGCGTCTCCCTTCGGCGGGGCGCGCTTGTGCGTCAAGCCGGTACAGGGCGTTTACGGACAGGGATTCCGCATCCTCGACGACAGCGTCAGCCTGCGGGACGTGCTGTCCGATGCGGTGGGGCGGCGCGTGCCGTCCGCCTGGTATCTCCGCCTGCTGGAGGAGTCCCCCGGGCCGCTGCTGCTCATGCCGTATTGCGAGGGGGACGAGTATTCCGTGGATATGCTCGTGCGGCGGGGACGCACGCTCTGTTCCGTGCAGCGGCGCAAGCACGGGGCCTGCCAGTCTCTGGAACGGCCCGGAGCGGCGACGGAAATGGCGTGCGAATGCGCCCGGCTGCTGGAATGCGACGGACTGGTCAACATTCAGCTTATCGAGGCGGAAAAGGGGCGCCCCCTCCTGCTGGAGGCCAACCTGCGGCCTTCCGGCGGCATCGGCTATGGGCTGTGCGCCGGATGCAATCTGCCGGCCTTCTGGGCGGGGAGCCTGCTGGACAGGTTGACGCCGGAAGACATGGCGGAACGGACCGCACGGGATTTCCGTCCGCTGAGCATCCGTCCGCTGACGGTGGCGGTTCCGCTCCTTCCGTCCGGTGAGAAGGGGTGAGGAGCGGGGGCATGCGTCCCGGCGGGGGAGGCCGGAAAGCGGCGGAAGAGGCGGGGCGCGGCTGCACGACCTTGCGGCATGCTGACATAATTTGTAACATAAATGTAACAGAAAAAACACCACATCGGCGCGGCTTGTGATAAACTAAAAAAATAAACAGGACAAAAACGGCACCGGCAGTACCGCCGCCGGCTGGACACGCGTCATCCTGGAGGAAACGTATGGAACGGCTTTCCCCCTATGCTGTGGGGACGACACTCTATATACCTTCGACCGCATGGAAATATATGGAAAATATCCTTGCGGGAAAATACGGCGTTCTTCCTTCGATTACGCTCTGTCTCGAGGATTCCATCGACAGAAGCGACGTGGCGCGGGGCATGGACTGCATCGGGCGCTTTCTGGCGGAAGCCCGGCAGCGTGACGGCATGCCCCGCATCTTTATTCGTCCGCGTGACGGCGACAATCTTTCCGCTCTTCTGGACAAGGGCGGGCTTGACGGTATTGCCGGATTTGTGCTGCCGAAATTTCAGCTTGCCGATTTGCCCGACTGGGAGGCCCGCCTGCGGGATGCGCCCGGTCGCTGGATGCCGACGCTGGAAACGGCGGAGGTCTTTGAGCCTGCCGCCATGCGGGAACTGGCCGATGCGCTGCTGGCCGGACCGGGCCTGGAGCGCATCGTGGCGTTGCGGATAGGCGGAAACGACCTGCAACAGTTGCTCGGGGTGCGGCGAAGCGGGCGGCATACCGTGTACGAGGGGCCGCTGGGCTACACGCTCGGCATGCTTGCCACCATATTTCTGCCGCGAGGCTTTGCCCTGACGGCTCCTGTTTTCGAGCTTCTGGATGATGAAGCCCTGCTGGCGGCCGAACTTGAACGGGACATCCTGCATGGCTTTTGCGGCAAGACGGCCATTCATCCCGCCCAATTGCCCCGAATACAGGCCGCTTTCCGGGTTTCCCCCGGGGAGGTTGCCGCCGCGTGCGCCGTACTGGAAAAGGGCAAGGCCGTGTTCCGTTTTGACGGCAGGATGTGTGAACCGGCCACACATTCCCAATGGGCCCGGAATATCCTTGAACGCAGGGAAATTTTCGGCGAAATTGGGCCGGAGACCGACGTCTGTGCCGAAAAGGCCGCATGCGTCCTGTGAAAGGGCCTGCCGCCGGAAGCAGGGCTGAACCGTTCGCCGTGCCGGTCGATTCGCCGGGAACGCTGAGGCGTGTGGCGACGGAGTCTGATCCCGGATGCGGCATGGTTTCGATGTTTCAAATCCACCAAGAAGGAGTACCGTATGGGTTTTCTGGAAAATCTGAAGCAGAAGCTCGCCGAGGGGCGCGGCAAGCTGGCTACGGAAGTCAGCCGTTTTCGCAACGCCACCTTCCTTGAAGGGGTCGTGGCGGGGGCCGTGCTCATTTCGCTTGCCGACGGCGTCATCACCTCGGAAGAGAAGAAGAAGCTCTGCGATTACATCAAGGTTTCCGAGGACTTGAAGTGCTTTGATACGGATGAGGTGGTGGCCGCTTTCAAGAAAATCGCGGACGCCTTTGACTTTGACATGGGCATCGGCAAGGCCGAAGCCCTGAAAAAAATCGGCAGGCTGCGCGGCAAGGACGAGCAGGCTCGTCTGCTTATCCGTGTGGCCATTGTCATTGCCAAGAGCGACGGCAATTTTGACGAGAACGAAAAGCGGGTCGTCCGCGAGATGTGCACGGAACTGAACGTGCCCGCGGAAGATTTTGATTGCTGAAAGGATGACGACAGAAGCCGCGGCGTGGAATGGAGGGATGCGCCGCGGAAGACGGCAACGGCCCAACCGGCGGGTACCGGCGGCCGTCTGCCTGAAACGACCTCCCCAAAGGAAAGAATCATGGCTGTATCTCTGGTGAAAGGCGGCAATGTCTCCCTGAGCAAGGAAGCTCCCGGGCTGGAAAGTGTGGTTGTGGGTCTCGGCTGGGATGTGCGCGCCACGGACGGCGAATCCTTCGACCTGGACGCCAGCTGCTTTCTGCTGAACGGTGAGGGCAAGGTGCGCTCCGACGCCGACTTCATTTTCTACAACAACAAGACGTCGGCCTGCGGCTCCGTGCAGCATCTGGGCGACAACCTGACCGGCGAAGGCGACGGCGACGACGAAAAGGTTGTGGTCAAGCTGGCCTCCCTGCCCGCCGATGTGACGAAGCTGTCCTTTGCCGTCACCATTCACGAGGCGGAGCAGCGCCGTCAGAACTTCGGCATGGTGTCCAATGCCTTTATCCGCGTCGTCAATGAAATGGACGGCAAGGAAATTGCCCGCTATGACCTGAGCGAGGATGCCAGCACCAATACGAGCCTTATTTTCGGTGAGCTCTATCGCCACAATGAGGAATGGAAGTTCCGTGCCGTGGGACAGGGCTTTGACGGCGGATTGGGGGCGCTGGCCCGCAATTTCGGCGTGAACATCTAGGCTCGGGGCGCAGTATCCCGCCTGTTGCAACGCTGCTTTTTTCGGAAAATTCAACTTTGCACGGGCGGCATGCGCGTACTTCCCGATCCCGAATCCGGCGACCGCTCCGGCAGATGCGGAGCGGTCGCGCACAGGCAGACGAAAAGCGCGCTTTTCGTCATGCGCAGGCAGCGCCTCCCGCAGGCGCTGTCATTATGTAAGAGTGCGTTGCTTCGGGCGGGCGATGAGAGCGCTTTGCCATGAAAAGCAAAACGCGAGGTAGCGGCACAGTGCTGCATGGCCCAGCATGGCGGAAAAACCGCATTTTTTCGCGAAATGACAGGCCGTATGGTTTGAAGCGCAAAGCGTTTCAAACGGAAAATGCCCTGGGGCCGCCGCATGACGGAACGTCGTCCTTTTCCGGCAAGTGATTGCTGGAGCTGGCGTTCACGAGGGCGGAAGGCGCTTTCCCGACGCCGAAGCGACATGATGTCCCGCGCCAGAGGCGCTCTCTGCCGGTGTCCGGCGGGGAACGGCCGCATGGGACACGAAGGCGGGAGCTGCGATTGCGCCACGGCGGCCGCATACCGGCGGCAGCGATGGCGGGACGCGTTTCCCTGCGGCAAACCGGCAACAGCCACAAGGTGAATCAATCATGGAACATCTGGGTTTTCCCACGGAAACGGTCGTCATTTTTGCCGTGACCGTCATCCTTTCTCTCTTTCTCGACCTTTTCGCGCACAAGCGTGATGAGGACGTCACGCTGAAAAGCGCCTGCCTCTGGACCATTTTCTGGATTGCGGTGTCCGTGGCGTTCGGCATCTATCTCTACATCCATCACGGCAGCGACATGGCAAGCCTGTTCTTTACCGGCTATGTGCTGGAAAAGGTGCTGTCGGTGGACAATCTTTTCGTCATCATGGCCATTTTTTCCTGGTTCTCCATCCCCAACGAGTTCCGCCACCGGGTCTTGTACTGGGGGGTGCTGGGGGCCATCGTCTTTCGCGCCGTTTTCGTGGCCATCGGTACGGGGCTGCTTTCCTTCGGGCCGTATGTGGAGCTGATCTTTGCCGCCATGGTGGCCTACACCGGCTTTGTGATGCTCAAGAAGGGCGATCAGGAAGAGGAAATAGAGGATTATTCCTCCCATATTGCCTACAAGGGCGTAAAACGCATCTTCCCCATGTGGCCGCGCCTGCACGGGCATGATTTCTTCATCACCCGCAAGCACGCAACGGAAGAGGCCTCACGACTGGGCATAACGGTGGAGGGCATGGGGCACAAGATTCCCTTTGTGGCGACTCCGCTCTTCCTCTGTCTTGCGGTCATCGAAGTCAGCGACGTCATGTTTGCCTTTGACTCGGTGCCTGCCGTCATTGCCGTCAGCCGCGAACCGCTGATCATCTATTCGGCCATGATCTTCGCCATCCTCGGCCTGCGAAGCCTCTATTTTGTGCTGGAAGCCATGAGCCGTTATCTGGTACACTTGGAAAAGGCCGTCATCGTGCTGCTCTTCTTCATCGCAGCCAAACTGCTGCTTTCCGCGCTCAAGCACGGCTTCGGCATCGGCTTTGAACTGTCGCCCCACTTCTCGCTTGTAGTGGTGCTGGGCGTTCTGGCCGTCGGCATCATTGCCTCCATCATCAGCGCGACACAACGAAAAAATCAGGAGTAACACATGAGCGTCAGTCTGATCAAAGGACAGAAGATATCCCTTGATAAGGAGTCCGGGCACTCGCTGAACAAGGTGTTCATGGGGCTTGGCTGGGATGCCGTCAAGAAAGGCGGTTTTCTGGGGCGTCTGATGGGCGGGGGCGACATCGATCTTGACGCCTCCTGCGTCCTGTTCTCCGCGGACAAGCAGCCGCTGGACGTCGTCTACTTCGGCCAGCTCAAGAGCAAGGACGGCAGCATCCGTCATTCCGGCGACAACCTGACCGGTGACGGCGAGGGGGATGACGAGATCATCTACGTCACGCTGGCCGATGTCCCGGCCGAGGTGAACTATCTGGTCTTCACCGTCAACAGCTACCGGGGCCAGAATTTCAACGAGGTGGCCAACGCCTATTGCCGCCTCGTGGATGACCGAAAAGCGGAAATCGCCCGCTATACCATCAGCGGCGGCGGCGACTATACGGCCATGATCATGGCCAAGCTCTACCGCCACAACGGCGAATGGAAAATGCAGGCCGTGGGCGAATCCATGCGCGGCAGGACCGTCGCCGACATGATTGCCCCCATCACCGCAATCCTCTAAAGCACAGGAGCAGAAACATGTCCGTATCTCTCGTCAAAGGCGGGAACGTCTCCCTTACCAAGGAAGAACCGGGAATCGAGTCCATCATGGTCGGTCTGGGCTGGGATGCCCGCAGCACCGACGGCAGCGATTTCGACCTTGATGCCTCCTGCTTTCTGCTGAATGCCTCCGGCAAGGTCCGCAGCGACAGCGACTTCATTTTCTACAACAATCTGAAGTCCGTCTGCGGTGCTGTCGAGCATACCGGCGACAACCGCACCGGCGCCGGTGACGGAGATGACGAGGCCATCAACGTCGAACTGTCGCGCGTTCCCGCCGATGTGGCCAAGCTGGCCTTTACGGTGACCATCCACGAGGCCGACCAGCGCCATCAGAACTTCGGCATGGTGTCCAATGCCTTTATCCGCATCGTCAACCGGAAAACCAGACGCGAGGTGGCCCGCTTCGACCTGAGCGAGGATGCCAGCACCAATACGGCCATCATCTTCGGCGAAGTCTACCGGCACAACAATGAATGGAAATTCCGGGCCGTGGGGCAGGGGTACAACGGCGGCCTCGGCCCCCTTGCCCGCAATTACGGCGTCAACGTTTAGAGCGCTTTGCCTTTGAAAAAGGCAAACCACGAGGCGGCAGCACAGCGTCGCCCGGCCCAAAGTGAGCGGAAAAATGGCGTTTTTTCCGCAAAATGACAGGCCGTAGGGTTTGAAGCGCAACGCGCTTCAAACGGAAAATGCTCTAAGTCGTTCTGTCCGGGGCGGAAGCGGCTGACGGCAGCCGCTTCCGCCTTGTGCCCGTCCGATCTCACATGAGGGCGCACGGCCATGACATGCGACGGGTAGAGCGGCACTCTGCGGCAAATGAATGCCGGAAGGAGCATGGCAGATGGAGAAACTCGTACAGACCTACGCGGCCGGTCGGCTTGAACTGAACATCGCCCGGGCCGACCTGCCGCCTGAAGCCTTATTCGACTTTGCCGAACGGCAGAATCCCCGCCGGGCCTTTCTCTTTGTCAGCAAGGTGCTGGGACGGCATATCCCCGTGGCCCCGTCCGTCATGCGCGACATTCATCAGCGCCTTGCCGACAGGATCGTCCTGCCGCCGGACATGCAGACCCTGTTTGTCGGCATGGCGGAAACCGCCATAGGGCTCGGCGCGGGGGTCTTTCGCTGCTGCCGGGAAAAATGCCCCGACGGCTGCTTTGTGGCCACAACCCGCCATAACTTTGCCGCACCGCGTCTGACCGAGTTCGAGGAAGCCCACAGCCATGCCATGCGGCATATCCTGTACCGCCCGCGCGGCCTGACCTTCGGGGAGAAGCCGTTGCATCTCGTTGCCGTTGATGACGAAATGACGACGGGCGACACCTTCCTGCATCTTTGCGAGGCCTTGTGCGCCGCCGGTCTGCCGTTGCGTCGCGTTACCCGCGCGGTCATCGTGGACTGGAGTCCGGCCGTGGCCAAGGAGGCCCTGCCCTGGCCCGGAGAGGTCATCAGCCTTTTGCAGGGGACATGGCACTGGACGCCGACCCCCGGCTATCCGCCGACCCCCTTTCCCGCGCGCGTGGAGCAGGGAGCGGGTGGAGAGCCGGTGACCTCGCGGCAGGACTGGGGACGATTCGGCATGCGTGAATCCTGTGCCCAGCCGTGGCCGCAGGTGCGGGAACAGCCGGGCAGGCGCGTGCTGGTGCTGGGAACCGGCGAATTTGTCTGGCCGCCTTTCCTGCTGGCGGAACGTCTGGAGCGTGAAGGTGCGGAGGTTCACTTCGGGGCGACGACGCGCTCACCCATCAAGGAGGGGCTGGCCATCCGCAACCGTCTGGAGCACGGCGACAACTACGGTTTCGGCATCAGCAACTACCTGTACAACGTCGATCCCGATGACTACGACAGCATTTACCTCTGCTGTGAGACCGGCGCGGAGGCTTTGGACAGGGCCTTGCTTCGCCATCTGCGCAAGGCGGTGGTGCTGGAGTATGCCCATGCCTGATCCCGCAGGGTGTGCGCCGATCTTCTTTCTGGATTTGGACGACACGCTTTTCCAGACGGCGCGCAAGATGAGCGCCGCACAGCGGGAGCAGGCCGTCGTGGCGGCTGTGGACAGGCAGGGCAGGCCCAGTTCCTTCATGACGCGGACGCAACGGAACCTGCTGGACTGGCTCAACGGCAACGCCTGCCTGATTCCCGTGACCGGGCGGGGAACGGAAGAACTGCGGCGCGTGGCCATTCCGTTCCGGTCTTGGAAAATCACGACGCACGGGGCCGTCATCCTGACGCCGGACGACAACGCGGAGGCAGCATGGCGGGAACACGTTCTCGACATTGTGCGTCCGCTGCAGGCGGAGCTGCGCCATATTGCGGCGTGCTGCACGGCCTTTTTTGCACAACGGGGATATGATGCCTTTGCCCGCATCAATCAGGAATACGGCACGGATATCTACCTTGTCATGAAGCACCGGGACAGCAGCCGTCTGCCGGAGCTTTATGCCGTCATGGAAAGCCTTCTTCCCACTCTGGACATTTCGCGTTTTGTTCTGGCCAGCAACGACAACAATATCAGCCTGTTGCCGCGCGGCATCGACAAGGCCGCGGCCCTCCGCCACCTGCTCGCCAGGCTGGATGCGGAAGGCGGTGCAAGGCCGACCATCGGCCTTGGCGACAGTCTGAGCGATATGCCCTTTCTCTCCCTGTGCGACTGGTGGGGCATGCCCCGCCGCAGCCAGCTGGCCGCTGTGGTCGGACATGCCGTACAGGAGGCGGAACGCTGATGGATGCCGATACGCTTTTTTCCGGGTCCTACGCACCGGAGGACATTACCTTCCTGCTGCGCAAAACCGTCATCACGCTGACGCCTGTGGCGGAAAAGGAAGCCTGGCTCCAGAGCGGACAGCGGCACTATTCGGAGATGCTCAGCGAGGAGACCGTCCCCACGCCCGAGCACATGGCCATTTATGCGGAGGCTTTGCAGGACGGCAAGCTCCGGCTGGCCCGTGAAGTGCTTGCGCTGGCTGCGGCCATAGCCGCTCAGCCCGCTGCCGCCGGGCCCATCGGCCTTGTCAGCCTCGTGCGCGCCGGATGTCCCCTCGGAGTGCTGCTGCGGCGGGCGCTGGTACGCATGGGCAGGGAGGTCAGGCATTTCGGGGTCAGCATCATCAGGGACAGGGGACTGGATCACGCCGCCCTGACGCTGGTGGAACGGGAATGCCCCCCGGAAAACATCTATTTCGTGGACGGCTGGACCGGCAAGGGAGCCATCAGCGGTGAACTGACACGGACTCTTGCCGGACGCGACGGATATGCTGAGGGACAGCCGCGTCTGACGGTGCTGGCCGATTTGTGCGGCACAAGCTGGCTGGCCGCCTCCTGCGAGGATTGGCTCATACCTTTCGGTCTGCTGGGCGCGCCGGTGGCCGGTCTGATTTCCCGTTCGCTCTGGGCCGATGACGGCCTGCACAAGTGCATGCTCTGGGAGTCCTTGCGCCATGCGGATCAGACGCGCTCATTCGTCGATACGGTGTCCAGACTCTGGACAGACGAGATGCTGGCCGAGGCGCAACGTCACCCCGCCGTTGCCGACCCGGAAGCCCGCGTCATTCTGAGACAGCAATCCGCTGCGCTGGTGGGCCGCCTCATGCGGCAGTTCGGCGTTGACGCCTCCAACCGCATAAAGCCCGGCATAGCGGAAGCGACGCGAGCCCTGCTGCGGCGCGTACCGGAACATGTGCTTGTCGGCAGCCGCGCGGACAGGGATGTGCGCCTGTTGCTGGGGCTGGCGGCACGGCACGACATTCCTGTCGAGGAGGCCGGGGAGGCCATTTTGCCGTACAAGGCCGTGACCATCATCCGCAAGGTGCGGTAGAGCCTGTCCGTACAGGACACGAGGTGCGGCGGCGGATGGGGCCCCTCGCCCGACGGCCGGACGTCCTCCGAGGCCCCTATCCCAGCGTGGGGTATTCCGGGCTCCACCTTACAGACTGCGTTCTTCCAGTCCATCGGCTGCGGCGGAGCCGCTCTTTCCGGCCGCGGGCGGCTCCGTGACCTGTTGCAGGCCGGGAACGGAGTCCTGAACCGGCGTGGCAGGTTCGGCGCTGCTGTTGCCTTCCCCCCGCAACACAAGGGCATGATTGACATACATGGTGCATGCCAGCCCGTAACATTCGTACAGGGCGGCCACGCTTGCCTTGAGCGGCTGTCCCCGGCGCACGGGAGGCGGTATCAGAAGATAGTAGGTGCGTACACGTGAGCCGCGGAGGGGCTCCACGCGGCAGGAAACAAGCCATTCGTCCGTGCCGTTGTCGTCCCAGTCCAGTTCGCCCAGCATGGCCACGCTGACAATCTGGGTGGGGTGACGGAGTACAAAACCATTTTTCCGGATGCTTATCCGGCTGGAGGGGGTACGGGTGGTGCGGAAGGTCTCGCCGAGGTAAACGTGTCCTCCGGTATCATCAAAGAGAAAGTCAGGCGAAAGGGTGTTGTAGAGTATGTCGCCGTAAGGCCGCACCGTTGCCGGACGGGAAAAATACTCTCCTTCCTGCGTCAGCAGCTTGCGGGCGCGCATTTCGTCGGGCATGCGGCGACTCATTTCCGCAAAGCCCTTGTCGTCAATGACGGCTACTGTGCGGGCTCCGCAGCCCGCCAGCAGAAAAACACAGCACAGCAGTGCGGCGAAACGTGCAGGCATGGAATGTCTCCCAGAAAAAATTTTGGCCGGGTCGGCAGGGAAAGGCTTCTTGTAAGCAGCCTTGTGCCTGTTGTAAAGTAAGGAAAACGGCAGGACGCGCGGGCTGCGTGACCCTGTCGCCAAACTGTGAATATTCGTCAGCAAGTGACGGGAGGTAGCATGTCCGAACCGATGTATCTGGAAATGCCGGCTGGCGAGGCCCCCAAGGAGCCGCCGCGGCCGGGAACGGAAAAGAGCGGACGTCTTGCGCGCTGTCGGAAATGGTTGCGCTGGCTGCCCTTGACTGTGGTGCTGGCAGCCCTGCTGCTGGTGCTGGCGCTCTGGTGGCTTTCGGACGGCGGACGGGAAAGCCGCTGGGCTGTGCTGGATGCCAACATGGTTCCCGTCGTGACGGAATACAGCGCTCCCCTGCAGCAGGTCATTACGCAGCCGGGCATGCACGTTGAGGCCAATCAGGTTGTGGCTCGTCTGGATGTAAGCGCCTATGCGCGGCAGCTTGCCCGCGCCAGTCAGGAATTGGCCGGTATGGGTCCTGGTCTGGAAGAAGCGGCTCAGCGCATGCAGCAGGCTCAGGCGGCCGAACAGGATATGGTTACCCGGCTGGCCAAGGCTCGCCACGAGGAAGCCGTAAGCCTTGAGGAGCGGGATCGCAGCGTTACCGCGCACGTTCAGGCGCAAATAGCCCTGCGCGGCATACAGCCGTATCAGGGCAAGGCGGCCTGCGAGCGGGCACGACAGGCGGAAGCTGCTGCCCGTACCCGGATGGAGCAGGCCCGCGACGCCTACGAGAAGGCCAGTCGTTCACGGGCGGCCCTTGATCAGGAATTGCAGCGCATTCGCACCGAAGTGCAGCTCTCCCGCGCCCGTCAGGGGCAGCCCCCTGTGCGCTCCGGTCAGGCGGTGCAGGTACCGCCGCCGGATGAAAATTTGTATGCCCCGGTGAGCGGAACCGTGACGCAGGTTCTGCATTCCGCCGGTCAGACCCCGCAGCCGGGCAATCCTGTACTGCTCATTGCGCCTGATGATACGGCCGCCTGGTGGGTAATGGCCTATTATCCCGTGGAGGAGGCCGAAGGAATCACCGCCGGGCAGGATGTCCGCATTACCCTTGGGCAGGGCGCCACAGCCTCTGCCACGCCACGCACGGGTGCGGGAACGATCTGGAAGGGCAAGGTGGAGGAAGTGTACCAGCCCCAGCTCATGACGCTGCCCGGGACGGACGGCGCCGCCGGACAGGGCGGCACGGCCTCGCTTGTGGCTGTGCGTATTTCTCTGAATGACGGGGCGGCGTTGGCACAAGCTGCCTCGGCAGGGGCGCGGCTGAACTGTGATATCCGCACACGCAGCCTGCTGGGCTTTACGGGACTGTAGGACTGAGCGCTGTCCTTACGGTAGATTGACAGATTGCTGTCGGCTGAAAACTTGTCGGGCATAAGGATGGCTTTCCATCCTTATGCCCTTTTTCCTGGCATAGAGCATTTTGCCTTTGAAACAGGCAAAATGCGAGGCGGCAGCACAGCGCCGACCGGCCCGAAGTGAGCGGAAAAACCGCGTTTTTTCGGCGAAACGCCAAGCCGTATGGCTTGAGGCGCAAAGCGGTTCACACTGAAAATGCTCAAGAATCCTGAGGGATTATTCAAGATTGAGCACGTCAAAGAAGACTGATTTCCCGTCCTTCTGCTTTATATGCATTTTTTCCTGGAAAGCCACCTTTTCTTCCGATGAAGTGAATCTGCTCGACATGCGGCAGGCAAGGCACATTTTGTTGGCAGGCAGCAACTCTGAATTGTTGACTGTTTTCCTGATAAAGGCAATGCGTGAATTGTTGAAGAGCTTGTCAAAGTCCGTAAGTGTTTTTTCCTTGCAATGAATTTGAGGAGACTGGCGGCAGCAGTAGTGAATGGAAAATTCTCCTGAAGGCGGAAGGTAGACAAGAAGATATGTCCACGGCTGCCAGCACAAGGAGTCGCCGCATCCCCTGTCCCTGTTGTGCACAAACTCGACCCCCTTTGACTCTGCCAGTTGCTGGTGAAAGGGAATATCGAATGTGTGAACATCCATGGATTCAGACGGAAGGGAATAGGAAAATTTCCTGATGAGTTGAGTAGGATACCGCACGATAACCTTTTTGAAGCCATAGTCCGCCGCAATATGTATGGCGCGACGTATGTCATCCATATTTTCCTTGAGGAGAACGAAGGAGAGATGAACTTCTCCTTTTCCCCACTTGGACAGATTTCGCAGGTTATTCATGGCAAGCTTGTAATTGCCTCCCATGATGACGGCGTTGTAGGCTTTTTCGGTGACGGCATTTTGGGAGATGTGGATGATATCAACACATTGCAGTGTCGCATCAAGATTTTTTCCAAATAGTCCAAGCCCGTTGGTATACAGCATGAGCTTGGCACGGGGCGCTTTCTTGCGGACTGTCTGAATGATCCGCGTGTACTGTGGGTGAACAAGAGCTTCTCCGCTCCCGGAAATGCACAGGCTCTCGGCTCCCTCCAGCCAGTCCATGCCCTCAATGGTTTCCGGCGAAATAAACTTGTCCGTTCTTCCTTCGTGGTCAAAGTGGCAAAAACGGCATCGCTGCTGGCATATATTCGTAATGCAAAGCGTCACATGTTTTGGATAATCAGAAGCATGTACGTCACTATACACGATAAACCTCCTGCAAGCCTACATGGATAAGAGTTCACGTTCAGAAATGTATTCCTGAACCGGCAGACCGTCTCCAGCCTTTTCGCCGAGCGAGAGCCAGGGATTGACTCTGGTCAGCCTGGCGGCATCCCAGCGCGGGATCAGGTGGGCTTGCAGCGTATCAAATGTAAAACCAAAGGTCAGGAAACGTTCCAAATTGGTTTCAGGATGCACTCCAGCCTGGAACAGTGCCTTGCTGAATAAGCGCTGCAGGAAGGGTGGCACCATATCCTTGCGATGATTGGGCTCTCCTTCACCGTCTGGCATATAGAGTTGAGCCGAGGTTGCCTCTATCCATGCCTGATAGTCTGGGCGGAAGGGGTTATCCAGAAAAAGGGTGGGGTAGTAGTCGTAGGTTTTTTGCTGCGCCCGCTCCAGACAGGACATCATGTACCCGGCGGCGGCCGCCGGACGGTGCACCGCATTGGCGTATTCGATGCCGGCCTCGGCCACACGGCATCTGAAGGGCATATCCAGAACGACTCGACGTATCTGTTCTTTAAGGTTCTCACGGCTGATGGGAATGATCGGGCGGTGAAAGGGAATGGGGCTGACGTGGGGCGTATTGATGCCAAGTACGGCACATCCGCTCGCCATGGCCTCGTTGGCAAGCATGCCGTGCCCGCCGCAGCCCAGCGCATCGATGACGATATCAGCCGTATGCAGCAATCGTTTAAGCTGGCGATTGGGAATTTTTTCCGGGTTAACAAGCTCAAAGTTCAGCCCCTCGGCGCGAAGTTCTTCCAGACTGGCAAGGATATCTCTGGTCCCCTTGAATGCTTCCCGACTGGGCGCATGGACAATGATCGGCTTGATGTGCGCGGGAATATGCGGGGCTATGTCTTCCGGATCAAACGTATTGATGGCAGCAAAAAAAGGCGAAAAGCTCAGAGAGCTGTGCGCAGAGCTGTTGGTCACTACATCGGCATAGAGGGCAACCATGCATTCCTTGTAGAGCTTTGGCGCAAGGTGGTAAGCATATGTGATGCTGTTGAAGTAGGAGGATTTTTTCTCCCAGTTGTATTTCGGCTGGGAAAGTTCGTGGCGCTCTTCAGCAGACATGTTGAAAAGCTGCCCTGCATAATTCCACAAGAGTGATCCCGGATAGATGAAACGTGAGCAGGACCCGGTATTGCGAACAATGACTTTTTTCCCCATGCGATGCAGGATGGGAAGGTCTGACATCCCCGGAAGGAGGGACACGCCAGTATTGAAAATAAATGTATCAAACTGGTTTACCAAGTCGTAAAACGCTTGCGACGGAAGGACTTCTTCTTCGGTGACCGTTTCGACAAGTTCACCCGGAGCAATAGAAAGTGAAAACGTATGATTGTAAAATGGATTTGTCGTGACAGAGGCCGTGCTGACCTGATAGCCAAGTTCCTGCAAGCCCTGGCCCAGATTATGAATCAGTCCGGCCGTATTCATTCCAAAAAAAAGAATTCTCATACTGTCACCCTTGGGTATCATGGTAAGGCAAGTTCCTTGCTCGTCAGCAAAGAAAAAAAGCGTCTTGCACGTACCTTTAGAGCATTTTCAGTTTGAAGCGCTTCGCGTTTCAAACCCTACGGCCTGCTGCTTCGCGGAAAAAAACGTGGTTGTTCCGCTCACTCTGGGCCGGGCGGCGCTGTGCCGCCGCCTCGCGTTTTGCCTTTCCAAAGGAAAAACGCTCTAAAAAAACTCCCCATTCTTACGCACGGCAAAGCGCATGTGCCACGGAAGACGTGAGGAGCAAGGTAGAATTGGAATGAGCCTGCCGAAAAAAGCATTAGGTCTGGGGACGGTGTACACGGACGTTATATGCCGCAAGCTTTTGCGAAACGACTTCCCAGTAGGTAGGGCTGATGGCAAGGGCAACATCCGTTATCCCGCATTCAGCCATACGTTCCGGCCCGATAACAGTGGCATTGCCGATCTGTCGCCCCCAGACATTCTGGTTTTCATCCACAATCCAGTGGATGGCATCAGGGCAGCCCAGCATGTAGGGTGCCATGCTGCCTACCGGCGAGGTGCCGAAGACCGCCGCGGTTCCACCTTGCCGGGAGGCAGTTTCCAGAGCCTCCCTGACGCAGGCAACACTGGCCTGCGCAATGTGTTCCGCCTTGTGAGCAATGTCCAGCGCCTGTCTTGCATCCGTACAAAGGGGGGAAGGGACAGCTGCCTTGCAGGCAAAGTTGAACATGACCCTTCCGGTGTTGCCGGCGACCACCTTGAGTCCCGCGTGCGCACAGAGCGCCTCCAGATACGAGGGCGTCAACTTGCCGATATGATCGGCGCAAAAGAGATCGCCGGGCAGATGCTCAAAATCGGGGTGCTGCATGTAGACGATGCCGTTATCCGCAAGATTACGGACGATCCAGCGCAAGGCTGCAAGCGGGTCTTCCAGGTGCTCCAGAACAGACATGACGACAATGCAATCCATCTTGTGCGGCAGTTCTACCTTGTAGTAGGGCACACCGTAGGAAAGCGCCCCGGGAATCCGTTGGGCATGCTCCATTTGCCCGCCCCCCGGCTCTATGGCGAACATTTCCCAGCCTGGATGGCGACGGGAAAAGTACTCCAGAAAGAAGCCTCGCCCCGCGCCGAAGTCCAGTATTCTGCCGGAGCCCGGCATGGGCAGCATTTCTTCAAAAACATCAAGTGCCCGTTCCTGCTGGCTTTTTATGCTGTTTCCGAACGAAAGCACCTGCGGCTTGGGTTTCCAGTTCTGTTGCGTGTAGACAAGGTTTGTGCGTCCGCGAACGCCTGCGGCATTAAAAATAAACCCACAAGAGTCGCAGCACCGATTGTCCAGCGTGCAATGGGCCAGAAAGTCAAGCTGCGATGTGACGCAAGTTCCGGAGTACTCAGGATAAAGTCGTATGCTTTCCACTCCGCCACATACCGGGCATGAGACTTTTTGCATGACTACTTCCATGTATTTTGTGAGTCTTCCAGTCCGTAATATGCACACCAACAGCGGGTGCAGCCATGGAAAAGCGAATTATTTTGCATAAGTATCCGCTGCTTGCGCATGGCCTCGCCATTCCAGATATCCATGACAGAGCTTTCAAAGATATTTCCCACAGGTGGCAAGATGCACTGTGGAAAAGATTTTACGTAGCCATCCGGGTTAATGTAAAATGTATGATTCAACACATCACATCTGCTTTCAGGAAGGCTCAGGTCGTCATCCTGCAGGCACTGCACGAGATTTTTCCGGGTGAAATCTGGGCGAAAATGAATGCGCGCGCCCGCATAGCGCTTTTTTATGGTTTCGTACTGTTCATAGACAGCATCAACGGCAATATCAGAAAGCTTGATATACTGTGTGGAGGCTTCGGAAATTTCCACGCCGCTGATTTCCTTGTGCTCACGATTATGCGCCGCAGCCTGCCGCTGGGAAATATAGTTGAACATATAAAAGCCAATGGCCATTTTTCCCAGAAGTCCTTCCTTTTCCAATGCCTCGACCATGGGAAGGAGGTGCTTATAATTGAGATTGGTTAACGTAAAGTAGCAGCCAAGCTCCATATCTGTAGCACCCAGGTCATTCTGCTTGGCAATATATTTTAGTCCGTCCACCGCCTGACGGTACGTTCCGCGAACGCCGCACAGTTCATCATGGATTTCTTCCGGGCCATCGAGCGAAATACGCAAAGCGTCAAGTTTGAGATCGCAGAGTTTGGGCGCATACTTCTTGAGAAGAAGACCATTCGTCAAGAGAGAAAAATCAAGATTTTTCTCTTTTGTATATTGTATAAGATTGAATATGTCCTTGTATAAAAGAGACTCCATCCAGGGAGTACGGATTGTCGGCTTGAACCAGGAGACTTCATCTATGACGCGTTTGCAGATTTCAAGAGGAAGCTCATGTTTCTTTTTTGATTCAATGACGCCGAAATCAATTTTTGCGTTATGAAGTTCTTTATTTACCCTGCCATGATGCAAATCGCAATATTGGCAACGAAGATTGCATTGATTATTGACAGCAAAATTAATGGTATGCGGAGGTGTTGCGTATCCATCCGGGATGATGTCAAAGTTGACATTTTGCATAAGATGCAGCAGATGAGCAATCTGATACGGCTTGATAGGCAGTGTGCGCAAATAGGAAGCGAAATTGGCATAGCGCTGTTTTATATCTTTCATGGTGAGGTATCCTTTATTGTTTTTCGGAAATAATAACTTCTTCCAGTCGTCGTCCGATGCGCACTGTCCGGGAGTAGTGTACCGGAAGTTCCCGCTCACCGAGAAGATGACGGCGCACCAGCATTTCCGGTTCATTCCAGCCGCCCAGAGCGCGCAGCGAGGTTGTGCCGGAAAAGCGGGGATTGATTTCAAAAAGGCAAAGTTTTCCTTCAGCAAATCGGCATTGTATGTTCATGGGGCCCCGGCCGCCGAGCGCCGTTGCAATGGCTGTACTCGGGCCGCATACCTGAGGAAATCCTCCCAGCAGTCCCTGTGAAATGCCGCTGCTGATGACCAGTTGTGGACCCAGTTCCGTGCGTCCTGTTGTGTTTGCCGTTTTCAGGCGGCGGCTGAAGCTTACGTTCAGGTCCCGATGCAGGGCGATACTTCCTATGATATCCCCGCTCATGTCCTGCAAAACGCCTACGGTAAACTCATCTTCAGGAGTTCCCACATACTCCTGCGCCACAAATTCTCCATGCCGTTCAAGGAGATAGGAGGAGTAAAAGCGCAGTTCGTCGTCATGGCGTACGATAAACACATCGGTTGAACCACCGGATTGTTTAGAGGGCTTGAAAACAAGCGGAAAAGCGGGAATGTCGAATAAATCCTCAGGAGTCTGGATTCGGCGATACCACGGGGTGGAAAACCCCAGCGAATTGAGTGATTCGTAAAGCTTTGCCTTGTCCAGGCAGAGCTGGAGGACCTCTTCCGGCTGCAGCGGCATGAAGATGTTCTCTCGCTCAAACTCTGCCCGGTGGGGACTGACGGCCAGCAATTCCGCTTCACTACCGATAAAAAGGACATCCGCATGGTGTTTTCGGCAGGCTGACAAGAGCTGTTCGGCATAGTGCGGATGGGCAGCCCGTGGCAGAACGAGAAAATCGTCAGCAAGCGTGGAGCCTGTGCTGTCCGGCGTGCAGTCGCAGGCAATACGGTGAAAGGGGAGGGGAGAGAGACGTAACGCCTTGAGAATCTGTTCTCCCACGCTGGCGCAGCCGGTGGCAGTGACAACGGTTCGGATGGTATTCATGGCATCTCCACAATGGTGCCGGTAATGGGAAAGCGACGTTGCAATGTTTGTCTGACGGCAGGGTGCACCCATTGCAGGGTGGGCGTGTCAATCCTGTTGGGTAAACGGAAAATTTGTGCGCTCGGTTCGACGGTATCGACAACGGCGACGGACAGCCATTCGCCGTTGTCGCGTGGATAGCCGCATGAGCCGGGATTTACATAAAGGCGGCCGTCAGATGTCAGTGTCATGCCGGGCCGATGGGTATGGGCAGAGAAAAGAATATCGCATTCTTCCATAGGCAACGTATCCGGGGAGTCGATTCGTCCCAGCCAGGGATTGTCCGGGCTGCCATGCACCATGCACAGATTTTTTCCTCCAATTTTCATGTGGTGCATGGGGCCAGTCCGGGTACAGCGCTGCAGCCAATGTCGTATTGGCGGGAGGGTGGTATCCGGGGGCTGAATGACTTCCCGCATGGCATCATTCATGGGCAGTATGCCCATGAGCATGCCTTCATGATTCCCGGCAACCAGCGTTAGGGGCAGTGCGTCAAGCTCTTCACAGATTGCCGCACTTTGCGGGAAATAGCCGGTAGCGTCGCCCAGGAAAAGGTAATGTTCGACATCCCGCTGCCGCAAAAAATGCAGACAGGTTTTCAGTCCGGCAAGATTGCCGTGGGCATCCGCCAAAACTCCCAGACGCATCGGCCGCAACCTGCTTGGAATGTCTCTTTTCCGTAAGGCAGCTTATTCCCGGCATCAGCCTACTGCTGCATTTGCCGGCGATAATATTCCGCCGTGGCGCGTATGCCTTCCTCAAGATACACTTTGGCCGTGAAGCCCAGTACACGTTCCGCCTTCTCCACACAGGGGATGCGCAGTTCGATGTCCGGGGCCGAGGCAGGTCGAAAATTGATTTCGGATTCGGACTTGAGCACGCGAATGACGACGTTGGCCAGACCGTAGATGGTTTCCACACTACGGGCATTGCCGATATTGAAGGATTCGCCGATGGCCTTCTCGTTTTCCATGCAAAGCAGGGTGGCACGCACCATGTCGTCCACATAGCACCAGGCCCGTACCTGTGTGCCGTCGCCGTAAATGATAATGGGCTCATTGCGCAGAGCCTGCTGTACAAATATTTTCAGGGCGCCTTCCCCCACCTGCGTGGGGCCGTAGATGTTGAAGGGACGGATGACTGTGGTGGGGAGCTTTTTTTCCTTCCAGTAGGCAATGGCCAGATGCTCTTCGGCCAGCTTGGAGACGGCATAGGTCCAGCGGGCTTCTCCGGCAGCGCCGATGACGCTGCGGTCGGCCTCCTTGGAGGAGAAGGCCATGCCGCCGAACACTTCGGATGTGGAAAAGCAGACGACACGGCGGATGCCGCCTTCCTGGGCCGCCGCTTCAAGAAGGTTATAGGAACCCAGCATGTTGACGCGCATGGTGTTGGTGGGAGAGCGACAGACCGTTTGTATGCCCGCCACACCGGCGCAGTGAATGACGTAGTCGACCCCTTTTACAGCCTCTCTTACTGCCGCAAAATCGCAGATGTCGCCACGAATGATACGCAGATTGGGATGATTGGCGACAGCCTTGTGCTGCAGCGCGTCACGGGAAAAGTTGTCGAAGATGACGATGCGGTTGTGCGGAGCAAGGACGGAGGCCAGTTCCGATCCGATGAAGCCGGCACCGCCGGTAATCAGGATCGTGGAGTCGGTAATCATGAGCTATCCTTATCGGGAAGGGCGTTATATAAAAAGAGGACGGCAAGCGGCGCTGCGTCAGTCCCGGCAGAGGAGGGCAGCCACGCGCGCCTGATCTTCGCGGGCCATGCCATGCACCAGAGGCAGGGCAAGGCTGGTATCTTCACAAAGGGCCGCGCACGGGCAGCAATCTGTACGGACGGAATGCGCGGCCTGCCAGCGCAAACGGTGGGCGGCGTGCGTACCCGGACGACATTCTATGTCCGCCGCGGCAAGACGCTCGGCTGCGGCATTGCGCTCTGCGACGGAGTTGAAGCGCACAACGTAGGATTGCCAGGAATGCACGCAATCCTGTGGGACTGCGGGCAGAATCAGTGACGAGGAGGCGAGCATGTCCGTGTACACGGCAGCCAGTCTGGCGCGTTCCGCAAGAATGGCGTCGATTTTCTCCATCTGTGCGCAGCCGACGGCCCCCTGAATATCCGTCATGCGGTAGTTATATCCGCAGCGCGGGACGTCGGGCATGGCCCAGGGGGGAGAACCGGCGGCCAGAGGGGAGCATCCGTGATTGCGGAGTTCGCGCAGCGCTGAGGCCAGTTCGGCATCCGTTGTCGTCAGCATGCCGCCTTCCCCTGTGGTGATGACCTTGCGGGGGTGAAAGGAAAAACAGCCCACATGGCCGAGCGTGCCCGCCGGCCTGCCCTGATAGCTGCTGCCCAGGGCACAGGCGGCGTCTTCCACAAGAAAGAGTCCCCGGCTGGCGGCTATACGAGAGATTTCCGCCATGTCGGCGCACAGGCCAAAGAGGTGCACCGCCACAACGGCCCGGGTCCGGGGCGTCAGCGCCCGGACAAGGTCTTCAGGATCAAGCGTGAATGTTTCGGGCCGGACATCAGCAAAGACGGGAGTTGCTCCCACATAGGCAACCGCATTGGCTGTGGCAACCCATGTCAGGGACGGTACCACAACTTCATCACCGGGGCCGATGCCCAGAGCGAGCAGGGCCAGATGCAGCGCAGCCGTCCCTGAGGTGACGGCGACGGCATGCCGGCAGGTCAGATAGTCCGCCACGGACTGCTCGAAGCGCGCTACGAATTTGCCTTGCGTCAGATAGCCTGAGGCAAGGCAGTTCCCGACATTTTCCAACTCCTCATCACCGAGGACGGGACGAATGATAGGGATGTGCATCGGTTCCCCCCTGACGGGAATGCGTCGCCGGCAGTGCGAGTCCGCCAAACCGTGACCCTGCGGCTACTCCGCCCGGGGAACGTCCATGACTTCAGCAACCC
>CALVGJ010000029.1 GCA_944327045.1 uncultured Desulfovibrio sp.
AGCCTACTTGTCGAAATGGACGCATCATTACAATTTTGTGCGCCCCCATTCGGCTCTTGGCAGAAAACCTCCAGCTTCATGTCTGAGCAGAGGGTGAACAACGTGTTGACACTCTACACCTAGAGCATTTTGCCGTTGAAAAAGGCAACATGCGGGGCGGCAGCACCGCGCCGCCCGGCCCGAAGCGAGCGGAAGGCCGCGCTCAGGGAATCCGGCGCACAAGCCCCTTCGGGAAATCCGGGGGAAGGTCCTTCTCCTGAAGCTTCTTGATCGTGTACCGGATACGCTTGCCGTTCCGATCGGTATATTCAAGGTACTGGGAGCGTCGCCGTGTCAATCCGAACAATCCCCAGGTGGGTGTCATCGTGAACTCCGGATGCGGTTCCGCTGACGAATCACCAAGCAGAGGACTGAGGTCCTTGCCGTTTTCCTCAGTCATCAGGAATTCCGCGTCAATCCATCCATGACGAGTGAATTTGGTGACAAAATAGTAGTTTCCATACACGCGCCGCCACCGGATCAAGTACGCCCTCCCTTTCATGCTCACTTCACCCGCATCGTAGGCGTCCGCCGGAGGAGCGTCGGAAGCGTAAAGGATCGTGCCGTCTTCAAAGCGGACGCCGAAACGGTCTCCATTCATGGCGGCGGCCGCCATGCCCGCGAAACTGCGCCGATCCGGATTGGAAAAACAGAGGATTTGCTGAGGACGGATTTTGCCGGTTCCGCTGTTTGCACAGAACGCGACTTTGAGAATGTCTTCTTCCGGAACGCTCAGGACGAGCAGTCTTTCATTGCCCTCCTTCTGCTTCAGAAGGGGATGAAGATAGGGCGCGAGCAACTCCATGGAAGTGGTCGTTTTGTCGATGATATGATATTTTGGCCCCTGCGCGGGATTTGCCGTACACGGGCCTGCCAGAAGCAGGATGAGCGGAAGGGTCATACTCAGGCATCGCCGGAGAGCGGGCATGGAGGCCTCCTGTGGTTTACGGTGCCGGGATGCGGCGGGAAGGCCCCGGCGCCTGCCCCGAAAGCCGGTTCCGCCGCAAACAGGAACGGCAGCCCTGCCGTCAGGCGGGCTGCTCCTTCCTTGCAGCAATACGAAATGTCCTGTCCCGCGGGGAGAGCGGCCTTTCCCGGACAGCCCCAAAGAGGCGCTCCCCGGGACACGCCTCATGCCTCCCGCGTCGGACAGGAGGGATGCAGGCGCTGTACGCGCGCCGGAGGCAGATTGACAAGGACGCGCCGGGTGCGATCCGGCACGAATCCGGCCTGACTGAGCGGCGTCCGCCCCCAGAGGGCATAGGTAAACTGGATGACGCAGCCTTCCGCGTCCAGACACTGCCGCATGGCGGCCATGATGCCCGCCCGGCATTCGGGCGGCAGACTGAGCAGGGGCAGGGAAGAGACGATGGCCGCCACCCGTTTGCCCTGCGGCAGGTATTCGCCCAGCCGCATGGCGTCCCCCTGTACGACGGGGACGTGCGGAAATCGGTTTTGCAGCATGCGGCAGAAACTGGGCATGCGCTCAATGAGCAGCAGGCGATGGGCGGGAATGCCCTTTTTCAGCAGGGCCCGGGTGACCACACCCGTTCCCGGTCCCAGCTCCACCACAATATCCTGTCCGTGAAGGACGGAGGACGGCAGCAGATCGGCCATGGTCTGGGCCAGCGCCGCACTGCTGGGACAGACCGCGCCCACGCCGTGCGGAGCGCGAAGCATTTGCCGCCAGAAGGCCCCGAAAGAGGCCGCCATGCCAAGTACGCCCCCGTTACCGGCGTAACGGCCCCAGTCGGCGCGAATGTTGCGCCAGGTGGTGCTCAGGCGTTGTTGCGTAAGATGTGCGAAACGGGTCATGCCGCATCCTTTCCTGTCATATGGCGCAGTAAGCGCGGAGCCCTTGCGCCGCTTGCGAAGCATAGCCGTAATTCCTCGCGGAGGCCAGTCTTTCTCCGCGGTTTTTTGTCGTCGGCAAAGCATACGGCTGTACCTGTCGGCAAGGCGTCATACGCGCAACACGGACTGCCGCATGCCCTGCGCTCAGAAGGTATAGCCCACGGTGACGGAATAGATGTTGGCCACGGTATCCCGGCTGTTGCCGCCGCTGATGCCGGACAACTCGCTGCGGATGCCGGAAGCGTCGGTACGGGAATAGTCCATGTCGTATACCCAGAGATGGGCATAGGCCAGATCGAGCGTCCAGTTTTCCCAGGTGAAGCCCGCCCCCAGCCCCACGCCGGTACGGCCGTAGCTGGGAACCATGAAATCCCCGTGCGCCTCGCTGGTCACCGGTGTCTCGTGCCAGATGCCGGCGCGCAGGGCCAGCCAGTCCAGCGGGGCGTATTCCACGCTGGCATTGACATTCCAGCCGTCCTTCCAGCCTTTTTCATTGAGCGACTGATAGTTTGAATCAAAGTAGATGTTCAGGGAATTATAGGTGGACCAGCGGGTGAACACCGTCCCCACTTCAAGGCTCAGGTTGTCCAGCGGCTTGTAGGCCAGCCCCAGCGCAAAGGAGTCCGGCAGATGCACCGTACTGTGGGCGTCGGTGTCCACAGTGTGGGGAACCTGTCCCATGTCCGCCAGCAGATTGCTCTGATGGCGGGAGTAATCCACTTCGCCGCTGATGTTGAGCGTAACCGGACTCTTGTAGGAAATGCCCAGCGACAGTTCATCCGTCAGATGCACGAGCGCCCCCAGATGGAGGCCCGCCCCCCAGCCCGTACCGTTGAGGGTCAGCTTGCTGTCGGGCCCGCGTTGCAGACCGGTCGCCCCGATTTGCAGCACGGGAATCTGCTGCGACATGGCGAAATCGGCGTACATGACCTCCAGTCCGGCGGAGAGCGACAGCACGTCGCTGACCTTCATGGCTACGCTGGGCACAAGGGAAAAGGTCTGAAAGTTCACGCTGGTGAGGTTGTATCGCCCAATCCAGTTGTCCGAAAATTCATTGCCGAGGCCGAAGCGGGAAAACATGCCGAGCCCCAGCCAGAAGCGATCATTGAGCTGGTGTGTGATGTAGGCGTGCGGTGCGGGCCAGACATTGGGCTTGGTGGTGGTCGTCCTGCTGCTGCCGTCGGCCATTTCGGCAGCGATGGTGCCCATGGGAGCAATGGCGGCAAAACCGCCCATGACCCGCGTGCCGGGCAACTGGGTAATGCCCGCGGCATTGTAGGCGAGGGCAGAGGGGTCGTCCGCACGACCGACCATGCCGCCGGCCAGCGACAGACCGCGCGAACTCCATTCCGTAAGGCTGAAGCCCTCCGCCCGGGCAAGACCGGCCTGACAGGCCCACAGGACACAGCACAACAACACCAGATACCGCTTTTTCACCACTCCCTCCACGATTTTCCGCGTGGCTTCCTCTGTCCGCAGGGCAGGCACACTTGGAAAATAAAAATTTTGTAAGCGTATTCCGCCATTGTGCCGCTAGTCAAGTTCTTTTGCCCGACAGGCGCGTACTGCGGGCATCATAAGCGTTTTGCCATTGAAAAGACAAAATGCGAGGCGGCGCTGTGCCGCCGCCCGGCCCCAAACGAGCGGAAAAGGGAATGTCAGTCAAAAAAGCCGCTGATGCGTGCCGTCTGCCGGAAATCGCAGGGCCAGAAACCCGTGGCCTTCAGGATATGGCGGAGCTGCTCCAGATGGGAGGCGGTCGGGCGTTCGTGCTGCAGGAGCGGCTGCGGGCACAGGCGCAACCGAAAATCCCCCAGAACGGGGTGGCCGTCCGCATCCGACAGGGCGGCAAGGGCGCTCTCGGCTTCGGCCAGACGGCGCAGCGTGGAGGCCTCCGGGCGGCAGCCATAGGCCAGACGGGTCAGCAGGCAGGGACGGGCCGTCTGATCGGGGTCCTCAAGCCCCCAGGCCGCCCCCAGCCTGCGCAGGTCGGCCTTGCGGATACCGGCCTCGGCCAGCGGAGAGGCCACGCCCGCTTCCCGCAGGGCCCGCAGACCGGGACGATGGGCCTGCAGATCGTCGGCATTGCTGCCGTCGCAGAGCAGGGCGTCCGGCAGGCCGCAGGCGGCAAGGCGTTGCCGCAGGGCCGCCACAAGCCCTTTCTTGCAGGCGTAGCAGCGCTCCCGGCTGCCGTCGGCCACACCGGGCAGCGCAAGCGGAGAAAAGGGTACCGTCTCCAGCCGCAGGCCCCGGGCTTCCGCCCAGCGGACGGCGCTCCGGCTTTCCTCTTCGGGCACATGCGGCCCGCACGCGTGCAGCGCTATAAAGGACAATCCGGCACGCTGCAGGGCCAGACAGAGGAAACGGCTGTCCACCCCGCCGGAAAGCGCCACGGCCAGGGCCGGAGCCGTCCGGGCGCAGACCTTCAGGCGCTCGTGCAGACGCTGTGCCGCGTCGGCGGGCAGCGCCGGTTCGTCTCCGGCATCGGCTACCATGTCAGGCGAACCTTGGCGCCGCGTCGGGCCATGTCTTCCTTGCATTGCCGGATGGTGTACTGACCATAATGCACGATGGAGGCGATGAGCGCCGCCGAAGCGCCGCCCCTGCTCACGGCCTCGTACATGTGCCGGGGATCGCCCGCGCCGCCGGAGGCGATGACCGGGATATTCACGGCGTCGGCGATGGCCCGGGTAAGCGTCAGCTCATAGCCGTCGCGGGTGCCGTCGGCGTCGATGGAATTGACGCAGAGTTCGCCCGCGCCCAGCTCCTGACAGCGCCTTGCCCAGGCGATGGCGTCCAGCCCCATGCGCTTGCGGCCGCCGTGGATGACGATTTCATAACCGGACGGAATGGCTTCGCTCACGGGCACGCGCAGCACGTCCATGCCCACCACGATGGCCTGCACGCCGAAGGCCGCAGCGCCGTCGCTGATGAGTTGCGGATTCTTGACCGCCGCGGAGTTGATGGACACCTTTTCGGCTCCGGCCACCAGCACGGCCCGCATGTCCGCCACGCTGGAAATGCCGCCGCCCACGCAGAAGGGAATAAATATCTGCTCGGCCACCCGTTCCACCACATCCAGAAAGATGCCGCGCTCCTCGGCCGAGGCCGTGATGTCGTAAAAGACGATCTCGTCCGCGCCTTCCTCATAGTAACGGCGGGCACTCTCCACCGGATCGCCGATATCCTCGTTGCCCGCAAAACGGATGCCCTTGGTGAGACGTCCGGCCCGCACGTCCAGACAGGGAATGACGCGTTTACTGAGCATGGCGCACCTCGCGGCAGTAGTCAAAGAAGTTGCGAAGAATCTGCAGGCCGGGGCGACCGCTCTTTTCCAGATGGAACTGCACGGCCCAGAGACCGTCACGCCCGTAGACGGAGCAGAACTCCCGTCCGTAACGGGTGGTGGCCATGACCAGCTCCGGAGCCGGTTCCACATAGTAGCTGTGCACGAAATAGAACTCCGCATCCGGCGGCAGATGGGCCAGCAGACGTCCGGGACGGTGCAGGGTCAGGCTGTTCCAGCCCATGTGCGGCACCGGGGCGGGGCTGCCGTCCTCCTGCCGCAGGCCGTCGGCAAAGCGCAGACAGCGGCCGGGCACGACGCCCAGGGTCTGCACGTCGTTTTCCTCGCTGGATTCCAGCAGAATCTGGCAGCCCAGACAGATGCCGAGCAGGGGCTGCCCCGCGTCGATGGCCTGCCGCAGCACCCGGTCAAGTCCGGCCTCGCGCAGGTGATTCATGGCCTGACCGGCCGCGCCCACGCCGGGAAAGATGATGCCCTGTGCACCGAGGAGCACGTCGGGGTCCGCCGTGACGGCGCAGGGGATGCCGAGATGTTCCAGCGCGCGCCGGACACTGGTCTGATTGCCTGCCTTGTATTCCAGAATTGCCAGCATGTCGTTGTCCTTGCCGGGGTTGTCCGGGCCGGCCCGCGGGGCGGCTGCCGGAGGATTGTACAAGCGCCGCTCTGCGGGGCGCGGGGAAGTATAGCCCCAAGCCCGGCGACCGGCAATGTGCTCCCTGCCGCTTCGGGCGGGTCAGTAGTTGATTTTCCAGCGCACGCCCGCCGAGGTGTTTTCCTGCTCGGTACGCACCTGGGCCTTGCTGTGGGGCGTCATCTGGAGCTCGATGATCACGGCGGTGCTGTCCGGCTTCATGCCCTGCGCCACGCCGAGATAGAGCTTTTCGCCGATGAACTTGCCCGCCTCCAGCGTGCTTTCCTCGCTGTTGTTGCCGTCTTCGTCGGAGGTCGTGCGCGAACTGACGCGCAGCACGTCCACGCCGAGGGTCTTGCGGGCCACGTCCAGCACATTGAGTCCGTCGCCGCCGAAGCCCGCCAGCTCGGCCACGGCCGCCGCCAGCCGCAGATTCTCGAAGCGGCCGAGATCACTGGAGGCGCGCCCGAACATGATGCGCGAGATGATTTCCTCCTGCGGCATGGTGGGCGTGCTGGTGAGCTGAAATTTCGGCTTCTGCGCCGTGCCGCCCACCCGGACATCCGCCACGATGTCCGCTGCCTCGTGTCGCAGCACCACGTCAAGCAGCGGATTGGACGGCGGGCCGCCGGCAAAGCGCACGATGCCGCGGTAAAGGCTGAACTTGGCATTGAGGAAGTTGAAGGTACCTTCCACAGCCTCCACACTCCCCGTGACGCGGGGATCGGTCAGCGGGCCGCCCGCGCGAATATCGACTTTCCAGAGGCTGTCAAGGCCGCGCCCCTGCACCGTGAAACGCCCCGTGGTGCGCACCCGCGCATCAAGGCTCCCGACAGCGGGCCGCGCCCTGGGCGCCGCAGGCGTGGCCTTTGCGCTTTTTTCACTGATGGGGAGGGTGGTGACGCTGCTGGTGGTCGTGATGCGGTCAATGCGCACTTCGCCGGAATCCACGCTGATGTCGGCCTGAACCTGGGGAGCGGTCAGCGGCCCCCGCACCGAAGCCGTGCCGGACAGGGAAATGGTCACGTCACGCCGCCGCAGGGGATGGAGCTTGTCCAGACGGCCCGACAGGCTGAGCGCCCGCCCGCCCGGGGAAAGTTCACCATCAAAGGTCGCCCGGCCCGTGTGCCCGTCACTGAACGAGGCGTCCAGCCGCACGCGGCCCAGTCCGGCCAGCCCGGTCAGCAGGCTGCGGGCCAGCTCGGCCCGTACCTGAATATCCTGCAACAGCACGCCCAGGGCCACATCCTCGAAACGCCCCTTCTGCAAGGCGACATGGCCGGTCAGGGCCGGCGCCTCAAGCGTCCCGGACAGATCGGCCCGCAGCTCCAGCCGCCCGGACAGGCGGCGATCCGCCATCGGCACAAGATTCCAGAGCGGGGCCACGGCGCCCTGCCAGCGCAGTTCGCCCTTGAGCGCGGCCCGGGGCGAAAGGCCGGGCAGGCCGCCGGAAAAGCTCAGGGGCAGGCTGAAGCGGCCGGAGATCGTGTCCGCGCCCAGCAGCTTGCGGCTGGCTTCGGGCATGTCGAGGGCCAGCGCCAGCTCGCCGCCGGAGCGCCCCTGCCGGACGCTGCCGGTGATGCCCCAGTCCAGCGGCGGCAGCGGCGCGCCGGGCAGATGCAGACCATTCACCTTCAGGGCGAATTTCCCCTGCGGCTTGGCCGGACTGCCGCTCAGTCCGGCTTCCAGCGCCACCTGTCCCTGCGGCAGGGCGGGAATGACGGCCTGCCACGGAGCCAGCTCCGTGGCCAGCAGGCGCAGACGGGCCGTCAGCACGTCCGGAGCAAGGCGGCCTTCCACCTGCAATTGCCCTGAAGGCGTCAGACGGATGTGCAGAGGGTCGCAATGCAGGCTCCGGGCGGTATAGCGCAGGCGGGCGGCCTTTTCCAGCCGCAGACCGACCTTGTGCGCGGGCAGCTCGGCCTTCAGCCGGCTGACGGCGAGGCTGCCGGGCTGCCATTCCAGACGGACATCGGCCTGCACGTCTCCGCCGGACGCCGCTTCCAGCCGCAGCGGCCCGGCCAGCGGGCCGCCCGCCCGCAGATGGGGGCGCGCAAGGCGCAGGGAGGCAGCTTCCAGTCGTTCCGCCTGGAAGGCGCAGTCAAGGACGGGCGCATCCGCCGCGGCGGGCGTTTTTCCGGCAGCCGCCTGTTGCGGCGCTAGGTCCGCCCGCAGAGCCAGCGACTGCCAGAGCAGCAGCGTCTCCTGTCCCCGGCGTATCCGGCCGCGCGGAGCCTCCAGCGTCAGATGCCAGTCCGTCACACCCCAGAGCCGGGCAAGTTCATCGTCGCCTTCGCGTCCCGTGGCGCGCAGCGCAAGAGCGACGGCCTGCCCTTCCGCCTGCAGGCCGGGCAACAGCAGGGCACTCAGCTGATTGAGGCGTTTCCAGTCCGAAATGTTCAGCCGCAACTGTCCCCGCATGGGCGGCAGTTCCCGCAGGACGGCGGAAATCTGACGGCTGATGATGTCGTCCGCCGCATGCGGTTCATCCGCTGCCGGAAGCGTGGTTGCGGTCTGCGCCGCGGGTGCGCCGTCCGCTGTCGCCGACAGGGACGGAGCGGGAGCGCTGCCGTCCGGCAGGAGCATGTCCACGCCCCAACTGCCGAGCAGGCGAGCGCCAGCGCCCTCGACCGAAATATCTTCCAGCGAGAGCCGCCAGAAGCCCTGCTGCTCCTGTCGGCGCAATCCAGCAGCCAGCAGGATGTCCGCCCGCAGCGGGGAGGCATCAAGGCGTGTCTCGGCATGCAGGGCCAGCCGCAGGGTGCCGCCGTCCAGCGCGGCGCGCCAGCGCAGCGGCAGGGCTTCCAGCCGCAGGCGGGGAGCTGTCAGGCCGGGAAGACCCGTCGGAGCGCTCTGCGCGGTCCTGGACGGCTTCGTGGCGGCGTGTTCCGCTTTGGGGGCGGGCGACGTGGAAAGGGCGGCAGGTCGCACTTCCGTACCGTCCACGGCAAGGGAAAGGTGCGGCGCACCCAGCGGGCCGCGCAGGCTGACCTCCGCCGCAGCGGGGCCGGACAGCAGGGCGGTCCAGGCACAGGCTTGCTCGGGCGGCGTGACCGTCAGTTGCAACAGCATGTCCAGCGGAGCGGCCCAGAAACGCTCCGCTACGGCATCCAGACGCAGGGAAAGACGACCGGACACCCCGGCGACGCCTGCCGTGACGGCGATTTCCGGCAAGGCAAAATTCCACTGGCCGTCCGCAAGGCGTTGCGCCCGCAGCCGCAGCCGGGCTTCGGCAGTGCCCGTACCGAACAGGGGGAGCAGGGCGTCCGGCAAGGCGCGACGCGAGGACGACGCGGGAGAAGCGGCAACGCCGGGGGAAGCGCCCTCGACGGCGGCCGAAGCGGCGGGGACGACTGCTGCGGCGGGAGAATCCGCCTCCGCGGTGTCGGCGTTCTCATCCTGCGGCCAGAACGCCTGTGCCGTCACATCGGCCTGCAGATCGGCGCGAGACCCCAGCCCCCCGTCAAGCTGCAGCGTCAGCGAAACACGCGGAAAGGGGCCATCGGCATCGGGTGTGGACGGAAGCGTCACCGAGCCCTCCGCCTCCGCCGGCAGCAGGGCCAGCCAGTCCGGGGACAGCGCCAGTCTGTCCACCTGAACCGTCGCGTGCACGCGGGGCAGGGCGGCGGGAAGATCGCCCAGCAGGGCGAGCACGTCGCTCACGCTATGGCCGATGCTGTCCGCCAGTTCGCCGGGGCTCAGGGCGGGTTCCTCCGGGCTGTCCGGCAACCGGGGGGCACGGTACACCCCTCCGCCGTGCACGGCCAGCGGTTCCAGAGAGATCAGAAGTCCGTCCTGCCAGCCTGCTCTCCAGGAAAGCCGCACATCCGGGAGCTCCAGCCAGCAGCCCGAGGCGTCTTCGCCGCGCACGGCCAGCCGGGGCCGGAACGGCAGACCTTCCAGCCTGTTCAGGGTCAGACGCAGGCCGTAGGGCTCCAGAGCGGTCGCCAGCGTGGCGTTGAGGGTTTCCCGCAGCCAGGACTGGCCGGAGGCGGAACACAGCCAGCCCACTCCCCCCCCGGCGAGAAGAAGCAGGCCCGCCGCCACAAGCAGCACAATGCGCAGCAGACGACGCTTCCTCCGTTTGCCGTGTCGTTGCGGCGAAGGAAGCGGCGCGGCCGGAACCGTCGAAGGGGGAGCCGTGCGGCCGGAAGCATCCTGCCGCATCAGAAGGACTGTCCTATACTGATATAGAATTGCACCGGCGGGTCTCCATCCACGGGGTTGAGGGGCGTGGCCACGTCAAGCCGCAAAGGGCCCACGGGCGTGTAGTAGCGCAGGCCGATCCCCGTACCCCAGTGCAGGTCGTCCAGGGTGGGGTATTGCTCACGGTAGGCCATACCGCCGTCCAGAAAGGGCACAAGCCCCACATCATCGGTGATCTTGACCCGGGCTTCCAGATTGACCAGCTGATAGGAGCGGCCGCCCAGCGGGTCGCCCTTGCTGTTGCGCGGACCGAGCGCCTGATAGGAATAGCCGCGCACGCTGCCCGCGCCCCCGGCGTAATAGCGCATGGAGGCCGGCATGGCGTGCAGGGGAACACCCGCCATCATGCCCGCCGCCACCCGTGTGGCCAGCACAAGCCGGTCATCCGGCCTGCCGCGCGGAGTGCGGAAGGGAGCATAATAGCCCATCCATTCAGCCTCGCCGGTCAGGGCGGTAAAGGTCGTATCGTAGTAGCCCACCACGGGGCTGACAATAACCTTGCCCAGTGTACCGTCACGCGGGCTGACCTTGTTGTCCCGGCTGTCGCGACGGACGGTGAAACGCGGTCCGATGACGCTGTACAGGCGCATGCCCTGTCCGTCTTCGGCAAGCTGGCCGCCGTCGCCGCCCGCGCCCACGCCCACGCGCCAGTAACGATTGACCCGGCGATTGAGGAAGGCATAGCCTGCCAGACCGCGCCGCTCGTAGGCATCCGTATCCTCGTGCAGCGCCGAGGCCTGCGCGTCCAGGCTCTGGCCGGAGCGCAGGAAGGCGGGCTTTTCAAAATTGGCCACAAGTCCCTGCTTTTCGATGGTGACGGGCAGATTCAGGCGCAGGCTCTCGCCGTTGCCGAGGATGTTGCGATGCTCCCACTCGGCTTCCACGCCGAAGCCGGTATCCGTATCGTAGCGGGCTTCGGCGGCCAGCGAACGAAAGGGCGCATCCTCCACACTGAGGTCCAGCGGCAGGGGAGCCACCTTGCCGGGGCCGGACTGCTGCCGCCATTCATCCAGAGCGGGCTTGAGGGTCACATTATTGAACAGGCCGAGGGCCCGCAGACGGTCGCCGTAGTTGCCCACACGGCGGCTGTTCCAGCGTTCATCGTCGGGACGCCAGTAGGCAAGGCGCCGCAGATAGGCTTCGGCCACGTCGCTGGCGCTCACAAGGCGAACCTCGCCCATAAGGGCCGGCGGCCCGGGATTGATGATGATTTCAGCATTGATCGTCCGCAATTCCCTGTCCAGCGTATAGCGGCTGTCGGCGGTCCTGGCGATGGGGTAGCCCTGACGCCGTAAATAGCGGCCCACCCTGTCCACCGCCTCCAGCATCTCTTCGGCGGTAACGGGCTTGCCCGGCTCCAGGCGCAGGTGGCGCGGGAAGCGCGGCGGAGAAACGGGTTCGCGTGCCTCGCGGCCCAGCAGGCCCTGCAGGCCGCTGTACTGGGCACGGCGCGTGCCGTTGCGAAAGGCCTCCGGCACAAAGGGCTCAGGCTCATAGCGGACAACGGCACGTCCCAGCACGTAGCGGGGACCGGGCACAAGGCGCAGCACCACCTGCGCCTTCTTGCCGCTCGTGTCGATGTGGAATTCCGCCGTCCCCTCGTAATACCCCTGCGCATGCAGAAGCTGCTCCGCGCTTTCCTTGTCCAGACGGGCCCGGCGTTCCAGAGCCAGCAGGCTGTCCGGCGCTTCCTTCTGCAATTGCAGCAGGGTGCTGGCCGCCTCCATCTTATCCCGGAGTCCGTCCGCCGCCACGGCAAGGGCATCCCGTTTCGGCGCCGGTTTGTTCGCCTCACGGGCGGCATCAGGGTCCACGGCCGATGGTGCGGGCTTGGGAGCGGCGTTATCCTCCAGCGGCCGGGCGTAGGGGTCGGCGTCCGCACGGGCGGCGGCCACCTCCTTCCTGACGGCGGCGGCTTCATCCTGCAGGCGCTGCGTACCGGCCTCCGGCCGGGGGAGAGGTTTTTCCACGATGATGCGGACATCATAGGGCACGGGGTCGGCGGCCCAGGACGTTTCCTTAGCGGAAGCGCCCTCCTGTGGCGGCTGTTCCTGCAGCATCTGCACGAGGCCGCACCCCCCCAGCAGGGGGAAAATGAGCAGCCAGCAGAGGATATGGGTACAAAGACGACGAAAAAACATGCGGCATGGTAGCCTGTCCCCTGCCGGGCCGCAAGGGGCGTGACGACTTGGAAATCCCGGCACTCTGCGCTACAAGAAAAAGAACATCATTCCCTTTTCTCTACAGGAGAGCCGACGTGAAATACGATCTTTGCCTGCATGTTGACCTGAATGACGCCGCCCTGCTGGCGCTGGCCCTCAAAAACGCCCGCAACTACCAGAATGCCCTGCCGGAGGAAAGCTATGAGCTGGTGATCGTGGGCAACGGCCCCTCGGTGACGCTCTTTACCGCCGCCCAGCCCGCCCTGCGGGAAACGGCCCGGCCGCTCATGGACAAGGGACTCAAGATTCGTCTTTGCCGCAATGCCCTCAATGACAATAATCTGACCGAGGCGGACCTCTGGCCCGGCGTCGAGGTGGTGCCTGCCGGACTGGTGGAAATCGTGCGCTTGCAGCAGAACGGCTTTGCCTACATCAAGCCGTAGCGTCCGGCGCTGCCGACGGCATGAACGCCCCCTTTCACACGAAAACCCGTGCGGAAGGGGGCGTTCATCGTTACGCAAAATGCGAGTTGAAAAAACTGTGCCGGTAAAGATGGAAGGCTGTCCGCTGCAAGCACGGCGCAGACATGCCGGATTTAGAACCTTTTGCCTTTGAAAAAGGCAAAAGGCGAAGCGACGGCACAGGGCCGTCCGGCCCAAAGTGAGCGGAAAACCGCGTTTTTTCCGCGAAATAACAGGCCGTATGGTCTGAAACGCGAAGCGTTTCAGACTGAACATACTCTAAACGAGCTTGTCCTTCTGCTTTTCGGCATACTCCAGCATTTTCTGGGCTTCCTCAAAGTCCGGCTTGAGCTGGAGGGCGGCCTTGGCCGCCATAATGGCCTTGTCCCACTTCTGCCAGTCGATGTAGAGACGGCCGATGTTGAAGTAGAGGTTCGGTTCATTGCGCAGATACTGCGAGCCACGCAGGAAATAGCTTTCGGCCACATCGAACTTGCCGAGCTTGCGCAGCGCGATGCCGGCGGCGCTGTACAGGAAGAGCATGTCGGGCTGACCGTCGATGGCGGCCGTGAGGTATTCCACGGCTTCCTCGTACAGACCGGCCTTGAGCAGGATTTCGCCCGCCCTGCCCCGCAGGATGAAGTCCACGGGGTATTCGCGCACGAGCATGGCCAGCGTGGCCTTGCCCGCCACGACCTGCCCGCGCTCCAGTTCATCGGCGGCCTTGGCCAGCGCGCTGCGCTTGCGTTCCTCCACTTCGCGCATGCGCTCCTGCGCCGCCTCCATTTCCGCCTGCTGCAGGACGCTCAGCAAATTGCCGAGCTGCTCGTACAGCGCCTTGCCCTGACCGGGCTCATAGGTAAGGGCAAGCGCATAGTGCTGCCGTACCCGCGGCATATTGGCAATGACGGTAACCGCATTGGCGATCATTTCCGAAAATTCCATCCGTTCCGCCTTCATGAGCGGCTGACGGAGAATGACGGCCAGCGCGCTTTGCAGCGCCTGCACCGCGGGCATGGCCTTGTCCTGTTTGGCGAGCGAGCTGATTTGCCCCAGCTGGCGACGGGCATTGGCTAATTCGGCAGACATGTACGCCTCGTTACGGTTATTCGTGAGAGGAATCTATCCCAGCGCGGCGGGAGAGTAAAGCCCTGCCGGCCAGCCTTTTTTATCTCTAGAAAATATGTTGAGATTATTTAGCTTTTGTTTTATTGGTATAAATTTTGTCATGGGTCTGCATTTGCCGGGATGGGCCATTGACAAGCTTTTACGGCGGATGCTAACTCTTTTTTTGCCGACGAAAAAACCCGACCGCCGCAGCGGCGTCCCCGCGCCATCCCGCAGGATGGAATGTTACGGCGACATCCCCAAAAGGAAGGAAGCACCGTGCAAAAGACCCTGGAAGATATTTGCCTCAAACACGATAACGGAAGTGATCTGTGCTTTCGTGGGCGCCTTTTTTCCGAGTGCTCCTGGTTTGATGATGAACATCAGATCATGACCCGTCAGAAACTCTATGTGACGGACAAGAACGAGCAGGTCTATTATATTGTTCGCTCGCATGGACAGGAACGCAGTCGCCATGCCTACCGTCTGACTGTGGACGGCGAAACCTGCGTCATCTACAACGGGCGCAGTGAGATGTCCCTGCAGTTCGATATGCTGATGCTGGCCGTGCGCGGCCTGTGCGGGCTGGATGACGAGGCAACGCCCACGCTCGGACAGGTGGAGGAAATGCTGCGCGTGGTCAACGGATAGAGTCGGGCAGCCGTTTTCGGCGCGGCATCACAAAGGGAATACGCCCCCGCAAGGGGGCTTTTTTTATGACTGCGCTTCCAGCGCGAGCAGAAAACGCTTGATGGCAAGACCTGCGGAATACCCCCCAAGGCCGCCGTCGGCATGGATGACCCGGTGGCAGGGAATGACGATGGGGAGGGGATTTCTGCCGTTGGCGTTGCCCACGGCCCGGCAGGCTCCCGACTGTCCGATGTGTGCCGCCAGCATGGCATAACTCCATGTCTTCCCGTAGGGAATATCCCGCAGGGCCTGCCAGACGCGCTGCTGAAACGGCGTGCCCCGCGCATCGATCGCAAGGCTGAAGACGCGCAATTGTCCGGCAAAATAGGCGTCGAGCTCCTTTTGCGCCTGCCGCAGATGCCCTTGTACAGCCGGAGGGACGTCAGTCATGGGCAATGCGTCCGGGCAGGCCGCCCTGCGGGGATCGGCTTCACAACAGCAAAAGCGCAATTCCGCAAGCCCTCGCGCTGTAGCTACGAGCAGAAGGTCTCCCAGCGGCGAGGGAACGCGCAGTTCCCCCGAGACGCACGCGGCGGCGGAGCTCATGCCGCGTCATCCTGCCCGCTGGGGGCGGGCTTTTCCGGGGCGGAATCGCGGAGAAGACAGGCGGCCAGTCCGCCCACCAGGGCGACGGGCGCAAGGCACTGCATGGCCGTAGGCAGGCCGCCGTGGTGATCCGCCACAAAGCCCAGCAGCGGGGCGGCAATGCCGCCGACGCTGAGGGCCAGTCCCAGCGTGACGCCCGAGGCCAGCCCCACGTTGCGGGCAAGATACTTCTGCCCCAGCACCACCATGGCGCTGAAGGGGGAAAACAGGCCTACCGCCAGCGGCGCCAGCAGCAGTGCCGCCAGCCAGGCGGAATCCATCCGCGGAAAAAGCAGCAGGGCAGGCAGGCAGACGGCATAGGCCAGGCGAATGACCCGGCTGTAACCGATTTTGTCCGCCAGCATGCCGCCCAGCACATTGCTGGTCACACCCACGGCGCAGAAAAAGGTGAGCACCAGCCCGGCATCGGCCTTGCCCACCTGAAAGACGTCCGTCCAGTAAAGCGGGATATAGCTGTTGAGCCCGAGGAAGAGAATGGAGCGGGACATGATGACCAGCGTCAGGATGCTGAAGGCCCGCCAGTTGTTGCTGCCCTGCGCCGCGGCGGTTTGGCCGGGGCGCTGCGGGGCAGGCGGCATGTCGCAGACCAGCAGGCGGAAAAGCAGGGCGGCCATGATCAGCGACAGCAGGGCAAAGACCAGCGTGCCGTGCAATCCGAACAGCTTGGTGGCCGCCGTGACCAGCAGCGGACCGGCCACAAAGCCGCTGTTGCCGCCCACGGAAAAGATGCTGAGCCCCGTGCCCTGCCGACCGGCGGAAACGCGGTTGGCGTAGCGCGCGCCTTCAGGATGAAAGAGGGCGCCGCCGATGCCGCTCAGAACAAGGGCGGCAAAAATGGCCGCATAGCTGTCCAGCAGGCCGCATAATCCGATGCCCAGCCCGGCCAGCAGAACGCCCAGCGGCACAAAGACGGGGGTGCGCACCTTGTCCGAAAGCAGGCCGAAGACGGGCTGCACAATGGACGAGGCCACAGAATAGGCAAACATGAGTCCGCCTGCCGTCTGATAATCAAAGTTGTGCATGGCTGCCAGATAGGGCAGCAGGGTGGGCAATGCGCCACCATTGATGTCGCAGGAAAGATGTCCCAGGGAAATGATGCAAACTTTTCGTATATCCATGCGCGCTCCGCGTCGGGCAATGCCCTGACCATACGTCAGCCCGGCCGCGAGGTAAAGCCGCTCCGCCGAGCCTGCGTGCGGAGCAGGCAGACAGATACGATCTTGCGGGTCAGGAGCGCGTCGGGCGTTTGCGTGCGGTTCGGCTGGATGAAGGCGACAGAGCCGAACGATCGGCCTGTGCGGATAACAGCGGCAGGCACACGGCGTCACGACTCCGGATGGTCGAGCGTGACGGCATCCCCGGGAACCTGCCAGTGCGTCAGACGCAAGCGGGAAATTTCAGCAAAGCTTGAGAATGTCTCGATAGACCTGATAGACGTCCAGAACGGCATCCCGCGGGGAAAGGTTGCGGTCGCCGGACATGAGGAGGCAAGCCGAACGGGCCATATGCAGGCGTACCCCCTTGTTGAGAGTGTCGATCTCAGGAATGAGGGGGGTATCTTCCTGAGCCTGCGGTTCCTGATCCTGTTCCTGTTCTGCCATAGGCGGTTCCTCCGTGGGCGAGCATTTATTAAACAATACATATTCAGTAAGCTTTTGACAAGGGAGGAATCTTTTTGATGCAAAACAATACCTGTTTACTAGATAGTGCCGTCAAATTATGTTTGCCCACAACGATATACATCTGATTTGAACGGCGGCAAGAAAAGAGGCACATCTTTTGGCATACCGTGTAGCAATTCCCCGCCAGCGCTTCAGATGTAGAA
>CALVGJ010000030.1 GCA_944327045.1 uncultured Desulfovibrio sp.
CCGATTATCCCGATCTGGTGCGTGAGGCCCGCGCCGTGCGCAGTGATCTGCTGTACTTCACGGCGGAGGGCCGCCCTCTGCAATTCCGGGGCGCGGCGGCGGGCAACGAGGGTGAGCGGGGCCGCTACCGGCTGAATCTGGACGGCAGGCCCTGCGACGTGCTGGCGCCCTTTCGGGGCGGCTACGGCGCGGAGAACTGCATTGCCGTGGCGGCGGCGGCCAGCCTGCTGGGGCTGACGCCGGAAACCATCGCCCGCGGCCTGGCCGAAGCGGAACTGCCCGCGCAGCGTTTTGTACGCAAACAGGCAGGCCCGTGGCGGGTCATTGATGATACCTACAACGCCAATCCGCTTTCCATGACGCGCATGCTGGATGCCGCGGCCGAACTGGCCCACGGCGAAGGCGGCAGCTTCATCGTGGTGCTGGGCGAGATGCGCGAACTGGGGGAGCTGTCCGTGCGGGAGCACGAGCGGCTGGGCCGCCATCTGGCCGATATGCGCCCCGGCGCGGTGTTCTGGAAAGGCGGTCAGGCGGAAGCCGTGCGCGCCGGGCTGGAACAGGGCGGTTATGCGGGGCCGTTTCACACGCCCGCGGATGCCGGGGAATTTTGTGCGCGCCTGGGCGAACTGGAGAAGCACACCGGGCAGGGAGGCCTTGTGTTTTTCAAGGGCTCACGCGGCAATGCGCTGGAAGAATGGCTGTCGGCCCTGCTGGATGCGGCGGGGCAGCGGGGGATGTAAGACATGTTTTACACGCTGCTGGTGCCGCTGGCTGACGAATGGTCGGCGCTTAACGTCTTCCGCTATATCTCGTTCCGCTCTCTGGCGGCGCTTATGACGGCGCTGGTCATTTCCGTGCTGGTGGGGCCGCGCTTCATTGCCTGGCTGCGCAGGCTCAAGTGCGGCCAGTACATTCACGAGGACGTGGCCGCCCATGCGGGCAAGGCCGGTACGCCCACCATGGGCGGCATCATGATGCTGTTCAGCCTCGGCGTGAGTCTGCTGCTCTGGGCGGATCTGCGCAGTTCCTACATCTGGCAGACGTTTTTCGTCTTTGTGGGCTTCGGACTGGTGGGGCTGTGGGACGACCTGACCAAGCTGCGCCACCACAAGAACCGCGGCATCAGCGGGCGCGCCAAGCTGGCCGGACAGGCCGCCGTGGCCCTTGCGGCCATGCTGGCCCTCTATCTTGACGAGCGCTGCAACACCACGCTGTCCATCCCCTTCATCAAGGAATGGACGCCGGACCTGGGCATTTTCTACATCCCCTTCGGGGTGTTCGTCATGGTGGCGGCCTCCAATGCCGTCAACCTCACGGACGGGCTGGACGGGCTGGCCATCGGCCCCACCATTGTGGCCGGAGCGGTCTTTGCCATTTTCATCTATATCACCGGCCATGCGCGCGTGGCTTCCTATCTGCTGGTGCCCTATGTGCCGGGCATGGGAGAAGTGACGGTTTTCTGCGGCGCGCTGGTGGGGGCCGGACTGGGCTTTCTGTGGTTCAACGCCTATCCGGCGCAGATTTTCATGGGCGACGTGGGTTCGCTGAGTCTCGGCGGCGTGCTGGGCTATCTGGCCCTGCTGAGCAAGCAGGAACTGGTGCTGGCCGTGGTGGGCGGCCTCTTTGTGGCGGAAACGCTCTCCGTCATCATGCAGGTGGGCTATTTCCGCTGGACGGGCGGCAAGCGGCTCTTCCGCATGGCGCCGCTCCATCATCATTTTGAACTCAAGGGCGTGCCGGAGTCGAAAATCATCATTCGCTTCTGGATCACGTCCATCCTGCTGGGGCTCATGGCTCTGTCAGTCCTCAAGCTGCGCTAGGCAGGCAAAAGGAGAGGAGAACGCTTATGGCTTTGGAACGCAATCGCGGTCGTCGCATTCATCCCGGGGAACTTGCCGTGGTGGTGGGGGCCGGACGATCCGGCCTTGCCGCCGTCAAACTTCTGCGCCGGGAAAAGGCCCGCGTGCGCCTGCTGGAGCGCAACCGCAACGCCATTGATCTGACCACGCTGGCCGCTTTGCAACGAGACGGCGTGGAAGTGCTTTTCGGCGAGCATACGCCGGAGCTTTTCGAGAACGCCGTGCTGGTGGTGGCCAGTCCGGGCCTGCCGCTGACCGCCTTGCGGGAAATGATGGGGCCGCACGCGGCCCGCACCAGCTGCGAGGTCATGGCGGAAATGGAACTGGCCTGGCGCTATCTTGACGGCGAACCCGTGCTGGCCGTGACCGGCACAAGCGGCAAGACCACCACCGTGAGCCTGGCCGCCGCCATGCTTCAGAAGCAGGGGTATGCCGTCTTTCTGGGCGGCAACATCGGCACGCCGCTTTCCGAATACGTGCTGGCCGGACGCCGGGCCGATGTGCTCGTGCTGGAGGCCTCCAGCTTCCAGCTTCAGGGCTGCTCGACCTTCTGCCCGCGCGTGGGCATCATCCTCAACATTTCGCCCAACCATCTGGATCATCACAAGAACATGGCCGAATACGTGGAGGCGAAGTTCCGCATCTTCGGCTGTCAGGAAGAAGGGGACCTGGCCGTCATGCACGAGGGGCTGCGCAAGGTGGCCGGAGCTTTCCGTCTGCGGGCGCGTCAGCAGCTCTTCATTCCCGCCCGCTGTCCGCAGCGCTTTGCGGACTGCCAGCTCCTCGGCGCGCACAACAATTTCAACGTGGAGGCCGCCTGGCTGGCCTGCCGTTTCTTCGGGGTAAGCGAGGCCAATGCCGCGGCCGCCGTGGCCGCCTTCCGGCCGCTGCCGCATCGGCTGGAGCGGGTGCGCCGTCATCGCGGGGTGCTTTTTGTCAACGATTCCAAATGCACCACCGTGGCAGCGCTCAAGGTGGCGCTTGAGTCCTTCGATCAGCCCGTGCGCCTGCTGTGCGGCGGCAAGTTCAAGGGCGGCGACCTGGCCGCGCTCGCGCCCCTTGTGCAGCAAAAGGTGCAGGAGGTGGCCCTGTTCGGCGGCAGTCGCGAGGTCTTTGAAAAGGCCTGGAGCGACATCGTGCCCATGCACTGGCACGAGCATCTGAAAGAGGCGGTGACCCTGCTTTCCCATACGGCCCGCAAGGGGGATGTGGTGCTGCTGGCGCCCGCCACCGCCAGTTTTGACCAGTACGACAACTACATGAAGCGCGGCGAGGACTTCAAGCGTATCGTCGGTGCCCTGGCATGAAGAAAAACAGTTTCCGCGAAAGCAAGGCGGTCGGCGCATTGGCGCGCGTGGCCGAAAAGGCCCTGCCCGGGGGCTTTGACTGGTGGCTGTTCACACTGACGGCCATCATCCTTGCCATCGGACTCATCATGGTGCTGTCGGCCAGCGGCATCGTGGCGGAGATAGACAACGGCGACAAATACTATTTCTTCAAGCGGCAGGTGGTCTTTGCCGTCGTGGGCCTGCTGGCCCTGTGGGGGGCGGCCCTCATGCCGCGCGCCTGGCTCTACAAGCTCCAGTATCCGGCGTTGTTTCTGTCGCTGCTGCTCCTCCTGCTGACGCTGTCGCCGCTGGCGCCCGCCATCAACGGTGCGCGCCGCTGGATACCTCTCGGGCCCATTTCCATTCAGCCCATGGAGTTCGTCAAGATTTCCATGGCCCTGTATCTGGCCTATTTCATGAGCAGCAAGCAGGACCTCATCAAGACCTTCAGCCGGGGGGTCATTCCGCCCTTTGCCGTAACCGGCCTGTTCTGCTTTCTCCTGCTGCTCCAGCCGGATTTCGGCAGCTCGGTCGTACTGGCCAGCCTGCTTTTCTTCATGTGCGTGGCCGGGGGCACGCGCTTCATCTATCTGTTTTTCGCCATGGCGCTGGTCGTGGCGGGGGCCATGGCGCTGGCCATCGCCTCGCCGTATCGCCTGCGGCGGCTGCTGGCCTTTCTCGACCCCTTTGCCGACCCGTCCAATACGGGCTATCACCTTGTGCAGTCCCTGCTGGCCTTCGGATCGGGTGGCTTCTTCGGCGTAGGGGTGGGCGCCAGCAAGCAGAAGATGTTCTACCTGCCGGAAGCGCACAACGACTTCATCATGGCCGTCATGGGCGAAGAGCTGGGCTTTGTGGGCGTGAGCGTGGTCATGCTGCTCTTTACCATGCTGTTCTGGCGCTGTTACCGGATCATCATGGGCCAGAAGGACTTGCGCGACCGCTTCACGGCCTTCGGCATCACAGTCATCATCGCCATGGGCTGCCTCATGAATCTGGCTGTGGTCATGGGCGTGGCGCCGCCCAAGGGCGTGCCCATGCCGCTGGTGAGCTACGGCGGCAGTAATCTGCTGGCAACGCTCATCTGTGTGGGGCTGATGCTTAATTTTTCAAGGACGGCGGACGGATGGAAAAAGTCCTCTTGACCACCGGCGGCACCGGCGGACACATTTTCCCGGCTCTGGCCGTGGCTGAGGCCCTGCGGCGACGGCATCCGCAGGTGCAGCTCCTCTTTGTGGGATCACTGTACGGGCCTGAGGCCCGGCTTGCTGCACGGGCGGGCGTGGATTTTGTGGGCCTGCCCGTTCGGGGACTGGTGGGGCGTGGCTGGCGCGGACTTGCCGCAGCTGCCGGCATGGCTGCCGCCTGCGGACGAGCTGTGGGGCTGATCCGGCGTTTCCGGCCGGATGTGGCGGCTGGGTTCGGCGGCTATGCCGCCTTTGCGCCCCTGCTGGCGGCCCGGCTGTGCGGTGTGCCCTGCGTGCTGCATGAACAGAATGCCGTGGCCGGGGCCAGCAACCGTCTGCTGGGGCGGTTGGCGGACAGGGTCTGTCTGTCGCTGGAAGGGACGCAGGGCTTTGCGCCGGAAAAATGCGTGCTGACGGGCAATCCCGTGCGGGCTGCAGTGGCCGCCGTGGGCGGACGGCCGCGAGCCTTCGGCAGCCGTCGGCTGCTGATCATGGGCGGCTCGCAGGGATCGCATGCCCTCAATATTTACGTCATGGAGCGGATCGCCCTGTTGCGTCAGGCCGGGGTGGAGATACGTCATCAGACCGGAAAGGCGGACTACGAGGCCGTACGCGCGGCCTATGCGGCCGCCGGGTTCCCGGAAGAATGCGTCAGCCCGTTCATTGACGATATGGCAGCGGTCTACGCCTGGGCGGACGTTGCCCTGTGCCGGGCCGGAGCTACTACGGTGGCGGAACTGTGCGCGGCGGGCCTGCCCGCGGTGTTGGTACCCTTTCCTCATGCGGCCCATGACCATCAGCGCGGCAATGCCGTCGCCCTGAGTCGGGTCGGCGCGGCCCGCTGGCTTGCGGAGGATCGCATGCGGGAGGAGGGGCTGCTGGAGGGCGTCATCAGGCTGCTGGATACGCTGGAAGAGAGGCGACAGATGGCCGATGCCGCGCGCCGAGCCGCCCGGCCGCAGGCGGCGGAAGCCGTCTGCGAGGTACTGGAACGATTGTGCCGGGCCTAGGCGGGGCCGTTCGCGGATAATACGACGACAGGTTCGCCGGTGGCGGCGGACAGACAATGAAGGATAGAGCGTGGAACGAAGCGGAATGAACAACAGGGTGCGCTGCATCCACATGGTGGGCATCGGCGGGGCCGGCATGAGCGGCATTGCCGAGGTGCTGCTCAGCCAGGGATACCGGATTTCCGGCTCCGACATGTCGGACTCCGCAGTGGTCAGGCACTTGCGCACGCTGGGAGCCGACATCGCCATCGGGCATGCGCCCGAAAATGTGGGGGACGTACAGGTGCTCGTCAAATCGACGGCCATTGCGGAAAGCAATCCCGAGGTGATCGAGGCCCGGCGGCGGAATATCGCCATCATTCCGCGCGCGGAAATGCTGGCCGAGCTCATGCGTCTGCGGCAGGGCATCGCCATTGCCGGTACGCATGGCAAGACCACGACTACCTCACTGACCGCCGCCATATTTGACGCGGCGGGGCTGGACCCCACGGTCATCATCGGGGGGCGGCTCAACGTCTACGGCACCAACGCTCATCTGGGCACCGGGGAATATCTCATTGCCGAGGCCGACGAGTCGGACGCCTCGTTCCTCTGCCTGTTCCCCATCCTCAACGTGGTCACCAATGTGGACGAGGACCATCTTGACCACTACGGCACGCAGCAGGCGCTGGACGAGGCCTTTGTCCACTTCATGAACAAGGTGCCGTTTTACGGCGCCAACGTGGTGTGCGTGGACGATCCCGGCGTGCGCCGCCTGTTGCCCCAGGTCAAGCGCCCCGTGCTGACCTATGGATTCAGCGGAGAGGCGCGCCTGCGCGCCGAAATGCGGGAAAGCGGCGCTGTCAGCCGGTTTGAGGTCTTTCTGGACGGCACGTCCCTGGGAGAAGTGCGGCTGCCCCATCCCGGCCACCACAATGTGCTCAATGCGCTGGCGGCCATCGGCACGGCCCTCAAGGCGGACATCCCCTTTGCATGCTGCGCGGACGGGCTGGCCGCCTTTGCGGGCGTGGGACGCCGCTTTGAATTCAAGGGCGAGCGTGACGGCGTGACCGTTGTGGACGATTACGGCCACCATCCCGCGGAAATTGCCGCCACGCTGGAAACGGCGCGGCAGGTTTTTCCCGGTCGCCGCATCGTGGTCGCCTTTCAGCCGCACCGCTTCAGCCGGACGCAGGCGCACTTCGGCGAATTCTGCAAGGTTTTCGACCCCATTGACTTGGTGCTGCTGACGGAAATTTATGCCGCCGGAGAAAAACCCATCCCCGGCGTTTCCGGCGATAGTCTGGCGCAGGGGATGCGGCAGGTGGGCAGTACGCCGGTGAGCTATTTTCAGACGCTGGATGCGCTCGTGGGGGAGCTGCCCCGCGTCCTGCGGCCCGGCGACGTGCTCCTGACGCTGGGTGCGGGCAGCATTACCCGTGTCGGGCCGCTCTGGCTGGAGGGCAAAGAGCATGCGTGAAACGGCTTCACCCGTTCTTGCCGAACGTACAAGCATACGTCTGGGCGGAAAAGCCATTGCCGAACTGTATCTTGAGTCGGAAAATGACGTTTTCTTGCTCGCGGAGCGCCGCAAACAACTGGGGGGAAGGCTCTTTTTTCTGGGGGCTGGCACAAATATTCTTGCCGCAGAAGGGGATTTGCCTGTCATACTTGTGCGTTATGCAGTGGCTGGTGAGCCGGAAATCGTCGCGGACGACGGCAGGACGGTATATGTACGCGCCGGAGCGGCCGTGCCGCTGCCGCGACTGTTGCGCTTCTGTGCAGCCAGGGGCCTGAGCGGTCTGGAAGGACTCGTGGGCATTCCGGGCAGCGTCGGCGGGGCCGTCGCCATGAATGCCGGGTCATTCGGCTGCGAAGTCGGCCCGCATCTTGCATCAGTTCGTTACCTCGACGGCTCGCATATCCGGGATGCCGCGGGTGCGCGGCTGTCGTTCGGATACCGGCATATGCGCATGCCCGACGGAGTCGCGGACTATCTCGTGTTGTCGGGCACTTTTAGCTTGACCCGCAAGGCAAAGGATGACATTTCTTTACTCATGCGTCACAACTTTTTCGAGAAAAAGTCTAAACAACCTGTGACCGCATGGAGCGCCGGATGCGTCTACAAAAATCCCGCTCCCGATCGTTCCGCCGGAAAGTTGCTGGATGCCGCCGGATTTCGCGGCAAGTCGTTGGGCGGTATGATGTTTTCGCCCCTGCATGCGAATTTTCTCGTCAATACGGGCAAGGGGAGTGCCGCAGCGGCATTTGACTTGATGCGGATGGCCGAGGAAGAGGTGAAGCGTCGGTTCGCAATCACGCTTGAGCCGGAAGTCAGGATTTTGTCGTGAATCTGTCGCTGAAATGGAAGAAGCAGGTTCGCAACAGCTACCGCAGGGAAAAGGTCTCGTTCTGGGCCGCACTGAAAAACATGCGTCTTCCTCTGCCCAGGTTGCCTCTGCTGCGCGGCAGTTTTGCCAGTGTGCTGACCCTGTGTGTGCTGCTGATTTTTGTCGCCGCCGTGGTGACCGGCGTCTGTGCCCTGAGCCTGTGGCTGTACGGCAGGGCGACGACGAGCGAATTCTTTGCCACCACGCATATTGATGTGACCGGGAATGTGCGGCTGTCCCGAGATATGGTGCTCAAGTACAGCGGCATCCGGGAAGGGGAGAACAGTCTTTCCGTGAGCATCACTGAAATGGAGCGCAGGCTGCGGGCAACGCCGTGGGTGAAGGAGGTCTCCGTCAAGCGCCTGCTGCCGGATCGCTTCATCATTCGCATCCGGGAGCGCATGCCGTCATTCTGGGTGCACAGGGGCGGGCAACTGTACTACGCCAATGAACGCGGAGAAGTCATTGCCCCCGTGGAAAGCGAAAATTTTCTTTCCCTGCCCACGCTGACCGTGGAGCCGGGAGGAGAGGACGCCATCCCGTATCTTGAGCGGCTCATGGCGGATTTGAACAGCGGAAGCCTTCCCGTGGAATCGGGAGCGGTGGCGTCGGTGACGTTGAGCCCGGCGCGGGGCGTGGAGGTCTATCTGGAAGACCGAGAAATGCGCCTCTCCATTGCAACGGACGACTGGAGCGGCAATTTGTCGAGGCTGGGCGCTACGCTGGGCGATCTGGCCAGACGTCAGGAATTGAGAAATGTACGCGATGTGAGGGCGGTTCACGGAAACGTGTGGGTGATTTTGAATCAGAAGGTACGCAGTTGATCTCAGGGTGGCAGGAATGAACAAGTCTGATCTCATTGTCGGTCTTGATATCGGAACGACCAAGATTTGCGCGGTGGTGGGCCAGTTTAACGAGGCCGGCATCATCGAAGTGGTGGGCATCGGCAACAGTGTCTCCACCGGTCTGCGCAAGGGCGTGGTCGTCAATATCGAGCAGACGGTGCAATCCGTGCGCAAGGCAGTGGAAGATGCCGAACTCATGGCGGGCTGCGAGATCAATTCCGTCTATGTCGGTATAGCCGGCAGCCATATCATGGGCATCAACAGCCACGGCGTCATTGCCGTCAAGGGCGGCGAGGTGACGCAGCGGGACGTCGAGCGCGTTCTGGATGCGGCGCGGGCCGTGGCCATCCCGGCCGACCGGGAGGTCATTCATATTTTGCCCCAGGAGTACATCGTCGATAACCAGTACGGCATTGCCGATCCGCTCGGCATGGCCGGCGTGCGGCTGGAAGTGCGGGTGCATATCGTCACCGGGGCCATATCCTCGGCGCAAAATATCGTCCGCTCCTGTCACAGGGCACAGCTCGAAGTGTCGGAAATCGCGCTGGAGTCCCTGGCCTCGGCCAAGGCCGTGCTCACCGATGAAGAGCGGGAAATCGGCGTGGCGCTGGTGGACCTGGGCGGCGGTACGACCGACATCGCCATCTTTGCCAATGACGCCATCAAGCATACGGCCGTTCTGGCGCTGGGCGGGCAGAACCTGTCCAACGATATCGCCTTCGGGCTGCGTACGCCCGTGGCCTCGGCCGAAAAAATCAAGATCAAGTACGGCTGCGCCCTGACCGACCTTGTGCGCGCCGATGAATATATTGAAGTGCCGAGCGTGGGCGGGCGGGAATCCCGTCGCCTCTCGCGACAGGTACTTGCGGAAATCTGCGAGCCCCGAATGGAAGAGATCCTCTATCTCGTGGACCAGAGCCTCGTGCGCTCCGGCTACAAGGACCTCATCGGCGCGGGCGTCGTCCTAACGGGCGGGACGTCGCTCATTGAAGGCTGCCAGGAGCTGGGCGAACAGATTTTCAACCTTCCGACGCGCATAGGCTATCCACGCAATGTGGCCGGCCTGAAAGACGTGGTCAACAGTCCCAAGTTCTCTACGGCAGTGGGGCTCTTGTGCTACGGCGCGGAAAAGGAAATGGGCGGGCAGAAGAAGTTCACCTCTTCACGCAATGAAAGCAGCATGTTCGACGGGCTGCTTGCGCGCATGAAGAAGTGGTTTTCCGACATTTCCTAGCTTTCATTCTCATTTGCGGGCAACCTGGAACATTAAGAGGAGAGGAAAATGTCTCAGTCTATCATGGATGAAATCGACACTTCGCTGGCCAGCAGCGCCAAACTCAAGGTCATCGGCGTCGGCGGCGGCGGCGGCAACGCCGTGCAGAACATGATCGACTCCGGACTGAAGGGTGTTCAATTCGTGTGCGCCAACACCGACGTGCAGGCGCTCAACAAAAATACTTCGCCCCTCAAGGTGCAGCTCGGCGAAAGCCTGACGCGCGGCCTTGGCGCCGGGGCCAACCCCAATGTGGGGCGTGAAGCGGCATTGGAAAGCATCAACGCCATCCGTGAAGCCATCGGCGATGCCGACATGGTCTTCGTCACCGCCGGTATGGGCGGCGGCACGGGCACGGGGGCCGCTCCCGTGGTGGCCCAGGCCGCCAAGGAGCTGGGCGCGCTCACCGTCGGCGTGGTCACCAAACCCTTTACCTTTGAAGGCATCAAGCGCAAACGTGCGGCCGAAGTGGGGTTGGAGGAATTCAAGCAGCATGTGGACTGTCTCATCACCATCCCCAATGACCGTCTGATGGCCTTTGCTCCCAAGAAAGAACCCTTCAGCCGCATGCTGGAACGCGCCAATGAGGTGCTGTATTATGCGGTCAAGGGCATCTCCGACGTCATCGTCGGTGAAGGTATCATCAACCTCGACTTTGCCGACGTGCGCACCACCATGTCCGAGTCCGGGCTTGCGCTCATGGGTACCGGCATGGCCTCCGGCGAAAACCGCGCCCGAGAGGCCGCCCAGCGTGCCATTATGAGCCCCCTGCTGGAAGACGTCTCGCTGGAGAGCGCCAAGGCCGTCCTGTACAACATCACCGCGCCGCAGGACATCTCCGCTGAGGAAATTCAGGAAATCGGCGACATCATTGCCGATGCCGCCCCGGAAGATGCCAACATCATCTTCGGTGTGGTATTTGACGAAGAAGTCGGGGACGAAATTCGTATTACCGTTATTGCAACCGGCATCGAACCGCCTCAGGCTGCGGAAGCCAAACCGGCTGCACCGGCTACGGTGACGCCCTTCAGCAAGGCCGGTGCCAAAGCCGTGCGTACGGAAGCTCGCCGCGTCGTGCGAGCCGAACAGCCGCCGGTCTACAGCCAGCAGCCGCCGCAGGCCGAAGCGCCGATGCGGCCGGTACGCCGCCAGTCGCGTACCGAGGAAATCAGCTCCTGGTACGACGCCAACAGCAGCGATTACCCCTTTGTCATGAAGGGAGATCGTCGCCGCCAGCAGCGGCATACCCCTGGACAGGAAGACTTTCTGTACAGCGACAGCGACTGCGAAACCCCTGCCTTCCTTCGCACGCAGGCTGACTAGGGCCAGTGCGTGGAAGCAGGTTATCATAACTTTCAGGGCTTGCCTCTTCGGCCCTGAAATGCCCGCCGGGAGGCCCATGGGGGGCCTCCCAGTGCATTCCTCTCTCGTTCGTAAAAGTCCGCGTTGTCCCGCAACAACGCGGACTTTTTGATTTTCCTGTCCGGCAAGGTTTGTCGCGGTTCGTTGACTGCCGTCAGTATTTTGGGGTAACTCTTGGGGTAACTTTCGGGAAAGTTATCGTACATGCTGGAGTTACCCCAAAATGGCGCTGACAGACAGGCAGATCAAGGCGATGCAGCCGGAGGACAAACCGCGCCGGTATCATGATGCCGGCAGCGTTCCCGGTCTGTACATCGAGGTTTCCCCGTCTGGGGGGAAGTGGTGGCGGTTCAGGTTCTCCCTCAACGGCAAGCAGCGGCTCATGTCCCTGGGCGTATATCCTGAGGTGTCCCTGAAGGAGGCCCGGCTGGCCGCGCTGGAAGCCCGGCAGCTCGTGGCGGCAGGCAGGGACCCGGTGCGGGAGAGGGCAGGTGCGCGGTCGGCCGTGGTCTGTCATTCCGTGCGGGAGGTGGCTGGGGAATGGCTTGCCGGGCAGGAAGGGCGTTGGACGGCGGCGCACGCCGCCAAGGTGCGCTCGCGGTTGGAGCGGCTGGTATTCCCGGCGATAGGGGAGAGAGAGGTGAGCGAGGTGTCCCCGCGGGACATCCTGCTGCTGTGTCGTCAGGTGGAGCACAGCAT
>CALVGJ010000031.1 GCA_944327045.1 uncultured Desulfovibrio sp.
GAAGTTTTTCAATATTTGCCCATACCTTGTCGGAAATATCATGCCTTCGATGTGCCGCCATATGACCTCTCCTCATTGTAACTGAGGAGATTATAACATACTTTTAATTTGACGACGCTATCTAGAGTAATTCCACATTGAAAATGTGGATTGCTCTGGTAGTCGCGAAAGCGACTACCCGCAACCGAACACACGGAAAAACCACGCTTTTTCCGTGGTGTGAGGGCAGCGTCAGCAGGGAAATTGGACACAATTTCCCTGCGAATCCGCTCTAATGTCCTCTTCAGACGCCGTGCCGCAGGGCAAAGAGGCGGGCCGCAAGAGCTTCCAGAATGCGCGCCGGGCCCACGGCAAAGGTCAGCGCCTCCTGTGCCTCGGCAAGCCAGCGGCCGCAAAGCGCGCGGGCGGGGATATCGAGCCCGGCCAGCGCCATGTCCAGCGGATTGTCCACATCTTCCCGCCCGGCCAGCACACGAGCCAGCGCTTTCTGACAGGAAAGCAGTATGCGGCCGGCAAGGGCGGCATCCAGCGCATTGCGGGCACTGCTGCGCTCGAACAGGCCGCGCCCGCTGCGGAGAAATTCGCCGAGGGCTTCTTCCCAGGGCTGCAATTCAGGATCACAGGCTGAGCTGTCCGGCCAGGGCAGGGTAAGGCAGAGCGAGCGGGACACCAGGGTGGGCAGGAGCTGTTCCCGCTGGGCGCAAAGCAGCACAAAGCGGGTAGAGGGCAAGGGCTCTTCAAGGCTCTTCAGCAGGGCATTGGCGGCCTCATCACGGGAGAGCGTCAGCCCCGCCAGCAGCACCACCCGATAGCCCGGCCCGTGCGGCGCGTCCCGCAGACGGCTTTTGAGCTCCCGGACGCGATCCATGTTGAAGGCCCGGACAAGGCCGGGATTTTCCTCATCATCCTTGTTGCTGATGCGGCCGTCATAGGCCAGTATATCCAGATGCTCGCCGGAGGCGACCTGACGACAAACGGGGCAGGCGCAGCAGGGGGCGGACGGGGCGGGGCATTTCAGACGGCAGGCCCACCAGTGGGCAAGGGCAAGGCGCTGCGCCTCGCTGCCGCCTTCCAGCAGCAGCACCTGCGGGGGCTGTTCGCCCAGACGTTGCAGGCGCTCCCGCATGCGGCCCAGTTCGGCTCCGTCAAGCTCAGGAAAGAGGGCGTCCATCGCCATGATTCTCCCGACCAAAAAGCAAAGAGGCCCGGCAAGCAACTTGCCGGGCCGACATTGCGGAAACAGGGTTAGCGGACAATGGTCGCCTGCCGATCCGGCCCCACGGACACCATGCTGATGCGCACGCCCGTGAGCTCCTCGATGCGCTCCACATAGCGGCGCACGCTTTCCGGCAGCTGCGCAAAATCCGTGCAGGCGCTGATGTCCTGCTCGAAGCCCGGCAACTCCTCATAAACGGGTCGCACACGGGCCAGCTCGCCCTCACCCTGCGGCATGTAGTCAAGCCGCTTGCCGTCCAGCTCATAGGCTACGCAGATTTGCAGGGCAGGCAGGCCCTGCAGCACATCCAGCTTGGTGAGGGCAATTTCCGACAGGCTGTTGAGGCGCACCGTTTCGCGCAGCACTACGGCATCAAGCCAGCCGCAACGGCGGGGACGGCCCGTGGTGGCGCCGAATTCATGCCCCTGAGCGCGCAGGTAGCTGCCGGTATCGTCTTCCAGTTCCGTGGGGAAGGGGCCGGAGCCCACGCGCGTGCTGTAGGCCTTGACGATGCCCACAATGCGATGCAGGGCATGGGGCCCTGTGCCGCTGCCCGCCGCGGCGGAACCGGCAACCGTGTTGGAGGAGGTGACAAAGGGATAGGTGCCGTGGTCAATATCCAGATGAATGCCCTGAGCCCCTTCAAACAGCACCACCTGCCCCCTGGCCTGCGCATCGGCAATGGCCGCGGAAACGTCGGTGAGATAGGGCGTCAGACGGGCCGCCTGCGCAAGCAGGGACTCGATAACGCTGTTTTCGTCCACGGGGTCGAATTTGTAGAGCTCCCGCAGGAGCACATTCTTTTCCAGCAGGGCAAAACGCACCTTTTCACGCAGCAGGTCGGGCTGCGCCAGGTCCCCGGCGCGCACACCGATACGGGCCACCTTGTCTTCGTAACAGGGGCCGATGCCGCGCCCGGTGGTGCCGATCTTCTTGCCGGCGCGCTTGGCTTCGCGCGCCTGATCGATAGCCTTGTGGTAGGGCAGGATAAGATGCGTTCTGGGGCTGATGCCGAGCCGCGCGGGGCTCACATCCACGCCCTTGGCCGACAGCGCGTCCACTTCCTTGAGAAAAACTTCGGGGTCAAGCACCACGCCGTTGCCGATGAGGCACGTCTTGCCCTCGTGCAGAATACCGGAAGGAATCAGATGCAGAATGGTTTCCTTGCCGTCCACCTTGATGGTGTGCCCGGCATTGTTGCCGCCCTGAAAGCGAACAATGAGATCGCTTTCCGCGCTGAGCATATCGACGATCTTGCCTTTCCCCTCGTCGCCCCACTGGGCGCCGATGATGACGATATTGGCCATGTTCTGTCCGTCCTCCCCATACTCATGCTGTCTGGCTGTGCGCACAGCACACAGGGATTTTTTCTTAGCGCTTCCGGCCCGTCAAGTCAAACCGGCCTCAGGCCTTCGGCTTTTCCTCACCGCCGGGCAGCGTGAAGGCAAGAACCCGGCAGGGGCGTTTCGGCGCGGCGGCTGCGGAAGCGGGGGACTTGCCGGCGGGCGTTTCCAGCTTGAAGAGCGGGCCGAGCTTCTCGGGAGCGGGCTTGTTGTCGCTGCCCTCGGAACGCACCTGCTGCGCCCAGTAGTAGTTGAAGAGCTGATTCTTCATGCGTTTGGCTTCAATGAGCGCAAAGATAAGCACAGCCTCTTCCCAGCGCTGGGTCGGCTCAAAGCGGCTGGCCAGGGTGGCGTATTTGCTCCAGAGCGCCGTAAGGGATGCCTCGTCGATGGCATCAAGCTGTCGGGCAAGGCGGGCAAGCAACTTCTCCATAACATCCTCCAGCGCCCTCTTGTACGGTCTTGCGGGGCTGCCGTCAAATGGGCCGCCCCCAGCCGGACTGGCAAGCGGACGCCCTTTTTGCTATGGTGCGGCCTCACGCGGCGTCACGGCGGCACTGTGCCGCATGCGCCGCACGGATCGTTTTTCTGCTGGAGGAAGCATGACGCGTGATCTCAAGGCCATGTACCGGGACGTTCAGAAAGATGCCTTTCCCGATTCCATGACCATTCTGCTCGGTGAGGAAAAGCTCGTTTACAAAAAGCGGACATGGACACTGGACGGCGAGGAAAAGGGCCTGCGCTACGGGGAAAACCCCGATCAGCCCGCAGCCCTCTATGAGCTCGTGGAAGGCGGCATCACCTGCGGCGGCCTGCGCTGGCGCGGCCCCGGACAGGGCATCGTCTCTTCCCTGACCGAAGAGCAGATGATTCAGGCGGGCAAACACCCCGGCAAGACCAATCTCACGGACGTGGACAACGGCGCCAACATTCTCCAGTATCTTTCGGAGCGGCCCGCGGCCGTCATCCTCAAGCACAACAATCCCTGCGGCGCGGCCTGGGCCGAAGAGGGCGTCGCCACGGCGCTGGATCGTGCCTTCTGGTGCGATCGCATCGCGGCCTTCGGGGGCGCGGTGGTCGTCAACCGTCCCTTTACCCGCGAGGCCGCGGAAATGGTGGCGGCCAACTATTTTGAGGTGGTGGCGGCCCCGGCTTTCGAGGAAGGCGTGGTGGACATCCTCAAGGCCCGCAAGAACCTGCGCATCATGGAACTGCCCGGACTGGCCCGTCTGGAGGAACTGACGCAGTCGGCCTTTCTCGACATCAAGAGTCTGGCCGACGGCGGCATTGTGGTTCAAAAATCCTTCGTCAACCGCATCCTGCGGGACGCGGATTTCCTCCCGGCACAGGCCACGGACAAGAACGGCCTCAGCGTGACGGCCCGCACGCCCAGCCCGGCGGAAATGGCTGATCTGCGCTTTGCCTGGGCCGTGGAAGCGGGCGTTACCTCCAATTCGGTCATCTATGCCCGCAACGGGGCCACGGTGGCCATCGGCACCGGCGAGCAGGACCGCGTGGGCTGCGTGGAACTGGCCGCGCACAAGGCCTATACCAAATATGCCGACGTGCTGGCGTTCCGGGAGCAGGGGCTTTCCCTCTATGAACTGCAGCAGAAGGCCGCCACGGATGACGGGCTGCGCGAAGCGCTGGAGGACATCCAGCGCCGCACAAGGGAAGCCCGCGGCGGACTGCCCGGCTCGGTGCTGGTTTCCGACGGTTTCTTCCCCTTCCGGGACGGCGTGGATGCGGCCATGCAGCACGGCATCACGGCTATTGCCCAGCCCGGCGGCTCCCTGCGGGACACGGAAGTCATCATGGCCTGCAATGAGGCCGATCCGCAGGTGGCCATGGTCTTTACGGGGCAGCGTTCCTTCCGGCATTAGGGCCTGTTCCCCCTGTTCACTGCTTGTTTTGGGGAAGGGGAACTCCGCTGCCGGCGCAGGCGGGATTTACCCTTCCCCCCAGGCTCCCATCCCTTCCCCAGCGCACCCTTACCGGCAGCAGACTCCGAACGGCCCGTTTCCGCACAACAACGCCGGATATCACAAAAAAGACCTCGTGCCGACCGATCGCAAGCGGACGACTGACGGGCATCATCTATCTCTCCCCTTGAACGGCACAGGAGCCATCAGTGAAGCAGCACTCCCCGTCTCCAGCCCTCGCCGGTACGCCTCATGTAGCGGCATTGTCCGTCCCCACGCCCCGCCTCTGCATTTCCGCCGTTTCCGGCGGCGGCGGCAAGACCCTCTTGTCGCTGGGGCTGGGCCGTTGCTGGCGGAAAGCCGGTCTGCGGGTACAGCCCTTCAAGAAAGGCCCGGATTATATCGATGCGGCCTGGCTGACGCAGGCAGCGGGCCGCCCGGCCTGTAACCTTGATCCCTTTTTCCTGTCCGCCGAAAAGCTGCGCCTGCTCTTTGCCGATCGCACAGGGCACGGTTTCCCGAACAAGGAAACTGAGTCCGCCGCGTCCGCCGCCCTCCCTCCGGCGGACATGGCTCTGCTGGAAGGCAACCGGGGACTGTTTGACGGCATGGACGTGCAAGGAAGCTGCTCCACGGCGGAACTGGCCCGCACCCTTGCCTGTCCGGTCCTCCTCAGTCTCAACTGCACCAAGATGACGCGCACGGCCGCGGCCGTCGTCGCCGGACTGGCTCATTTCGAACCCGGCCTGCACCTGGCGGGCGTTGTCCTTGGTCAGACCGCCTCCGCCCGTCATGAGGATATCCTTCGCCGGGCCATTGAAACGTATACGGATATTCCCGTGCTGGGCTGTCTGCCGCGCCAGCGGCGCAATCCCCTGCCTGAACGTCACATGGGTCTTGCCACCCTGAGTGGTGACGCTTTTTCACCAGAGACGGAAGCTCTGCTGGACCAACTGGCGGAGCTGGTGCGCGGACATGTGGATGTGGATGCCGTGCTGACCGCCGCCCGCCGCGCAGCCGCTCTGGAAATTCCCTTGCCGCCGGGCTGCGCCAGCGCCGGGGACGTTCTCTATGCCGACCCGGAAACGGAAGGACGGCTTATCAGGAAAGACAGTGATTTTGCTTCCCGTGAAACATTTTCCATCACACAGGCCACCACTCCAGAGGTAACTGCCCCGTACGCCGAGAGCTCACGTCCCCGCATCGGCTATGTCCATGACGCCGCGTTCTGGTTCTATTATCCGGAAAATCTGGAAGCCTTGCGCCGAAACGGCGCGGAGCTGCTCCCGGTAAGCCTGCTGGCGGCTGCTGACTGGCCCGAACTGGACGGCCTCTATCTGGGAGGCGGCTTTCCTGAAGATTTTGCCGAACAGCTCTCGCATTCAGCCGCCGTCCGGCGTCTGCCGGAACTGGTGGCGCACGGGCTGCCCGTTTATGCCGAATGCGGCGGCTTCATGGTACTGGCCGAGGCCATTGAAAAGGAAGGCATCCGCTATCCTATGAGCGGCATTTTTCCGGTCTCTGCCCAGTTCTGCCCGCGTCCGCAGGGGCTGGGCTATGTGGAAGCCCGCGTCACGACGGAAAATCCCTACTTCCCTCTGGGAAGCCACCTGCGGGGTCATGAATTCCATTATTCCCGCTGTGTGGGCGGGGACGCTGCCGCCCTGCCGCCCGCCTCGGCCCTGACGCTGGAAAAAGGCACAGGTATGGGGCAGAAGCATGACGGGCTCGTGCGTGAACGCGTCTGGGCCTCGTATCTGCATATCTTTGCCCCTGCCGTCCCCCTGTGGGCCCCTCGCTTTGCGGCTCTGGCCGCAACCTATCAAAAAGAAAGGGAGCGCGCATGACCATTTCCTGCATCATCCCGGCCTGGAACCTCTGGGAAACAACCCGCACCTGTCTGCACTCGCTGGCGGAACACAGTCAGGGCGAGGACATACAGGTCATCGTGGTGGATAACGGCTCCACGGACGCCACCCGCGAGGCGCTGACTCCGCTGGGGGAACAGCTCTTCGGCTCCCGCTTCACGGCGTTGCGCCTGCCGGAAAATCAGGGCTTTGCCAGGGGCTGCAACGCCGGGGCCCGTGCTGCCGACGGCGAAGCGCTCTTTTTTGTCAATAACGACATCACATTCACGCCCGGCTGGCTGCCGCCGCTCCGCGAAGCTCTGTCCCTGCCGCATGTGCAGGCCGTCGGGCCGCTGCTGCTCTATCCTGACGGCACCTGCCAGCATTGCGGCGTGAGCTTCAGCCCGCTGTATACACTCTGTCATCTCTATGAAGGTTTTCCGGGCGAACATCCCGCCCTGCGGCGCGTCCATCCTCTTCAGGCCCTCACCGGCGCCGCCCTGCTGCTGCCGCGCGCGGTTTTTCAGGGGGCAGGCGGTTTCCATGAAGGCTACCGCAACGGTTACGAAGATTTAGATCTCTGCCTGAATCTGCACAGCCGCGGCGCAAAGTTGCGGCTTGCGGGGCAAAGTCTGCTCTATCACCACACCAGCCGGACGCCGGGCCGCTTTGACCGGGACAAAGAGAATGCCGCCCTCTTTTCCTCCCGCTGGGGAGGGAAAATTCAGCCTGATTTGCATATACAGGCCGCGGTGGATGGCTATGAAGTACGACTGGGCCCCACAGGCAGGACGTATGTGACCCTGCCCTCCGTGCGGATGCAGGCGCTGGAGGCCGACGCCGACGCCATGACGGCGGCAGACTGCGACCGACTGCTGCGGGAAGAGCCGCTCTGGCTGGGGGGCTGGCGGCGTCTGGCCGACCTGCTCGAACAGCAGGGAGAGGAAGCCCAGGCACTGGACGCCTTGCAACGGGCGGCCCGCTTCTTTCCTCTGCCGGACATCTGGCAGCCTCTATACCGACTGGCCCTGCGCTGCGGGCAAACGGAACTGGCGGCAAGCGTAGAGCGTGAGGCACACAGCGATGATCCGGCGCGCAAGCGGGCGCTCATCCAGCGTTACTGGCAGGAGGCGCGCCGCCGCCGTCAGTCCCCGCTCGCCGCTATCTATGAACGCTGGCTGAAGGAGCATCCAGACGAAGCCGGGCAGACGCGGGCCTGATGGTGTCGAGAGAGACGGCCCGTTTTGCGGGAAGGAAGCTCCCTCGCTGCCGGCGCGGGAGGGATTCCCCTTCCCCGGCGCGCTGTTACCGGGGAAGAGTCGGGGACACGAGGCAATCCCGCCCCAAAAGCAGGCGGAGCGTGTACAGATTATTTATCTTATCTACTGAAATTATTTGTAAATTTGTATTAACAGCCTCTAAACGACGGCTTTCTCATGCCAGATGAAGGTCAGTTCGTGCTTGTTGCAGAAAAGATGCAGAAGCCTGCCGCCGGGGATGGCGGCAAAGGACCGGCTCACCGCATGATCCGTTTCCGCCTGAAACTTGAGCGTGCAGACCACATGGGCGCAGGCACGCGCCTCGATCCACTGACGGACGACCTGCAGGAGACGTTCCGGGTAGCAGATCATATCTGAAAACAGCCAGTCCACTCGTCCCACATGACGGGGGTCCAGCCCGAATCCGCTGCCGAGACAATGATTCACGTTGGGCAGAGCACCCACCTGCGGAGCCAGTTCGGCCTTGTCCAGACTGAAGACCCGCGCCCCCAGCCCAGCCAGCACCCATGTCCAGCCCCCCGGCGACGCTCCCAAGTCCACGCAGAGTTCCCCCGGCTGCGGTCGCCGTCCGTCAAGGGTGAAGGCTTCCCAGAGCTTCAGATAGGCGCGCCCCGGCGGCTCCGTCCTGTTTTCCTTGAAATGGGCTTCTCCATCGGCAAAGGGCGAGCTTGTGGACGGCGAGGCCAGCAGCAGATCGTGTTCCCAGAGCGTAAAGGCCCCCAGCGGGGACGTGGGAGCGGCCTCTCCGAAGCGCAGAGGGCGGGAGCCCACATGCGGCAAGGCCGCTTCCATGAGGGCCTGCCGCCGCTGATGACCGCTTCCGGGCAGCGCATGTCCCCGCCAGTTACGCTGCAGGGCCGTCAGTGCCCGTACCGCCTGCCCGATGGAGGCGGCTTCCAGCCAGCGCGGCGCTGTCCAGACATTCTGGGCCCAGGCGGCCGCCTCGTCGCCCCGCGCAAGCACAAGGCGTCCGCGCACGGTCAGGACGCGCTCACCCAGCTCTTCCAGCAACGGTTCCATATATCCATGCGGGGCAAGCTGCACGCTGAAGTCCTCACGCGGCAAGGCCTCACGCGGCAGCAGGGGCCAGCGTTGCGCCAGCCTGCGCCGTTCCTCGGCATGCGCGACGGCACGCCGTTCCCGCCGCTGTCTGCGCCATTCCGGCTGTGAGGACGGCGGTTGTCCGGAGGGGTCTCCCCCCTTTCCACGCGCTGGCATGGCAGAAGCGGAAGCCTCCCGCACAGGGGCACTGGCGGGAGCATGAGCGGAACGGGGCGAACGAGCGGCAGGAGGCAGGCGACGATGTTGCATCCCGTCAGACTAGCGCAAAGCGGGCTACGGGCCAAGTACGCAGGCAAGCGTCGTCCCGGCGCGGCCCATATGACGCAAAACCGGCCGCCCGAATCCCTTCGGACGGCCGGTCGCCTGTCATGGAGCATTTGCGGACATCTCGCCTACACGAGCAGAATCAGAGCAATGAGTTCCAGGTCTTCGTTGCCCGTATTCACAATCCCGTGCGTCTCTCCGTCAGGGCAGACGGTCACGTCACCGGCGGCAACGTGACATTCCGTCCCGTTGTCATCGTATGTGCCTTCACCCTTGAGGATGTAATAAACCTCAAATTCCCCGTGGTGCGCATGCTTGCCTATGGCACAGCCAGGGGCAAGACGCACGTGATTGAACAGACGGCCCTTGCCGGAAAATTCCCCCTCATTGAGAATCTGCAGGGCCTGCCCCAGCCCGGGGCCGCCCCACATGCTGCGTTCAAAGCTGACGGCATCCTGTTTGCGACGAATCATATGTACCTCCTTGCGGCCTTGCCGCGCTTGCTGACGAAAGCCCACGGACGCGCACGGGCAAGCCGTATGTTCTCGCGTCCGGCGTCAGACATGAATTGGCAAAAATCAGGCTTCCCTGTGTCGGGGCTCCGCAATGCCCCGCCGCCGTGTCGCTGTCCGGGGACGCGGACGGCGCGGCGTCGGCGTCCGGGGATTCTGCCGGGGCGGCAGATCGCGCGGCGTCATGGCCCGCGGCGGCATCTGCTTCACATGCACGTCGAGCTGCGGGAAGGCCACTTCAATATTATGGGCACGGAACTCGCGTTCCATGCTCAGCCGGATGTCGGACGAGGTGGATACGCCCACATCATAGTCCTGAACCCAGAAGCGCAGGGCGAAATTCAGCGTGCTGTCCCCGAAGGCGGTAAAGAGCACCACCGGTTCGGGATACTTGAGGATGCTGGGATGCCCCTTGGCGATATCGCGCATGATGCTCATGACCAGTTCGGTGCTGGTGCCGTAGGCCACGCCCACGTCCACCTGCAGGCGCACGGAACGGCTGTTGCGCGTCCAGTTGATGAGACGGCTGGAGACGAATTCCGCGTTGGGGACGTAGATGATGGCGTTATCGTAGGTTTCGACGATGGTGGCGCGGACGCTGATCTTGCGTACCCGGCCCGTGGTGTTGCCCACTTCCACCACGTCGCCCTCCTGCATGGTACGGCTGAAAATGAGGATGAGGCCGGAAAGGAAGTTGTTGATGATGGTCTGCATACCGAAACCGATACCGACGGAAAGACCACCGGCAACCATGGCCAGATTGCTCAGTTCCATGCCCAGCGCCCGAAGCATGAACAGACCGAAGAAGGCCCAGAGCGCGTAGGTGACGCCGGTCTGGAGCGGCTGGATGAGCGTGGCGTCGATGGTCATGCCCTTTTCGGGCAGACGGCCGAGGAAGCGGCAGGCCATGCGCACGGCCGTGCGGGTGATGAAGAACATGCTGAAAATCAGCAGCACCTGCACCACGTTGAAGCGCGTGCTGCCCACATCCACCCCCTGCAGGACATAGTCCTGCAGAATGTAGAAGCCGCCCGGCAGCGTGATGACCCAAAGACCGATGCTGCAGACCGCCAGTACCAGCATGAGCGGCGCGGCCAGCGCCAGCAGCACGCTGGTCAGGGCGGCGGTTCCGCCTTCCTTGTTGAGCTGCACATTGATTCTGTTGATCATGGACATGCTGCCCATGCCCAGCTGAATGGCCAGCGAAACCGAGGCATACAGCAGATAGATCGCCATGCTGTAGACGTGCAGCCCCAGCAGGGCCAGCACCAGCACTATCCACAAGACCACGGGCAAACCGGTACAGACGGAGGACTCCAGCTGCATGGGGCCGAAATCCGTATCAAAGCGGCGCTTGCGCTGCACAACCATGTACACGATGATGGAAGCAATCCAGGCCACCACCGCCACTGCCTGCGGCAGCGGCACATAGAGCAGGATATAGGCCGCAAAGGTCAGCGGTATGAGCCGCCAGAACGGCGACGGCTCCGCCGGCACCTCGGTATGACGCAGCCGCCGCAAATCCCAGGCCAGAAAGACGAGGGCCACGATGATATTGAGATTCCCCACGGCCAGGAACAGCCGGAACGTATCATCCGTCGCGGACAGGGATGCGGTCAGCACGCTCATGCCCAGCAGGAGCCAGGGGATGCTGACGTTGATAAGGTGCTTCATGGTCATGTCCGTGCGACAGCTCCGGCAGCGGCGGCGCAGCAGCAGGACAATGAGCAGGCTGAAGGCGAGACTCAGGAAAAGGCGCAGGACGACGCTTTTCCATTGTTCGCTGGTGGTGGGCAGCTCCACGGGCAGACGCAGCTTGATCCCCTGCGTGAAAAGCTGGAGCTGCTGCAGCACCTTGCCCCAGGTCTCTGGATTGAGATAGGAAACAGCCCCGCTCAGATAGTAGTTTTTCCACAAACCGGGCAGCAGGGCATTAATGTCCTTCTGGGCGGCCGCCAGATCACGCAGCAGGCTTTGTGCCGGAGCAAGCGCCGTGTCATAGCGCTTGAGCAGACTTTCCAGACGGCTGCGCGCCTGCCGGATATCCCTGGCGTAGCCCTTGATTTCCGGGCCGGCATTCTGGGTATCGTCCGGCAGGGAGGCCGAAAGGGTACGCATGCGCTCCAGCAGAGTCTGCACCTGTATCCTCTCCTGCAAAGGCTGCTCCAGCAGACTCTGTACCCGACGATACGTCAGACCGAGACGGCGATCCACGGCCTCCAGGGCATTGGGCCATTTTTTGAAAGTATTGGCCAGCACCAGCAGGCGGCGAGCCTCATTTTCCTCGCTGACCGAAAGGCTGGTGATGCGCCCCGAAAATTGGGAGTCCATCTGGCGGACTTCACTGATGACGCGAATCAGGTAATCGCGCTGCCCTTCCCAGATATCTCCCCACGGGTCCGGCGCGGGCTTGTCAGGTTCCTTCTTTTTCTCCGCATCGGCTGCGCCGTCCTTCTGCGGGGCATCGGCATCAGCCTTTGTATCGGCAGGCGGAGCGTCTGCCGCCCAGCCCGCCGTAACGGGTTGAACACACATGAACAGGGTGCAGACCGCAAGCACGGTCAGACACAAACGCAGATAACGAGGCATTCCTCCCTCCGCTCAGCTAGAAATATGGGGATGTGCCCGGCAAGCGGGCTCCAGTTTCGGAAACAGGAGGAGCCTACTCCAAGACCCGGCCCTTGAAAAGCGTGCACGTCCCCCTGTAAAGAATTGCCGAGGGAGGCTTTACAAGCCCCACAGCGGGCGGCATAGTGCTCCCATGTATGCCGATGAAGCGCCCTCCTCCGTCCTGCCTCCCGCGACGCCTCCCGTCTCCGGGAGCTGCCGTTGTCCTGCAGTGGCCCTTGTCCGCTGTCCGCATGGGGGCGAAACGCCAAAGGTACTGCCCGAGCTGCTGGATGCCTGCGCGGAGGAAGCTCCCCTGCGGGGCCTTTACGGCAAGCATGTCCTGCTCAAGCCCAATCTGGTGACGGCCCGTCCGCTGGCCTGCACCAGTCCGGCCGTGGTGGCGTCGGCGTGCCGCTGGCTGCTGGATCAGGGTGCGCACGTCCGCGTGGCGGATTCGCCCGGTTTCGGGACGGCTTCGGCCGTGGCCCGCAAGATCGGTCTGTCGGACGCCCTCGCGCCGCTGGGTCTGCGGGTGGAAGCGCTGGACGCCCCGCAGCGTCTTGCGCTGGACACGGGCGTCCACTTTCCGGTCAGCCGCCTTGCGCTGGAAAGCGACCTCATCCTTTCGGCGGCCCGCGTCAAGGCGCATTCCCAGATGCGCCTGACCCTGAGCGTCAAGAATCTTTTCGGCTGCGTCAGCGGCCTGCGCAAGGCCGTCATCCATACCGCACAGGGGCAGGACCCCGATTTTTTTGCCGCCTGTCTGGCAGCCCTCCAGAGCGCCCTGCCCCCAGCCGCCGGACTGCTGGACGGCATCATCGCCATGCACGGAACCGGCCCTTCCAACGGGGCCCCCTTTCCGCTCGGCCTGCTGGCCGCTTCTTCATCCTGCGTGGCGCTGGACGAAGCCCTGTGCACCATCCTCGGCTGCCCCACGGAAGATGTGCCGCTGGCTGCGGCTCTGATGCGCCGGGGACATGCCGACTGCCTTGCCAACGGCTGCCGTCCGCGCTATCCCCTCCTCCAGCCTGCGGAATGCGCCGTGGAGGATTTTCGTGTTCCCGCGCACTTGCTGCATACGTCCTTTCGTCCCTGGCGTCTGCTGAAAAGCTGCCTGCGCCGTTTCTGGCTTTCCTTCAAATCCTAGGAGTCCCCATGCCCGTCATTCTGCCCAATGAAACCGATATTTATGCCCTGACCGACTCCCGCCTTTCTCTGGGGCGGCCGCTGGAGACCGTGGTGTCCGCCCTGCTGGCCGCGGGCGTGCGCATTATCCAGTACCGGGAAAAAAAACTGAAGGGCGGCGAGATGCTGGAACAGTGCCGCCTCATGCGCCGCCTCACCCGAGAGGCGGGCGCCTGCTTCATTGTGGACGACCACATTGATCTCGCCATGCTGGCCGAGGCCGACGGCGTGCATATCGGACAGGAAGACATCCCCCTGCCGGATGTGCGGGCGCTGGTGGGCAGCAAGATGTGCATCGGCCTTTCCACGCACTGCCCGGAACAGGCCAGGGAAGCCGTCCGCCTCGGAGCGGATTATCTGGGCGTCGGACCCATCTTCGCCACCCAGACCAAGGAGGACGTGACCGCGCCCGTGGGCTATGCCTATCTGGACTGGGTGGCGGCCAACATCAGCACGCCCTTTGTGGCCATCGGCGGCATCAAGGAACATAACATCGCCGAGGTGGCGGCTCATGGCGCCAAATGCTGCGCCCTCGTTTCCGAGCTGGTCGGCGCCGAAGACATCGTCGGCAAGGTCGCCGCCGTTCGCCGGGCCATGCACCGGACGGCCTGACGCATTCCCGCGCGCCGTATCCGCTTTTTCCTCTTTTTTTCCTCATATCGATCACAGCGGCAGGAGCCAGTCTCCCGCCGCTGTTTTTTTATGTACTTTTCCCGGCGGCGTTCGTGCGCATTTCGCCTGCGCCGTCCGCGCAAGCTGTTCATGAGCATTTGCCGGGTGAAACGCTTTGCTTTTCACGCCATACGGCCTGTCGTTTTGCAGAAAAACGCATTTTCCGCTCACCTTGGACGGACGGCGCTGTGCTGCCGCCCCGCGTCCTGCCTTTTTCAACGGCAAAGCGCCCATACATCACGCCGCGTGCGGCTCCCCGCCGCCTGTCCCGCATTCTCCCTTTCCCGCACGAACCGTCCGTATGCGCATCCTGCCGGACTCTGAAGTCTTTATGGACAAACTCAAGTTTTTTTCTAGAGATAACCTATTGATTTTTTTCTTGAAAATCCATTTTTATCAGGTAAACTGAAAATGCTCGCCGGAGCAGGCGGGCAAATGAACGTACAGCCATTGATCCTTCTTCAATGGCAGCCATACATATTACAGGTGTCCTATGTACAGATGGTGGCGAACATCCTCCCTGACTCTCCTGAGCCTCTATTCGGCCTTTTTGCTTTCGGGTTGCGGCTTTTTCGGGGCGTCCAGCTCGCCGAAAGATGATATAACCGCAGCCCAGGCACAACGTGTGCTCAAGACAGCGTATTCACAGGTAGGCAAGAAATATCGTTCCGGCGGAGCTTCTCCTGCCAAGGGGTTTGACTGCTCGGGACTCATTTACTGGGCCTACCGGCAAAACGGTCTGGAAATGCCGCGCATTACGGTTGACCAGGCCCGCACCGGACGTGCCGTGGCGCGCAGTCAGGCCCGACCCGGCGATATTGTGGTCTTTCGCACGGGCAACAGTCCCCGAGGACTCCATACCGGTATCTACGCCGGAGGAGACAAGTTCATTCACAGCCCGCGGCGCGGCGAACGTGTAAGGGAAGAAAGCATCAAGATTGATTACTGGCGCAAGAAGCTTGTGTCTGTCCGGCGTGTGGCCCGCTAGACCGTCTTGCCTCCTTAAAGGAAAGGCACGTGGCGGCGGCACAGCGCCGCCCGGCCGAAAGTAAGCGGAAAAACCGCGGTTTTTCCGCCTGCGGGCATTGCTCCGGCAGCTCTCGGACTGACGAATCAAGGCTGATGTCGTCTCTCCCGGCGGCACACCGTCGGGAGAGCGTCCTCATTGTGACACCCATGTTTCCATCGTATGCAGCAGGCAGCGCCTCCCGGCCTGCCCTTGCCGACAGGAGACCTCATGACCACTTCCACTCAGCAGGAATCTTCCCTGCTCAGCATTGCCGATATTGCCCGGCACTTTGATCTGCCCGAATCCACGGCACGTTATTACTGCAAACGCTTTGCCGAGCACATTCCCAGCGTAGGGGAAGGCCGCCGTCGCCGCTACCGTCCCGAAACGCTGGAGGTCATTGCCCTCGTGCTGGAAGAAATGCAAAAATCCCGCACAGCCGCCAGTGTGGAAGAGCTGCTGGCCACGCAGTTTCCGCGCAATGTGGAGATACGTTCCCTGAGCATGTCGCTGCCGCCCGCCCACGAAAAAAAGGATATCCAGGTTGTCTCCGCAAGTCCTGTGGCGTCCATGACGCCGCAAAAAACATTCCCCCTGCCGGAGTCGCCCGTCGTCCTTCAGTTGCTGGAACGGCAAACCACTGCTCTTGAAGGTATGCTCCAGATTCTGCGCCTGCTGGTCGAACGCATGCCCCTGCCCGAAGGCGGCAGCGGCACGGAACAGACGGAAAAGACGCCGGAACTCTGGAAAGAGGTACAGACCCTGCGGACGCTGCTGGAAGCCTGCGAAAAAAATCATCAGTCCGATCTGGAACAGATTCGGAAATGGGTAGGCAAGCTTATTCAGCGTCAACCTTCCGCCTGAGCTGGCATCAGTTTCGCGCGGGACATGCCGACAGTCCTAAAGCGGATTCGCATGGAAATTGTGTCCAATTTCCCTGCTGACGCTGCCCTCACACCACGGAAAAAGCGTGGTTTTTCCGTGTGTTCGGTTGCGGGTAATCGCTCTCGCGACTACCAGAGCAATCCACATTTTCAATGTGGAATTGCTCTAAAACGGCAGCCGGCAACTGCCGAGGCTCAGGCAGGAACGGACGTCTCCCGGTCTCCTGCCGGGAGCGATTCACCTGTCATTGCCTCCCGCTGTCACAGCGAACAGACGACAGCTCCCCTCGGACTGAACCGCACTGCACGACCTGTCGTTTCGCGGAAAAAACAATTTTTCCGCGCTGTCTGGCTCGACGGCACTGTGCTTTGTCTCGCGTTTTGCCTTTTTCACTGGCAGAACGCTCTATGACCTCAAAGCTGAAGGTCTGCTCACTCCCCCCCGTCAAGTATCAGCCTCTCCCTTGCATGTATGCCGTTGCGACGGACATCGAGCACGCAATCTGCAGCGCATCGGCAACATGAAAATACTCTCAGCTCCCCGACATACACCGGCAGTCTGCTGAGAACTGCCATATGCGACAGGCGTTTGCCCGGCCTGATTGCCCGAGGCCTGAACGGCAAACGTATTTCGGCGCCGCTCACGTTTTTTCCAATGTCAGCGACATCGGGGAATCAGCCCTTCTCCCGCAGGCCGGCAGTGTTCCTCTCTCCACCCTTTTCCTTATTTTGTCGCACAAGAGCGAGCAGCAGCTTGCCACGCACGTTCACGTGCTCTTCTCTTTAAGGTATTTTGTCTTTGAAAAGGCAAAATGCGAGGCGGCGGCAGGTAGTGTCCAGAATTTTTCGCAGATTTTTTGAGGCAGTCCAACAAGTCAAGCAGGATTTCCCGGCACGGTCCTTGCGAGCGACACCTTCACATATGTCGCGGCTGCAAGGACCGTGACGGGGGCC